>NZ_JWMC01000011.1:0-247637 GCF_000812405.1 Pseudomonas sp. PI1
CCACCGACCCCCCCGAACCCCCCGCCATTCCTGCCCCACAGCCATTCCCCCACCCCTTGGCACAGCCATTGCTCAAGCCCTCTCCAAGCCACGGCGTCCGATCCGTGGCACCAACAAGAATCGGAGACCCTCCATGAGCTCGACCGGCCTCACCTTGCCTGACGCCCACCCGCATCCCACCTCGCGCCTGCGCCGCAGCGCACTCGCCGCCGCGCTGCTGGCCGGCCTCTGCCCACCCCTGCATGCCGCCGATGCCCCGGCCGACGTCGATGGCGCGCGCATCGCTGCCGCCGACCAGGAGCCGGGCAACTGGATGAGCACCGGGCGCACCTACGACGAGCAGCGCTACAGCCCGCTCAAGCAGATCGACCAGGGCAACGTCGACAAGCTCGGCCTGGCCTGGAGCTACAAGCTGGACATCGACCGCGGCGTGGAGGCCACGCCCATCGTGGTCGACGGGGTGATGTACACCACCGGGCCGTTCTCCATCGTCTACGCGCTGGACGCGCGCAACGGCAAGCTGCTGTGGAAGTACGACCCGCAGTCCGACCGCAGCCGCGCCGGCGAGGCCTGCTGCGACGCGGTGAACCGCGGCGTGGCGGTGTGGAAGGGCAAGGTCTACGTCGGCGTGCTGGATGGCCGCCTGGAGGCCATCGACGCCAGGACCGGCAAGCGCGTGTGGAGCGTCGACACCCGCACCGACCCCTCGCGCAGCATCACCATCACCGGCGCGCCGCGCATCGTGAAGGGCAAGGTGATCATCGGCAACGGCGGCGCCGAGTTCGGCGTGCGCGGCTACATCACCGCCTACGACGCCGAGACCGGCAAGCAGGACTGGCGCTTCTTCACCGTGCCCGGCGACCCCAAGCAGGCGCCGGAGAACAAGGCCATGGAGATCGCCAGCAAGACCTGGTTCGGCGACAAGTACCCCGAGCAGGGCGGTGGCGGCACCGTCTGGGACTCCATGTCCTACGACCCCGAGCTGAACCTGCTGTACATCGGCGTGGGCAACGCCTCCTCGTGGAACCCGCGCATCCGCAGCGAGGGCAAGGGCGACAACCTGTTCCTCTCGTCCATCGTCGCCATCAACCCGGACAGCGGCGAGTACGTCTGGCACTACCAGACCACCCCGGGCGACGCCTGGGACTTCACCGCCACCGCGCACATCATGCTGGCCGACCTGCCCATCGACGGGAAGGTGCGCAAGGTGCTGATGCAGTCGCCGAAGAACGGCTTCTTCTACGTCATCGACCGCGCCACCGGCGAGCTGCTCTCGGCGAAGAACATCATCCCGGTGAACTGGGCCAAGGGCATCGACATGAAGACCGGTCGGCCCATCGTCGACGACAAGGCTGCGGCCTACTGGAAGGATCCCGAGCGCAAGGCGCTGCTGATCCAGCCGGCGTTCTGGGGCGCCCACGACTGGCAGCCGATGTCCTACAACCCGGCCACCGGCCTGGTGTACATCCCGGCGCACATCATGTCGGCCTACTACCAGGACGTGGAGGGCGCGCCGCCGCGCTCGAAGTTCAAGAGCATCTACCAGCTGGACGTCAACACCGGGATGATGCCCGAGGACCCGGAGGGCCTGCGCAAGGTCGCCGACTCCTGGTCCGGTAAGCTGATCGCCTGGGACCCGCTCAAGCAGAAGGCCGCCTGGGAGGTGCCCTACAGCACCATCTTCAACGGCGGCACCCTGAGCACCGCCGGCAACCTGGTGTTCGAGGGCACCGCCGACGGCCGCGTGGTGGCCTACGCCGCCGACAGCGGGAAGAAGCTCTGGGAATCGCCGGCCAACACCGGGGTGATGGCCGCGCCGGTGACCTACGAGGTGGACGGCGAGCAGTACGTGACCTTCATGGCCGGCTGGGGCGGCGCCTTCTCCACCTTCGCCGGCGCCCTGTCGCTGCGCGCTGGGGTCAAGCCCAACGCCCAGGTGCTGACCTACAAGCTCGGCGGCAGCGCCAGGCTGCCCGAGGCCAAGTACAAGTGGGCCGGACGCAAGCCCGAGCCGCCGAAGCTGACCGGCACCACCGCGCAGATCGACCAGGGCCGTGAGCTGTTCAACGCCAGCTGCTCGCAGTGCCACGGCATCAACGCCATCAGCGGCGGCGTACTGCCCGACCTGCGCACCCTCAGCGCCGAGAACCACCAGCGCTTCCTCGGCATCGTCTACGGCGGGCGCATCCCCGACGGCATGCCGTCGTTCCAGGGCCACCTCGACCTGCAGCAGGCCGAGGCGGTGCACCAGTACCTGATCAAGCGCGCCTACGACCTCCAGGAACAGCTGGCCGCCGCGCAGAAGACCGCCGGCAAGTGATCGACCCCCACAGGAGAACCCCGATGACCGACGTCACGACCTACCAGCACTACATCGACAACCGCTTCGTCGCCGGCGAGGCGCTGATCGAGGTGCACAACCCGGCCAACGGCGAGCTGCTGGCGCGCATCCCCGAGGCCAGCGCCGAGCAGGTGGACGCCGCCCTGGGCGCGGCGCGCATGGCCCAGAAGGGCTGGGCGGCCAAGCCCGCTATCGAGCGCGCCGGCTACCTGCGGCGGATCGCCGGGAAGGTCCGCGCCAACGCCGAGCGCCTGGCGCGCATCATCACCGCCGAGCAGGGCAAGGTGCCGGCGCTGGCCGAGGTGGAAGTGGCCTTCACCGCCGACTACCTGGACTACATGGCCGAGTGGGCGAGGCGCCTGGAAGGCGAGGTGCTGACCAGCGACCGCGCCGGCGAGCACATCTTCCTGCTGCGCAAGCCGCTGGGCGTGGTGGCCGGCATCCTGCCGTGGAACTTCCCGTTCTTCCTCATCGCGCGGAAGATGGCGCCGGCGCTGCTGACCGGCAACACCATCGTCATCAAGCCCAGCGAGGAAACCCCGATCAACTGCTTCGAGTTCGCCGCCCTGGTGGCCGAGACCGACCTGCCGCGCGGCGTGTTCAACGTGGTCGGCGGCACCGGCGGCGGGGCCGGGCAGGCGCTGACCGGCCATGCTGGGGTGGACCTGATCAGCTTCACCGGCTCGGTGGCCACCGGCTCGCGGATCATGGCCGCGGCGGCGCCGAACATCACCAAGCTGAACCTGGAGCTGGGCGGCAAGGCGCCGGCCATCGTCCTGGCCGACGCCGACCTGGACCTGGCGGTGAACGCCATCAAGGCCTCGCGGGTGATCAACAGTGGGCAGGTGTGCAACTGCGCCGAGCGCGTGTACGTGCAGCGCCGGGTGGCCGACGCCTTCATCGAGAAGGTCGCCGCCGCCATGGCCGCCACCCGCTACGGCGACCCGGGCACCCAGGCCGACTTGGACATGGGCCCGCTGGTCAACCAGGCCGGCCTGGACAAGGTCGCGCAGATGGTCCGCACGGCCCAGGGCCAGGGCGCCCAGGTGATCACCGGCGGCGCCGTGGCCGACCTCGGCCGCGGCTTCCACTACCAGCCCACGGTGCTGGCCGGCTGCTCGGGCGAGATGGAGATCATGCGCAAGGAAATCTTCGGCCCGGTGCTGCCGATCCAGGTGGTGGACGACCTCGACGAGGCCATCGCCCTGGCCAACGCCAGCGAGTACGGCCTGACCTCGTCCATCTACACCCGCGACCTGGGCGCCGCGCTCAAGGCCAGCCGCGAGCTGGACTTCGGCGAGACGTACATCAACCGCGAGAACTTCGAGGCCATGCAGGGCTTCCACGCCGGCACGCGCAAGTCCGGCATCGGCGGCGCCGACGGCAAGCACGGGCTGTACGAGTACACGCACACCCACGTGGTGTACGTACAGGAATAGGTGCCTCCTTGGGCGGCGCGTGCTTGCCAGGTGCGTGCCGCTCCTTTTTCCCTGCGCCGATCTGCTCTTCGTAGGAGCGAGCTTGCTCGCGAACAAACGCGGTGCCATGCGGTTCGCGAGCAAGCTCGCTCCTACAAAAAATCGCCGCCAGCCGGTGATGTAGGAAACGGGCCATGCCCCGGGCAAAGCGGACGCAGGGAAAAGGGATGCGCTCAATACAACGCGTTGGGCTGGACGATGCCGTGCTTCTTCATCTTCCGATACAGGGTCGAGCGGGCCACGCCGAAGTGCTCGGCCACCGCGCTGATGTTCCATTGCCGCTCGCGCAGCGCGGCCAGCAGGTGGCTCGCCTCGGTGTCGTCCAGGCGTGCGGCCAGGGCGCTGCTGGGCGTGGCCACGACGGGGGCCGGCTGATGCAGTTCGGCGGGCAGGCAGTCGAGGTCGATGACGCCGTCCTCGGCCAGGGCCGCGGCGTAGCGCAGGCAATTGAGCAACTGGCGGATGTTGCCCGGCCAAGGCTGCGCGCGCAGGCGTTCGCGCGCTTCCGGCGCCAGGCGCAGCGCGGGGTCGATGGCGGCCAGCAACTGCTCGACCAGCGCCTCGCGGTCGCTGCGCTCGCGCAGGGCCGGCAGTTGCAGGGTCATGCCGGCCAGGCGGTAGAACAGGTCCTCGCGGAAGCCGCGGGCCTGGATCATCGCGGCCAGGTCCTGGTGCGTCGCCGAGACCACCTGCACGTCCAGCGCCACCGGCGTCTCGGCGCCCAGCGGGAGGATCTCGCGCTCGGCCAGCACGCGCAGCAGGCGCGTCTGCAGGTGCGCCGGCATGTCGCCGATCTCGTCGAGGAACAGGGTGCCGCCGTTGGCCAGTTCCAGCTTGCCCTTCATGCCTTTCTTGCTGGCGCCGGTGAAGCTGCCGCCGCGGTAGCCGAACAGCTCGCTCTCGATCAGGCTCTCGGGGATGGCCGCGCAGTTCAGCGCCACGAAGGGCCCGGCGCGGCGCGCGCTGGCCTGGTGGATGGCGCGGGCGAAGGCCTCCTTGCCGGTGCCGGTCTCGCCGTTGAGCAGGATGGCGATGCCCTTGTCCAGCACCTTGCGCAGGCGCCGCACGCCCTCCTGCAGGCGCGGGTCGGCGCCGGCCAGGCGCGCCAGGTCCGGGTGCTCGCCGGCCTTGGCCGGCGCCGGCGAGGCGCTGCGCCGCGGCAGGCCGGCGGGCATGCGCAGGCCGACCTCCACCGCCGCCTCGTCGCCCAGGGTGCGCAGGCGCACGGCGCGGGCGCCGCCCTGGCTCAGGGCCAGCAGCTGGTCGAGGTCGCTGGCCAGCAACTGCTCGATGCGGCTGCCCAGCAGCTCGCCGGGACTGGCGGCGAAGGCGGCGTGGTTGGCGCCGATCACCCGGCCGCGCTCGTCCAGGGCCAGCAGTTGCTCGGCGGCCAGGTCGGCGACCTCGTCGCGAGCCTTCACCGAGAGCGTCAGGCGGTCGCGGTAGCGCTGGCGGAAGGCGGCGTTCTCGATCAGCCGGGCGTAGAGGATGACCAGTTGCAGGGTGAGGTACTGCGCCTCCTTGGGCCCGCCGCTGTTCAGGCAGGTGGCGTTGAGGCAGCCGCGCAGGTTGTGCTGGGCGTCGTAGATCGGCGCCACCGAGCAGCTCAGGCGGAAGTTGCTGACCAGGAAGTGCTCCTGGCGGTGGATGGTCAGCGGCGCGGCGGCGGCCAGGGCGGTGCCGATGCCGTTGGTGCCGGCCACCGACTCGTCCCAGCGCGCGCCGACGATCAGCCCGGCCTGGGTATAGCGGTCGCGCTGCGCCGGCAGGCGGGCGTCGAGGGTGACGCCCTGCTCGTCGCTGAGCAGCACGGCGAAGCCGGCCGGGGTGACGCGCCGGGCCAGGCCGCTGACGCCCTGGCCGGCGATGGCCAGGTATTCCTCGTGCTGGGCCTGGTGCTCGCGGATTTCGCCGGCGGTGAGGATGTGCTTCTCGGCGCTGGCGCGCGGGTCCAGGTGGTGCTGCACCACGCTGCGGTACCAGGAGCGGGCGATGGCGTCCTCCGGTTGCAGGTCGCGCTCGCCGAAGTGGTCGGCGATGAAGCTGGCGAGGTCGTTCGGGCAGTTGTCCAGGGCATGCTCGTTCATGGGTACTACTCCCGGGCGCCGTCAGCCGTGCTGCGGCGCTTTGTTGTTGTCAGGTGCCGTTCGGCGGGGCTTGCCGGGCGAACGGACCGGCGCAGGCAGGCAAGTCTAGTCAGGCGCCCGCCGAACGGCGAGGAACCGAGCAAGGCCCGTGCCGCCTGTACGGACAAGAGGCGCCCCGCGCGGCGCCAGGGTTCAGCGCGCCGCGCGAGGGCGGCGCCGGGAACGGTTGTCGCGCCGCGCGCGACACCTGTAGCGGGCGGGCGCGACAGCTGTCGCACCCTCCCTACCAAATCAGGGGGAAAACTCCTTCGAAAGTATCATTCGGAGGGCTCCCCCCTGGTGTTTAACTCGACCTGCCGGAATCGCCGGCCAACAAGAAGAGGACAGACCCATGTGGACCAAGCCTAGCTTCACCGACCTGCGCCTTGGCTTCGAAGTGACCCTGTACTTCGCCAACCGCTGATCCACCCGGCCCCGGTCTTCCGGGGCCCCTGCCCACGGGGCACTGTCATGCACATCCGTATTCTCGGTTCGGCCGCCGGTGGCGGCTTCCCGCAGTGGAACTGCAACTGCCGCAACTGCCACGGCGTGCGCAGCGGCCAGGTGCTGGCGCAGCCGCGCACCCAGTCGTCCATCGCCCTGTCCGACGACGGCGAGCGCTGGATTCTCTGCAACGCCTCGCCCGACATCCGCGCCCAGCTCGCCGCCTTCCCGGCCCTGCAGCCGGCGCGCAAGGTGCGCGACACGGCCATCGCCGGCATCCTCCTGCTGGACAGCCAGATCGACCACTGCACCGGCCTGCTCAGCCTGCGCGAGGGCTGCCCGCACGACGTCTGGTGCACGCAGATGGTCCACCAGGACCTGACCAGCGGCTTCCCGCTGTTCAACATGCTGCAGCACTGGAACGGCGGCCTGCGCCACCACCCGATCGAGCTGGACGGCGTGCCCTTCACCGTGCCCGCCTGCCCGAACCTGCGCTTCACCGCCATCCCGTTGCGCAGCGCCGCGCCGCCGTATTCGCCGCACCGCCACGACCCGCACCCGGGCGACAACATCGGCCTGTTCGTCGAGGACCTGGGCAGCGGCGGCAAACTGTTCTACGCCCCCGGCCTGGGCCAGGTGGACGAGGCGCTGCTGGGCTGGATGCGCCGCGCCGACTGCCTGCTGGTGGACGGCACCCTGTGGCGCGACGACGAGATGCGCCGCTGTGAAGTGGGCGACAAGCTCGGCAGCGAGATGGGCCACCTGGCCCAGAGCGGCCCCGGCGGCATGCTCGAGGTGCTGGACGGCGTGCCCGGGCCGCGCAAGGTGCTCATCCACATCAACAACACCAACCCCATCCTCGACCCGGCCTCGCCCGAACGCGCCGAACTGGACGCCCGCGGCGTCGAAGTGGCCTGGGACGGCATGGCCATCCACCTGTAGAGGGAGCGCGATGAACGCCGCCATGAGCCCCGCCGAATTCGAGCAGGCGCTGCGCGCCAAGGGCGCCTGCTATCACATCCACCACCCGTTCCACGTGGCCATGTACGAGGGCCGCTGCACCCGCGAGCAGCTCCAGGGCTGGGTGGCCAATCGCTTCTACTATCAGCTGAACATCCCGCTGAAGGACGCCGCCATCCTCGCCAACTGCCCGGACCGCGACACCCGCCGCGAGTGGGTGCAGCGCATCCTCGACCACGACGGCCGCCCCGGCGAGCCCGGCGGCATCGAGGCCTGGCTGCGCCTGGCCGAGGCGGTGGGGCTGGAGCGCGAACAGGTGCTGTCGCAGGAACTGGTGCTGCCCGGCGTGCGCTTCGCCGTGGACGCCTACGTCAACTTCGCCCGCCGCGCCAGCTGGCAGGAAGCGGCCAGCAGCTCGCTGACCGAGCTGTTCGCCCCGCAGATCCACCAGTCGCGGCTGGACGCCTGGCCGCAGCACTACCCCTGGATAGACGCGGCCGGCTACGACTACTTCCGCAGCCGCCTGTCCCAGGCTCGTCGCGACGTCGAGCACGGCCTGCGCATCACCCTGGAGCACTACCGCACCCGCGAGGCCCAGGAACGCATGCTGGACATCCTGCAATTCAAGCTCGACGTGCTCTGGAGCATGCTCGACGCCATGAGCATGGCCTACGAGCTGGGCCGCCCGCCGTACCACACGGTGACCCGCGAGCGCATCTGGCACAGGGGGCTGCTGTGATGAGCCTGCCCGCGCTGGACAGCGTGCCGCGCATCCGCCGCGGCTTCCGCCTGCAATTCGAACCGGCCCAGGGCTGCCACGTGCTGCTCTACCCCGAAGGCATGGTCAAGCTCAACGACAGCGCCGGGGAAATCCTCCAGCGCATCGATGGCCAGCGCGACGTGGCGGCCATCATCGCCGAGCTGAGCAAGCGCTTCCCCGGCGTGCCGGGCATCGACGAAGACATCCTGGCATTCCTCGAGGTGGCCCATGCGCAATTCTGGATCGAGCTGCACTGAAGGCGCCGGCCCGCCGCTGTGGCTGCTGGCCGAGCTGACCTACCGCTGCCCGCTGCAGTGCCCGTACTGCTCCAACCCGCTGGACTTCGCCAAGCAGGGCGGCGAACTTTCCACCGCCGAATGGATCGAGGTGTTCCGCCAGGCCCGCGAGCTGGGCGCCGCGCAGCTGGGCTTTTCCGGCGGCGAGCCGCTGCTGCGCCAGGACCTCGCCGAGCTGATCGGCGCGGCCCGCGGGCTGGGCTTCTACACCAACCTGATCACCTCCGGCATCGGCCTGAGCGAGGCGCGCCTGGCGCAGTTCGCCGAGGCCGGGCTGGACCACATCCAGATCAGCTTCCAGGCCGCCGACGAGGAGGTGAACAACCTGCTCGCCGGCTCGCGCAAGGCCTTCGCCCAGAAGCTGGCCATGGCCCGCGCGGTGAAGGCCCACGGCTACCCGATGGTGCTCAACTTCGTCACCCACCGGCACAACATCGACAACATCGGGCGGATCATCGAGCTGTGCATAGAGCTTGAGGCCGACTTCGTCGAACTCGCCACCTGCCAGTTCTACGGCTGGGCCGAACTCAACCGCGCCGGCCTGCTGCCCACCCGCGCGCAGCTGGAACGCGCCGAGCGCATCACCCACGAATACCGCGAGCGCCTGGCCGCCGAAGGCAACCCCTGCAAGCTGATCTTCGTCACCCCGGACTACTACGAGGAACGCCCCAAGGCCTGCATGGGCGGCTGGGCCAGCGTGTTCCTCGACGTCACCCCCGACGGCACCGCGCTGCCGTGCCACAGCGCGCGGCAATTGCCGGTGCAGTTCCCCAACGTGCGCGAGCACAGCCTGCGGCACATCTGGTACGAGTCCTTCGGCTTCAACCGCTACCGCGGCGACGCCTGGATGCCCGAGCCGTGCCGCTCCTGCTCGGAGAAGGAACGCGACCACGGCGGCTGCCGCTGCCAGGCCTACATGCTCACCGGCGACGCCGACGCCACCGACCCGGTGTGCGCCAAGTCGGCCCACCACGGGAAGATTCTCGACGCCCGGCGCCAGGCCGAGGAAGCGCCGCTGGGCCTGGACCAGCTGACGTGGCGCAACCAGCGCGCCTCGCAACTGATCTGCAAGGCCTGAGGGTGCGCAGCCTGGCCCATGGCGACTGGCCCAGCGCCTGGAGTGCCGAGCGCGCGGTGGCGGCGGGGCGCGACTTCGCCGAACTGCACGCGGCCCACGGCGGGCTGCTGTGGCTGGAGTTCGAACCGCGCAGCGCGCGTTGCCGCCTGTACCTGTGGCGCGACGGCGCGCTACAGGAGCTGACGCCGCCCGGCGTCTCGGCGCGCAGCCGCGTCTATGAATACGGCGGCGGCGCCTGCTGCGCCACGGCCGAGGGCGTGGCCTGGGTGGAGGAGGGCGACCAGCAGGTGCGCTGGCTGCGCTTCGGCGAGGCGCCCCGGCAGTTGACCGAGCGCCCGCAGTGCCGCTATGGCGACCTGCACTACGTGCCGGCCTGGAATGCGCTGCTGGCGGTGGAGGAAAGCCGCGAGGGCGATGCCGTGGTCCACCGCATCGTGCGCCTGGACGCCGATGGTGCGCGCCAGGTCATCGCCGAAGGCGCGGACTTCTACGCCGCACCGACAGCCAGCTCCGACGCGGCACGTATCGCCTGGGTGGAATGGGACCGCCCGCAACAGCCCTGGACCGCCACGCGCCTGTGCCTGCTGCGGGACGGTGTGCAGCGCTGCCTGGCGGGCGAGGGCGGCGAAGAATCCATCCAGCAACCGCGCTTCGACGACCAGGGCCGCCTGCACTGGCTCAGCGACCGCAGTGGCTGGTGGCGCCCCGAGGCTGAGGACGGGCAGACGGGCGCCTTCGCCTTCGCCGACCACGCCCCGGCGCCCTGGCAGCTGGGCGGGCGCAGCTACCTGCCCTTGCCCGGCGGGGAAATGCTGCTGAGCCGCTTCGAGGAAGGCCGTGGTCTGCTCATCCTGCGCGCCGCCGATGGCAGCGAACGGCGCCTGGCCCCGGATTTCTCGCGCTTCCGCGCCCTGGCCGCCGACGCCGGGCACTGCTACTGCATCGCCGCCGCCGAGGACCGCCTGCCGGCGCTGCTGGCCATCGGCCGCGAGAGTGGCCAGGTGCAAGTAATCGCCGGCGGCGAACATCCGCTGGACGAGGCCGAGCTATCGCGCCCGCAACCCTTCGGCTACCCGGTGGCCGGCAACGAGCGCGGCCACGGCTTCTTCTACCCGCCGCGCAACGCCCAGTGCCGCGGCCCGGCGGGGCGGCGGCCGCCGTTGGTGGTGTTCCTGCATGGCGGGCCCACTTCGGCCTGCTACCCGGTGTTCGATGCGCGCATCCAGTTCTGGACCCAGCGCGGCTTCGCCGTGGCCGACCTCAACTACCGCGGCAGCGCCAATTTCGGCCGCGCCTACCGCGAACGCCTGCGCAGCGAATGGGGCAGGGTGGAGGTGCAGGACATCTGGGCGGCGGTGGTGCAACTGGCCGCCGACGGGCTGATCGACCGCCAGCGGGTGTTCGTCCGCGGCGCCAGCGCCGGCGGCTACAGCGCGCTCTGCGCCCTGGCCTTCGTCGGCGGCTTCCGCGGCGGCGCCAGCCTCTACGGCGTCAGCGACCCGCTGGCGCTGGGGCGGGTGACGCACAAGTTCGAGGCCGACTACCTCGGCTGGCTGATCGGCGACCCGCAACGCGACGCCCGCCGCTACCGGGCGCGCACGCCGCTGCTGCACGCTGCGCGCATCCAGGCGCCGGTGATCTTCTTCCAGGGCGAGCTGGACGCCGTGGTGGTGCCCGAGCAGACCCAGGCCATGGTCGCCAGCCTGCGCCAGCGCGGCCTGGCCGTGGAATGCCACCTGTACCCCGGCGAGCGCCACGGCTTCCGACAGGCGGCCAACCTGGCCCACGCGCTGGATGCCGAGTGGCGCTTCTACCGCGCGCTGCTGGGCGGCTGACGGCCGGGCCAAGGTCGCATTGCAATCAGCGCAGGATGCAGTAGGCTCGCGGAAACATTTCATAACAAGAACAAGCACCCCATGAGCCACGACCTCAGCCTGCTGCGTAAATTCGTCTCGCCAGAGATCATCTTCGGTGCCGGCTGCCGGCACACCGTCGCCAACTACGCCAAGACCTTCGGCGCCCGCAAGGTGCTGCTGGTGTCCGACCCCGGCGTGCTCGCCGCCGGCTGGGTGGGCGACGTGCAGGCCAGCCTGGCCGGGCAGGGCATCGAGCACTGCCTGTACACCGACGTCTCGCCCAACCCGCGTGTGGAAGAAGTGATGCGCGGCGCCGAGCTGTACCGCAGCGAAGGCTGCAACGTGATAGTCGCGGTCGGCGGCGGCAGCCCCATGGACTGCGCCAAGGGCATCGGCATCGTCGCCGCCCACGGCCGCAACATCCTCGAGTTCGAAGGCGTCGACAAGCTGCGCGTGCCCAGCCCGCCGCTGATCCTCATCCCCACCACCGCCGGCACCTCGGCCGACGTCTCGCAGTTTGTCATCATCTCCAACCAGGACGAGCGCATGAAGTTCTCGGTGGTGAGCAAGGCGGTGGTGCCCGACGTGTCGCTGATCGACCCGGAAACCACCCTGAGCATGGACGGCTTCCTCTCCGCCTGCACCGGCATCGACGCCCTGGTCCACGCCATCGAGGCCTTCGTCTCCACCGGCCACGGCCCGCTCACCGACAGCCACGCGCTGGAGGCCATGCGCCTGATCGACGGCAACCTGGTGCAGATGATCGCCAACCCCAACGACATCACCCTGCGCGAGAAGATCATGCTCGGCAGCATGCAGGCCGGGCTGGCATTCTCCAACGCCATCCTCGGCGCGGTGCACGCCATGTCCCACAGCCTCGGCGGCTACCTCGATCTGCCCCACGGGCTGTGCAACGCCGTGCTGGTGGAGCACGTGGTGGCCTTCAACTACAACGCCGCGCCCGAGCGCTTCAAGGTCATCGCCGAGACCTTCGGCATCGACTGCCGCGGGCTTGGCCACGCGCAGATCCGCCAGCGCCTGGTCGAGCACCTGATCGCCCTCAAGCGCGCCGTGGGCTTCCACGAGACCCTCGGCCCGCACGGCGTGGGCATCTCCGACATCCCCTTCCTGTCGCGCCACGCCATGCAGGACCCGTGCATCCTCACCAACCCCCGCGAATCCAGCCAGCGCGACGTCGAGGTGGTCTATGGCGAGGCCCTCTGAGCCGCAGCAGGACGCCCTGGCGGCGCTGCTCGGCCTGGGCAGCCACTCCACGCGCAAGAGCCACTACCCCGAGCTGCTGGCGCGCCTGGAGGAACTGGAAACCGAGCGCAACCGCTACAAGTGGCTGTTCGAACACGCCGTGCACGGCATCTTCCAGGCCAGCCTCAGCGACGGCCTGCGCGCGGCCAACCCGGCCCTGGCGCGGATGCTCGGCTACGCCGACCCGCAGCAGGTGTTGTGGAACCTGCAGGACATGGCCACGCAACTGTTCGCCGGCGGCGAGGCGGAGATGCGCCGCATCCGCGACCTGCTGCGCGAGCAGGGCGGGCTGTTCGGCTACGAGACGCGCCTGCTGCGCAAGGACGGTAGCCACGTCGACGTGCTCATGAACCTGCTGCTCAAGCCCGACGAAGAAGGCCTGGTGGAAGGCTTCGTCGCCGACATCACCGAACGCATCCTGGCCCAGCAGCGCCTGCAGACGCTCAACGAGGAGCTGGAGCAGCGCGTCGCCGAACGCACAGGCGAGCTGGAAGCGCTGAACCAGCAACTGCGCGAGGCGCGCGACGCCGCCGAGGCGGCCAACCACAGCAAGGACAAGTACCTGGCGGCGGCCAGCCACGACCTGCTGCAACCGCTCAACGCCGCGCGCCTGCTGGTGGCCACCCTGCGCGAGCGGCAATTGCCGGGTGCCGAGCAGCAACTGGTGGAGCGCACCCACCAGGCCCTGGAAGGCGCGGAGAACCTGCTCACCGACCTGCTGGAGATCGCCCGCCTGGACCAGAGCGCGATCCGCCCGGACCTGGACGTCCACGGCCTGGACGAACTGCTCGGCCCGCTGGCCTCGGAGTTCGAAAGCGTGGCGCTGTCGTCCGGCCTGCAACTGCGCGTGCGCATCCCCAATCTCTCGGTGCGCACCGACGCGCGCCTGCTGTCGCGCATCCTGCGCAACTTCCTCAGCAATGCCTGCCGCTACACCGGGCGCGGTGGCGTGCTGCTGGCCGCGCGGCGGCGCGGCGCCAGCGTGCGCCTGGAGGTGTGGGACACCGGCCGCGGCATCCCGGCGGACCAGTTGCAGGCGATCTTCCTCGAATTCAACCAGCTCGACACCGGCCGCGCCGCCGAGCGCCAGGGCGTGGGCCTGGGCCTGGCCATCGTCGACCGCATCGCCGGGCTGCTCGGCTGCGCGGTGCAGGTGCGCTCGGTGCCCGGGCGCGGCTCGCTGTTCGCCCTCGAAGTGCCCCTGGCCGAGGCGCTGCCGCCGCGCGCCGGCGGCGATGCCGCGCCGCGCCCGAGCACCGGCGACCCGCTGCCGGGCCGGCGCCTGCTGGTGGTGGACAACGAAACCTCGATCCTCTTCAGCATGGCCGCGCTGCTCGGCCAGTGGGGCTGCGAGGTGCTCACCGCCACCGACCGCGACGCCGCCCTGGCGCTGCTCGGCCCGCAGCCGCCGGAGGCGATACTGGCCGACTACCACCTGGACCACGGCGCCACCGGCTGCGAGCTGGTGCGCGACCTGCGCCGCCACTACGGCCGCGAGATCCCCGCGGTGATGATCAGCGCCGACCGCAGCGACGAATGCCGCCGCGCCCTGCAGCGCCTGGGCATCCCGCAGCTGAACAAGCCGCTGAAGCCGGGCAAGCTGCGCGCGGTGCTCAGCGCCCTGCTCGATACGCCGGCCTGACCGGCCGGTCATGGGCGGATTCGCCCACGCGGGCTAGAATACCCGCTGCGCGGGCCATGCCGTCCGCTACGGATTACCCCGCGTCGAGCCCGTGATGTCGTGAAGCGTGATACCCGCGTAGCCTCCCTGCTGCTGTTCATGATCTGCGTCTCCCTGGCCCTGCTGACCGCCTGGCAGACCTGGTCGGCGCGCGAGCGCACCCTGGGCGAAGTCAACACCGACATGCTCAACCTCACCCAGGCGCTGGACTCCTACGCCGAGGGCGTGGTGCGCCAGTGCGAGGTGCTGCTGCTGGACCTGGCCGACCGCATCGAGAGCGACGGCCTGGGCCCCGCGCAGCTGGCGCGCCTGCAGCGGCTGCTGGAGCGTCAGCAGAAGGTGCTCAGCCAGGTAGTCGGCATTTCGCTGTTCGATGCGCACGGCCGCTGGCTGCTGCTCTCCCACGGCGCCATCCCGCCGGGGGCGAACAGCGCAGACCGCGCCTTCTTCATCCACCACCGCGACAACCCCTCGCGGGACATCTTCATCGGCCCGCCGATCCGCAGCCGCTCCAGCGGCCTGTGGGTGATCACGGTCAGCCGCCGCCTTGACCACCCCGACGGCAGCTTCGCCGGCGTGGTGGCCACCACCCTCGGCATCGAGAACTTCCTCAGCCTGTTCGGCCGCCTGGACATCGGCCAGCACGGCGCCATGAGCCTGAGCCAGGGCAACGGCCAACTGCTGGTGCGCTACCCCTTCCGCGAGGCCGACCTGGGCCGCGACCTGTCGGGCTCGCCGCTGTTCACCGACTACCTGCGCCACGCCGACTCCGGCAGCGCCAGCAGCACCTCGCGCTTCGACGGCGTGGAGCGCATCTACGTGTTCCGCCGCAACGACCACTACCCGCTGGTGACCACCGTGGCGCTGAGCAAGGCGGAGGCCCTGCAGGACTGGCGCAAGCAGGCCCAGCTCAACGCCGGCATCGTCCTGGTGCTGCTGGCGGTGCTCGGCCTGACCGGCCAGCGCCTGCTCATCGACATCCGCCAGCGCACTCGCACCAGCCGCCAGCTCGCCGCCGCCCGCGAAGAACTGCTGCGGGCCAACGACCAGCTGCGCGTGCTCGCCGCCCAGGACGCGCTGACCGGCCTGGCCAACCGCCGCAGTTTCGACGAAACCCTGGCCACCGAGGCGCGCCGCTGTGCCCGCGAGGGGGCGCCGCTGTCGCTGTTGCTGGTCGATATCGATCACTTCAAGCGCTACAACGACAGCTACGGGCACCAGGCTGGCGATGACTGTCTGCAGGTGGTGGCCGGGTTGCTCGCCGCCTGCGTGCGGCGACCGGGGGACCTGGTGGCGCGTTACGGTGGCGAGGAGTTGGCGGTGATTCTGCCCAGCACTGATAGCGCTGGCGCTGAGGCGGTGGCTAGGGCCTTCCTGCAGCGCTTGGCGGGTGAGCGGCTGGCGCACCGTGAGAGCCCCTTTGGGGTGGTTACTGCCAGCATCGGCTTGGCCACCGCACCGGCCACGGTTGCCGGGGGGCAGGAGTGGCAGTTGGTGAATGCTGCTGACCGGGCTCTGTATCGTGCCAAGGCTGGTGGGCGTAATCGCCTGGAGGTGGAGCGCCTGGAGGGGTGAGGGTGGTCTTCTACGGATTCTTAACCTCCGCTCCAGCCTCAACCCCATCGAAAATCCGTAGGGCGGATAAGGTCCGCTCCTACGCTGCCCCACCCACGCCATTCCCATGTAGGAGCGCGCCCTGCGCGCGAAATCGCGGGCAGGGCCCGCTCCTACAGGTTGACGCCGAATTTCTCGTTCGCGCCGGACGGCTCCCTCTCCCTCCGGGAGAGGGCTGGGGTGAGGGAGCGGCGTCAACCCGAAACACCGCTGTCGCCGGTAAGCACCGTTCGCGAGCAAGCTCGCGCCTACGAGAAGCTGTGCCCGCACCTACAGGTTGACGCCGAATTTCTCGTTCACGCCGGACGGCCCCCTCTCCCTCCGGGAGAGGGCTGGGGTGAGGGAGCGGCGTCAACCCGAAACACCGCTGTCGCCGGTAAGCACCGTTCGCGAGCTCGTTCCTACAGGTTGACGCCGAATTTCCCCCTCGCGCCGGACGGCTCCCTCTCCCTCCGGGAGAGGGCTGGGGTGAGGGGGCGGCGTCAACCCGAAACACCGCTGTCGCCGGTAAGCACCGTTCGCGAGCAAGCTCGCGCCTACGAGAAGCTGTGCCTGCCCATGCGGTGGGGGTGATGGGTATCGCTTCGCTCAACCCATCCTACAGGGCTACGGGGCTTGGCTTGTCGCTCAGCCCTGGGGCAGCAGCACCCGGGCCGAGGGGTAGAGGCTGGCGGCTACCTTCTGCAGCTCTACCGGGCAGACCAGTTCGCTGATCCACGCCAGGCGCCGTACCGGGCCGGGTTTGTCCAGGCGTTGCAGTTCGGCGGATTCGAGCATGGCCTTCATGCGCCAGGCGAGGGCGAACAGCTCCTCGATGAAGGGCGGCGCCACCGTGCCCTGGTGTTCCACCGACAGGCCGCTGGGTGCGTGGCGGATGGCCAGGTGGTAGTGGCTGGCGCCGTTGCGCCCGCCGCTGCCGGCGAGGGTGGCGGTGAAGTGCGCGCCGAGGATGCGCGCCAGTTGCCGCTGCACGTCGTGCAGCAGTTGCTGCGGCACTTCTTCCAGCAGCGCGGTGGGGTCGGTCTGGCCCATGGTCGTCCCGGGTTCTGAGTGGCAGGGCGGCGGCCGGGGCGGCCGCCGGAACAGGTGCCGCTAGCATAGGGAAGGCGACTGTGAACTTGGGTTAAGCCGGGGTAAAGGCGGGTAATTGCGTGCCTCAGAAGGTCTGCCCGAGGGAGAACTGGAACACCTCGGTCTCGGCGCCGTCGGGCTTCTTCAGCGGCGTCGCCAGGCTGAAGCTCAGCGGGCCCAGTGGGCTGTACCAGGTCAGGCCGACGCCCACAGACATGGCCATCTGGTCGAGGCTGACGTTGCCGCAGCCCTGGGTGGTGGACAGGTAGCACTTGTCGGCGAAGACGCTGCCGGCATCCCAGAACAGCGTGCTGCGCAGCTGGCTCTGGTCCTTGACGAAGGGCAGCGGGAACAGGTACTCGACGCCGCCGGCGATGAGGATGTTGCCGCCGAACACCTCGGCGTCGCGGTCGGAGTAGTAGGCCTGGCCGGCGCTGGAGTAGTTGCCGGTGGCCGGGGTGCTGCGCGGGCCCAGGGTGCCGTCCTTGAAGCCGCGCACCGAGCTCAGGCCGCCGGCGGTGTAGTTCTCGTAGAAGGGCAGGCCGTCGGTGGAGCCGTAGCCGTTGCCGTAGCCCAGGCTGGTGTGCAGGCGCAGGGCGGTGCGGTCGGTGACCGGGACGAAGCGCTGGGCGCTGTAGTCGAGCTTGTAGAACGACAGGTCGCTGCCGGGCACCGTGGCCATCAGCGTCAGGCTCTGGGAATGCCCGCGGGTGGCCAGCACGCCCTTGTTCAGGGTGGATTCGGACCAGCCGATGGAGGCCTTGAGGTTGTTGAAGCTCTTGCCCTCGCGCTCGATGAAGTCGTAGATCTCGTCGGCGCTGTAGGTGCCGGGGCTGACGACGTCGTGCTGCAGGGTCAGGCCGTAGGTCAGGCGCGAGGTCTCGCTGATCGGGTAGCCGACGCTGACGCCGGCGCCGAAGCTGTCGAGGGAGTAGTACGACACCTCGTCATCGTCGTCGTAGTACTTGCTGTAGTCGGTGCTGCTGTAGAACAGGTTGTAGCCCAGGCTCACGCCGTCGGTGGTGAAGTAGGGGTTGGTGAAGCCGAAGTTGTACTTGGTCTGGTACTCCGAGCGGGTCAGGCCGATGCTGGTGTAGTTGCCGGTGCCGAGGAAGTTGCTCTGGCTGATGGAGCCGCCGAGGATCAGCCCGGCGCTCTGGGAGAAGCCGACGCTGGCGCTGAGCGAACCGGAGGCCTGCTCCTCGACGCTGTAGTTGACGTCCACCTGGTCGTCGGTGCCGGGCACCGCCGGGGTCTCGACGTTGACCGTCTTGAAGTAGCCCAGGCGCTCCAGGCGCTGCTTGGACTGGTCGATCAGGTAGGTGCTGGCCCAGCCGCCTTCCATCTGGCGCATCTCGCGGCGCAGCACCTGGTCTTCGGTCTTGGTGTTGCCGCGGAAGTTGATGCGGTTGACGTAGGCGCGCTTGCCCGGGTCGACCACGTAGGTGATGGACACGGTCTTGTCGTCGTCATGGGCCTCGGGCACGCCGTTGACGTTGGCGAAGGTGTAGCCCTCGTTACCCAGGCGGCGGGTGATCAGGTCGGAGGTGGAGGTCATCACCTTGCGCGAGAACACCTGGCCCGGCTCGACCAGCATCAGCTTCCTGATTTCCTCTTCCGGCACCTTGAGGTCGCCGGTCAGCTTCACGTCGCGGACCTTGTACTTCTCACCCTCGTTGATGTTGACGGTGATGTAGACGTGTTTCTTGTCCGGGGTGATGGAAACCTGGGTGGAGGCGATATCCATGTGGATATAACCGCGGTCCAGGTAGTAGGAGCGCAGGCGTTCCAGGTCGCCGGAGAGCTTCTCGCGGGAATACTTGTCGTCGTTCTTGAAGAAGGACAGCCAGTTGGTTTCCTTCAGCTCGAACAGGCCGGTCAGGTCCTCGTCGGAGAACACGGTGTTGCCGACCACGTTGACGTGGGCGATGGCTGCGACCGTGCCTTCGTTGACGGTGATCTTCAGCGCCACGCGGTTGCGCGGCTGCGGAGTGACCTGGGTCTCGATGTTGGCCGAGTAGCGGCCCTGGGCCACGTACTGGCGCTGCAGCTCGTTGCGCACGCCTTCGAGGGTGGCGCGCTGGAAGATCTCGCCTTCGGCCAGGCCCGATTGCTTGAGGCCCTTCATCAGGTCCTCGGTGCTGATGGCCTTGTTGCCTTCGATCTCGATGCCGGAGATGGACGGGCGCTCGACCACGTCGATGACCAGCACGCTGCCGTCGCGGCCGAGGTGGATGTCCTGGAAGAAACCGGTACGGAACAGCGAGCGCGAGGCTTCCACCAGGGCGTGGTCGTCGGCCTGGTCGCCGACGTTCAGCGGCAGGGCGGCGAACACGCTGCCGGCGGAGACGCGCTGCAGGCCGTTGACGCGGATGTCGGCGATCTTGAAGCCTGCGGCGTGGGCCAGGGCGGCGTTGAACAGCAGGATCGGGAACAGCAGGCGGGTAGGGCGCATCGTGACTTCCAGACAGGCGGTGGCAGGGGGCGCGGACGGTTCGCACGGCGATCGTCCGGGCGCTGCCGCCCGGCCCGGGCTGGCGGCCGATGAGGATAAGAGCGGGCTGTGTTCGGCGCGGTTAACCCAGGGTAAAGATGTGTAAAGTTTGCCCATGCGGCGGTGACAGGGCGGCCCCGCGGAAGGGATCATTGCGCCCTCCAGGCCTTGAACCGCGTGCCCTGCATGATTCCCGTACTGCTGGTCGACGATGACCGCGAACTCACCGAGATGCTCAGCCAGTACCTGGCCCGCGAGGGTTTCCAGGCCACCGCCGTGGGCACCGGCGAGGAAGGCGAGGCCGAGGCCCTGGGTGGCGCCTACGCCCTGGTGGTGCTGGACGTGATGCTGCCGGGCCTGTCCGGCATCGAGGTGCTGCGGCGCATCCGCGCGCGCAGCCAGGTGCCGGTCCTGCTGCTGACCGCGCGGGGCGACAACATCGACCGCATCGCCGGCCTGGAGCTGGGCGCCGACGACTACGTGCCCAAGCCCAGCTCGCCCGGCGAGCTGGTCGCGCGGCTGCGCGCCATCCTGCGCCGGGTGCAGCCCCAGGTGCCGCTCGGCAACGCGCCGGAGGCCGTCGGCAGCGGCGCCCTGGCGCTCTGGCCCGGCAAGCGCCAGGCGTTGTGGCACGGCCAGCCGCTGGAGCTGACCGGCACCGAGTTCAGCCTGCTGGAGGTGCTGGTGCGCCGGGCCGGGCAACTGGTCAGCAAGCAGGACCTGTCGCTGGACGCCCTGGGCCGCCCGCTGACCCGCTACGACCGGCGCATAGACGTGCACGTCAGCAGCATCCGCCAGAAGCTCGGCCCGCGCGCCGACGGCAGCAGCTGGATCCAGAGCGTGCGCGGCATGGGCTACCTGCTGATCGTCGAATGAAGCGCGGGCGGCTGTTCTGGAAGCTGTTCCTGGCCTTCTGGCTGGCCAACAGCCTGACCTTCCTGGTGGGCGCCGGCGCCTTCATGTTCGACGAGCTGCGCGGCGACACCCCGGCGCTGCGCTCGCTGCTGGCCACCGAGGTGCGCCTGCTGCAGCGCTTCGGCGAAGCGGCGGGGCGCCAGCTACTGGAGGTGTCGCCGCAGCAGCCGGACGTCCAGGTCGGCCTCTACGACGCCCAGGGCGCGCTATTGGCCGGGCGCGCCGTGGCCCAGGTGCGCTTCGAGCAGGCGGTCACCAGCCAGGACGGCCATCGCCTGCTGCTGCGCGCCTCGGCCGCCACCACCCTCGACCAGGCGCCGCCGCCGCGCAGCCTGGGCCCGCTGCTCACCGGCACGCTGATGAGCGCGCTCTTCGCCCTGCTGCTCAGCCAGTACCTGGCGCGGCCGCTGGCCTGGTTGCGCCAGGCCATGGGCCAGGTCGCCCAGGGCCGCTTCGAGGTGCGCGTCAAGCCGCGTCTGGGGCGGCGCCGCGACGAGATCGTCTACCTGGCCGAGGACTGCGACCGCATGGCCGGGCAGCTCAAGGCGCTGGTGGAGGCGCAGCAGCACCTGCTGCACGACATCTCCCACGAGCTGCGTTCGCCGCTGACGCGGATGAGCGCCGCCATCGGCCTGCTGCGGCAGGCGCCGGGGCAGCCCGGCATGCTGGAGCGCATCGAGCGCGAGTCGCGGCGCATGGACGAGCTGATCGAGCAACTGCTCACCCTGGCGCGGGCGCAGTCGCGCCAGGACAGCGGCGAATACCGCCTGCTGGACGTCGTCGAGCTGCTGGCGCAGATAGTCGAGGACGCCCGCTTCGAGGCGGCGGGCAAGGGCTGCCAGGTGCGCCTTGTAGCCGAGCAGCCGTTCCTCGGCCGCGCCCACGAGGAGCTGCTCTACCGGGCCTTCGAGAACGTCATCCGCAACGCCGTGCGCTACACCGCGGCGGGCACCGAGGTGCGCGTGGGTGCGAGCCTGGTGGAGGGCGGCGAACGCCTGGTGGTGTGCATCAGCGACCACGGCCCGGGCGTCGACGAGAGCCGCCTGGGGCGCATCTTCGAACCCTTCGAGCGCGGCCCCGACGCCGGCCCCGACGGCTTCGGCCTGGGCCTGGCCATCGCCAGCCGGGCGGTGCAGCTGCATCACGGGCGGATCGCCGCCGAGCCCGCCGAGGGCGGCGGGCTGTTGGTGCGTATCGAGTTGCCGCGGCTGTTCTAAGCCTTAGCCTTGCCAACCGCCGCCCAGGACCTTGTACAGGGTGACGCGGTTGACCTGCTCGGCCAGCTCCAGGCTGATCAGCGTCTGCTGCGCGGAGTACAGCGAGCGCTGCGCGTCCAGCACTTCCAGGAAGCTGTCCGAACCCTGCTTGTACAGCGCCAGCGACAGGTCGTAGCTCTTGTCGGTGGCCGCCGTCAGTTCGCGCTGGGCGTCCAGGCGCTCGTTGATGTGGCTGCGCACGGAAAGGGCGTCGGCCACTTCGCTGAAGGCGGTCTGCAGGGCCTTCTCGTAGTTGGCCACGTCGATGTCGCGGGTGATCTTCGCGGCGTCCAGGCCGGCCTGGTTGCTGCCGGCGTCGAAGATCGGCAGGTTGATCGAGGGGGCGAAGCTCCAGGCGCGGCTGCCGGACTTGAACAGCCCGGACAGCTCGCCGCTGGCGCTGCCGCCGCTGGCGGTCAGGCTCACGCTGGGGAAGAAGGCCGCGCGCGCCGCGCCTATGTCGGCGTTGGCCGCCTTGAGCGTGTGCTCGGCGGCGAGCACGTCGGGGCGGCGTTGCAGCAGGCTCGACGGCAGGCCCGCCGGCACCGTCACCAGCAGCGCGGCGTCCAGGCCGGTGTCGCCCGGCAGCAGGCTGGCGTCCAGGCGTTCGCCCACCAGCAGTTCCAGGGCGTTGCGGTCCTGCTCGACCTGGCTGGCGTAGCTGGCCGCCTCGGCGCGCGCCGATTCCACCGTGCTGCGCGCCTGCGCCAGGCTCAGCCCGGACTCGCCGCCCAGGCCGTGGCTGCGCTGCACCAGCTCGTAGGTCTTCTGCTGGCTGGCGTGGGTATCGCGGGCCAGCTTGAGCAACTGCTGGTCGGCGGCCAGGGTCATCCAGGCGCTGGCCACCTCGGCCACCAGGCTGATCTGCGTGCTGCGGCGGGTCTGCTCCAGGGCCAGGTAGTCCTCCAGGGCGGCGTCCTTGAGGTTGCGCAGGCGGCCGAACAGGTCCAGCTCGTAGCTGCTTACGCCCAGGCCGACGCTGTACTGGCTGCTGACCGCCGTGGTGCCGTCGGAGAGGGCGCGCTGGCGGGTGCCCTCGGCGCTGGCCGAGACCGCCGGGAACAGCTCGGCGCGCTGGATGCGGTACTGCGCGCGCTGGTACTCGACGTTCAGCGCCGCCACCCGCAGGTCGCGGTTGTTGGCCAGGGCGCGGGCCACGGTGTCGCGCAGGCGGGCGTCGACGAAGAACTCGCGCCAGTCGACGTCGGCCTGGCTGGCGCCGGCCGGCGCGGCGCCGGGCCATTGCGCCGCCACCGGCGCGGCGGGGCGCTGGTAGTCCGGCTCCAGGTTGACGCAGCCGCCCAGCAGCAAAGCCAGCAGCAGAGGGAGAGGGGAGGTGCGCATCAGGCGTCTCCTTCGACGGTGGCCGGGGCACGGCGCGCGACCAGGCGCTGCACCAGCACGTAGAACAGGGGAATGAAGAACAGGCCCAGCAGGGTCGCCGCGAGCATGCCGCCGAGCACGCCGGTGCCGATCGCCTGGCGCCCGCCGGCGCCGGCGCCCTGGCTCAGCGCCAGGGGCAGCACGCCGAGCATGAAGGCCAGCGAGGTCATCAGCACCGGGCGCAGGCGGATGCGCACCGCTTCCAGGGTCGCGGCGAGCAGGTCCTGGCCGCGGTCGTAGCCTTCCTTGGCGAACTCGACGATGAGGATGGCGTTCTTCGCCGCCAGCCCCACGGTGGTCAGCAGGCCGACCTGGAAGTAGACGTCGTTGGACAGCCCGCGCAGGCCGGTCAGGGCCAGGGCGCCGAGGATGCCCAGGGGCACCACCAGCATCACCGCGAAGGGCACCGACCAGCTCTCGTAGAGCGCCGCCAGGCAAAGGAACACGAAGAGGATGGAAATGGCGTAGAGCAGCGGCGCCTGGTTGCCGGCCAGGCGTTCCTGGTAGGACTGCCCGGTCCAGGCGTAGCCGATGCCCTCGGGCAGCTGCGCCATGATCGCCTGCACCGCGGCCATGGCGTCGCCGGAGCTGACGCCGGCGGCCGGCTCGCCGACGATCTCGTAGGCGCCGAAGCCGTTGTAGCGCTCCAGCAGCGGCGAGGCGGTGCTCCAGCCGGTGCTGACGAAGGTGGCCAGCGGCACCATGGCGTCCTGGTCGTTGCGCACGTACCAGTCGCCGATGTCCTCGGCCTGCATGCGCTTGTCGGCGTCGCCCTGCAGGTAGACCTTCTTCACCCGCCCGGCGTCGAGGAAGTCGTTCACGTAGCTGCCGCCCAGGGCCACGCTCAGGGTGTCGTTGATGTCGCTGGCGGCCACACCCAGCGCGCCGGCCTTGCGGTCGTCGATGTGCAGGTCCAGCTGCGGGGTGTCTTCCAGGCCCTGGGCGCGCACGTTGGCCAGGCGCGGGTCCTGGCGGGCCAGTTCGATGAAGCGGTTGCGCGCCGCCAGCAGCTCGGCGTGGCCGAGGCCGGCGAGGTCCTGCAGCTCGACGTCGAAGCCGGCGCTTTCGCCCAGGCCCTGGATGGCCGGCGGGGCGATGACGAATACGTCGGCATCGATGATCCCGGCCAGCGCCCGGTTGGCCCGCCGCGCCACTGCCGCGGCGCTGTGCGCCTCGCCCTGGCGCTGGCTCCAGTCCTTGAGCTTGATGAAGCCGCGGCCACTGTTCTGCGCGTTGCCGCCGTTGCCCAGGCCGCGCACGGTGAGCACCGTGTCCACCTCCGGCTGCTGCAGCAGGTAGTCCGTCACCTGGCGGGTGACCGCCTGCAGGCGCTCGTCGGTGCCGCCCACCGGCAGGGTCATCTGCATCATCAGCATGCCCTGGTCCTCCTCGGGGAGGAACGCGGTGGGCAGCTTGTGGAACATCAGCCCGACGCCGGCCAGCACCAGCGCGTAGACCGCCAGCGCGCGCACGGGCCGCGCCAGCAGGTTGCCGACGCCGCGCTGGTAGCGCCGCGAGCCGGCCTCGAAGTTGTGGTTGAACCAGCCGAAGAAGCCGTGCCGCGGCTGGCCGTGGCCGGGCTTGAGCAGGGTGGCGCACAGCGCCGGGGTGAGGGTCATGGCCACCAGCACCGACAGCGTCATGGCGGCGACCATGGTCACCGAGAACTGCCGGTAGATCACCCCGGTGGAGCCGCCGAAGAAGGCCATGGGCACGAACACCGCCGAGAGCACCACGGCGATGCCCACCAGCGCGCCGCTGATCTCGCCCACCGACTCGCGCGTGGCCTCCCGTGGCGACAGGCCGCGCTCGGCGATGATCCGCTCGACGTTCTCCACCACCACGATGGCGTCGTCCACCAGCAGGCCGATGGCCAGGACCATGGCGAACATGGTCAGGGTGTTGATCGAGTAGCCCATCAGCGCCAGCACGCCGAAGGTGCCCAGCAGCACCACCGGCACGGCGATCGCCGGGATCAGCGTGGCGCGCAGGTTCTGCAGGAACAGGTACATGATCAGCACCACCAGGGCGATGGCCTCGAACAGCGTCTTGACCACCTCCTCGATGGAAATCTTCACGAAGGGCGCGGTGTTGTAGGCCACCTCGGCGCGCAGCTGCAGCCGGCTGGGGAAGAACTGCTGCAGCTCGGCCACCTTGGCCTGCACCGCCTCGGCCACGTCCAGGGCGTTGGCGCCGGTGGCCAGGCTGATGGCCAGGCCGCCGGAGGGGCGCCCGCCGTGCTCGGCGACCACGTCGTAGCTCTCGCTGCCCAGCTCCACCCGCGCCACGTCGCCGAGGGTGACCACGGCGCCGTTGCTGGCGTACTTGAGCACCACCTCGCGGAACTGCGCCGCGGTCTTGAGCTTGCTGCGCGCATTGATGCTGGCGTTGAGCTGCTGCCCCGGGCGCGCCGGCAGGGCGCCGAGCTGGCCGGCGGAGGTGTCGACGTTCTGCGCCTGCAGGGCGCTGCTGATGTCCGAGGGCATCAGCGAGTACTGCTTGAGCTTGTCCGGGTCCAGCCAGATGCGCATGGCGTAGCTGGAGCCCAGGGTGGTCACCTCGCCGACGCCGCTGACGCGGCTGACCTGGTCGTACAGGGTGCTGGCGATGAAGTCGCTGATGTCGGTGGCGCCGACCTCGGGGTTGTCCGAGACCAGCGAGAGGATGATCAGGAAGTCGCTGGAGGAATTGCGGATCTCGATGCCCTGCTGCTGCACCTCGTCGGGCAGCCGCGCCTTGGCCTGCTCCAGCTTGGTCTGCACCTGCATCTGCGCGGTGTTGATGTCGGTGCCGGCGTCGAAGGTCAGGGTGATGCTGGCGCTGCCCGCCGAGCTGCTGCTGGAGGACATGTAGGTGAGGCCGTCCAGGCCGGTCATCTGCTGCTCGATGACCTGGGTCACCGAGTCTTCCATGGTCTTGGCCGAGGCGCCGGTGTAGGTGGCGCTGAGGCGGATCTGCGGCGGCGCGATGCTGGGGTACTGGGCCAGCGGCAGCTGGAAGATGGCCAGGGTGCCGCCGAGCATCACCAGGATGGCGAGCACCCAGGCGAAGATGGGCCGGTCGATGAAGAAGCGTGCCATGGCGGGTCCTCAGTCGCGCGCGTCGTTCTGCGCGGTCAGCTGCGCGTCCAGGGTCTTGACCTGCTGGCCGACGCGGACCTTCTGCGCGCCCTGGACGATCAACTGGTCGCCGTCCGCCAGGCCCTTGTCGACCCACCAGTGGTTGCCCACCGCGCGGGCCAGGCTCAGCTGGCGCTGCTCGACCTTGCCGTCAACCACCACCAGGGCGGTGGCCTGGCCGCGCTCGTCGCGGGCCACGCCCTGCTGCGGCACCAGGATGGCGTCCGGCTGCACGCCCTCGGCCAGCGTCGCCTTCAGGTACATGCCCGGCAGCAGCAGGCCCTCGGGGTTGGGCACCAGGGCGCGCAGGGTCACGCTGCCGGTGCTCTCGTCGACGCTCACGCCGTTGAAGGTCAGGGTGCCGTCGTGGGCGTAGGTGCTGCCGTCCTCCAGCTGCAGGCTGATGCGCGTGGCGTCCTGCGCCTCGGCGGGGGCGAGCTTGCCCTCGGCCAGCTCGCGCTTGAGGCGCAGCAGGGTGGTGCTGGGCTGGGTGAAGTCGACGTAGATCGGGTCCAGCTGCTGCACCGTGGTCAGGGCGGTGGTCTGCTCGGCGGTGACCAGCGCGCCGGCGGTGACCGAGGAGGTGGCCGTGCGCCCGGAGATCGGCGCGTCGATCCGCGTGTAGCCCAGGTTGATGCGCGCCGTCTTCAACGCCGCCTGGGCCGACTGCAGGTTGGCGCGGGCCTCCAGCAGCGCGGCCTGGGCGCTCTCGTTGTCCTCCGCGCTGATGGCGTCGATCTTCACCAGCTGGGCGTCGCGCCGGGCCTTGAGCTCGGCCGCCTTCAGGGTGGCACGGGCGGAGGTGACGCTGGCCTCGGCCTGGGCCAGGGCGGCCTCGTAGGGCTGCGCGTCGATCTGGTACAGCGCCTGACCGGCCTTCACCGTCTGGCCTTCCTCGAACAGCCGCCGCTGGATGATGCCACCGACCTGCGGGCGGATCTCCGCCACCAGGTGCGCGCTGGCGCGGCCGGGGAGGGTGAGGCTGAGCGCCTGGGGCGCGCTGCGCACCTGGTAGATGCCGACCTCCTGCAGGTCGGCTTGCGGCGCGGCCGCCTCGTCGTCGAGGCAGCCGCCCAGGGCGAGCAGGCCGGCGCCCAGCAACAGGGCGCGGGCCAGCGAGGAAAGCGGGGGGGCGAGGGGGGACATCCGGGACTCCGATCCAGGTTGGATTCAGCGTCAAGGGTGCTCGGCGAATGTGCAGGCATTGTGCAGAAACCTGGGAGATTGCCCGTCGCGCCTTGAAGGGCCGCGGGGGCCGCGCTTCAATGGCGGCATCCCGACAGAGCCCGGCGGTGCCATGAAAATCAGCCTCTCCAGCAAATTCTTCCTGGCCATGCTGGCGGTCTGCGCCTTCGCCGTGCTGGGCATGGTCTTCGCCGCCTACCTGAGCCTGAGGTACGGCTTCCTCGGCTACCTCAACCAGCAGGCCGAGGAGCGCATGGAACTCATCGTCCCGCGCGCCGAGCGGGCCTTCGCCGCCCACGGCAGCTGGGACTTCATCCGCCGCGACCACGAACAGTGGTTCGACATGCTGCGCCCCGACGCGGCGACCCAGGACCGCGACTTCGACCCCAGCCTGCTGACCGTCTCCGACCTCACCGGCGCCTTCGTCCGCTTTGCCCTGCTGGACGAGGCGCAGCGCCTGATCATCGGCTACAAGGCGCCGCCGCGGGAGATGGTCCTGCGGCCGATCCGCCACCAGGGCCAGGTGGTCGGCTGGATGGCCCTGGCGCCGCTGCAGTCGGTGACCAGCGTCGGCGACCGGCGCTTCCAGCTCAACCAGCTGCGTTCCAGCCTGCTCATCGGCCTGGCCTGCCTGCTGGCCACGGCGGTGATCGCCTGGTGGCTCACCCGCAGCCTGCTGCGGCCGATCCGCCAGGTGGCCGGGGCCACCCATCGCCTGGCCGCCGGCGACTATGCCATCCAGCTGCCGGTGCGCTCGGCCGACGAGGCCGGCCAGCTGGCCGCCGACTTCAACCGCATGGCCGCCACCCTGGCCAGCAACGAACGCCTGCGCCGCGACTTCATGGCCGATATCTCCCACGAACTGCGCACCCCGCTGGCGGTGATGCGCGCCGAGCTGGAAGCCATGGAGGACGGCATCCGCCCCCTGGACGGCGCCGCCCTGCGCTCGCTGCAGGCCGAGGTGGGGGCCCTGGCCAAGCTGGTGGACGACCTCTTCGACCTGTCCCTGGCCGAGGTCGGCGGGCCCACCTACCGCCGCGAGCGCATCGACCTGCGAGTGCTGCTGCCGGTGGTGGCCGACGCCTTCCGCGCCGGCTTCGCCGAACGCGGCCTGGCCCTGGACGTGGAGCTGCCCGACGAGCCGCTGTGGGTGCTGGGCGACGAGTCGCGCCTGGGCCAACTGCTGCACAACCTGCTGGAGAACAGCCGGCGCTACACCGACCCCGGCGGCCGCACCGTGCTGCGCGCGCTGCGCGAGGGCGAACGGGTGCTGGTACAGTGCGAGGATTCCGCACCGGGCGTGGATGCGGCGGCGCTGGAGCGCCTGTTCGAGCGCTTCTACCGCGCCGAGCGCTCGCGCAACCGCGCCAGCGGCGGCACCGGCCTGGGCCTGGCGATCTGCCGCGGCATCGCCGAGGTGCACGGCGGGCGCCTGAGCGCCCGGGCATCGAGCATGGGAGGGTTGCTGATGACGCTGGAACTGCCGCAGGCCGGAGACGCGCCATGAGCCAGGGCGACATCCTGCTGGTGGAAGACGAACCCAAGCTGGCCGCGCTGGTGGGCGACTACCTGCGCGTCGCCGGCTACCAGGTGGAACACCTCGCCGACGGCAACGCGGTGATCCCGGCGCTGCGCGGCAAGACCTACGACCTGCTGCTGCTCGACCTGATGCTGCCCGGCCGCGACGGCCTGGACATCTGCCGCGAGCTGCGCGGCTTCAGCCGCATGCCGCTGATCATGATGACCGCGCGGGTCGAGGAGATCGACCGCCTGCTGGGCCTGGAGCTGGGCGCCGACGACTACATCTGCAAACCCTTCTCCCCCCGCGAACTGGTGGCGCGGGTCAAGGCCGTGCTGCGCCGCAGCGGCGCCCAGGCGCCGAGCCTGGGCCTGGAACTGGACCCGCAGGCCTTCCAGGCGCGCTACCTGGGCGTGGCGCTGGACCTCACCCCGGTGGAGTTCCGCATGCTCGCCGCCCTGGCCGCACGCCCCGGCCAGGTGCTGTCCCGCGACCAGTTGATGAACCACATCTACCAGGACCACCGCGTGGTCGCCGACCGCACTGTCGACAGCCACGTGAAGAACCTGCGACGCAAACTGGCGGCGGTGGCCCCGGGGCACGATCCCATCCGCTCGGTATACGGCGTGGGCTACAGCCTTGAGGCCGGGTAGGGCGAGGCCCGGCCCGCTACGGTCGAACTCAACCGTAGGGCGGATAACCGTTCGCGGTTATCCGCCGTTTGACCTTGATCCCCGGCGCGCCGCGGATTCGACCATGGAGCGCCTGTTCGAGACCCCGGTCACGCAAGGCTCCAGGACGCCCCCGTAGGAGCGGATTCCATCCGCGATTCCTACGCTGCATCAGCCATGGCGCGCCAATAAATGTAGGAGCGCGCCCTGCGCGCGAATCGCGGGCAGGGCCCGCTCCTACGAAGAGCCCCACGGCGTGGCAGGCAAGGCAGCCCCGTAGGATGGGTTGAGCGAAGCGATACCCATCGCCGCCACCGCATGGGTTTCGCCAAGGCTCAACCCATCCTACGAAAAGCACCCTGACGGAGTCGGCAAGACAGTTGCTCCTACTTGAACGTGGGTTCGAAAGTGGGTCCAGCGTAGGAGCGGATTCCGTCCGCGATAACCGCGGTTTCCGGCGCACAACCATGCCCCTGTAGGAGCGCGCCCTGCGCGCGAATCGCGGGCAGGGCCCGCTCCTACAGGTGGGCGCATTGTAGGAGCGAGCTTGCTCGCGAACAGACTCCGCTGCGGGGCTCATTCGCGAGCAGGAACCAGGCGTCCCCCTCGATCCTACGAAAAGCGCCCGGTTCGGGCGTTACAACAGATCCAGCGGATAACTCACGATCAACCGGTTCTCGTCGAAGCTGTTGGTCCGCCCCCAATCTCGGCGCATGGTCGAGTTGCGCCACTTCAGGTTCAGCGTCTTCAACGGCCCGGACTGCACGGTGTAGGCCAGCTCGCTCTCGCGGCCCCACTCGGTGCCGTCGTCGGTGCTGGCGTTGTGCACGTTGCTGCCGTGGATGTAGCGGTTCATCAGGGTCAGGCCGGGGAGGCCGAGGCCGGCGAAGTCGTAGTCGTAGCGCAGCTGCCAGGAGCGCTCCTTGGCGTTCTCGTAGCTGGAGTTGTAGCTGTCGTTGGCCAGGGTGCCGCCGCTGGCGCCGTTGACGCGGAACCACTCGTCATCGCCCATGACCTTCTGCAGGCCCAGGTAGAAGGTGCCGGCGCCGTACTTGGCGGAGAACAGCCCGGAGGCGGTGCGGTTGTCCAGGTCGCCGGCGCGGGCGCTGCCGTCTTCCTTGCCCCGGAAGTAGCCGAGGTTGGCGCCCAGCACCCAGTCGCCCACGGGCTGGAAGTGCTGCACCTGCAGGTACTGCTGCTGGTAGATGTCCTTCAGCTCGGCGTTCCACAGGCCGACCAGGGTGCGCTCGCCGTTGAAGCGGTATTCGCCGCCGACGAAGTTGAAGCGATCGGACTTGAACGCCGTGCGGTTGAACAGGCTCATGTCCTCCATGCTGGCGTCGTTGCGCGGGCTGTTCTGGCGGAACTGGCCGCCGTAGAGAGTCAGCCCGGCGAGTTCCTTCGAGGTCACCTGCGCGCCCTGGAAGGTCTGCGTCAGCGAACGGCCGTCGTCGGAGCGCAGGATCGGCAGTGCCGGCGCCCATTCGCCGACCTTCAGCTCGGTCTTGGAAATGCGCGCCTTGCCGGCCACCGCCAGGCGGCCGAAATCATCGGCCGGGCGGCCATCGTCGTGAACCGGCAGCAGCTGGGTGCCGGCGGTGCCGCGGCCGCCATCGAGCTTGACGCTGTACAGGCCGAGCACGTCCAGGCCCAGGCCGACGGTGCCCTGGGTGAAGCCGGACTTGAAGTCGAGGATGAAGTTCTGCGTCCACTCCTCGGCCTTGCCCTGGGCGGTGTCGCCCAGGTAGTTGCGGTTCATGTAGAAGTTGCGCAGCGTCAGGCTCGACTTGGCGTCTTCGAGGAAGCCGTCGGCGAAGGCGGGCAGGGTGGCACCGGCCAGGGCCAGGGCGGCGGGCAGGTAGCGGGGAAAACGGCGGATGCAGGGGTAGCCCATGACGATCTCTCTGGAGTCATTGTTGTGGGAGAGGCTTGTGCGGCGCGGCGGGGCGCCGGGAAACGCGGCGCTAGGCGGCTGGGCGGCCTGGCGTTCGCGGATCGAGAGAGGGGCGTGTGCTGTGTGGCATTGCTCTGGACCTTCTTGTAATTGTTCGAGGGTATTCGCGTCCGAGGGCAGCAGGCGCTGCCGGGTGTTTCGGTACGGCTCGATAGTGGAAGGGCGGCAGGCAGTGGACAATCGGCGAAAACGCTTCTTGTGCGAATAGCGAACATTAATTAACCGGTTCGAACATTTAAGGAGAGCATCCGATCCAGCCCAGCGGTTCCCCGGCCCGGTCGATCTCATTAGAATCCGCCGATCCTCGTAGTGGACGACGCCCATGGCCGGTAGCCAGATCGAACGTGCCTTCAGCCTTCTCGAAAGCCTCACCAGCGAGCCCCGCGGCCTGCCGATGCAGACCCTCGCCGAGCGCCTGGAGATACCCAAGAGCGCCACCCACCGCATGCTCGCCGAACTGATCCGCCTGGGCTACGTGCGGCAGAACCCGGAGAACGCCCGCTACCAGCTGTCCACCAAGCTGGTGGCGCTGGGCTTCCGCTACCTGTCCTGCAGCGGCGCCGACATCGTCCAGCCGATCCTCGACCGCCTGGCCCAGGACAGCGGCGAGCTGGTGCGCCTGGGGGTGATCGACGGCAGCCGCCAGACCTGGATCGCCAAGTCCCAGGGCGCCCGCTCGGGGCTGCGCTACGACCCGGACATGGGCCGCGACGCGCCGCTGTTCTACACCGCCTCCGGGCACGCCTGGCTGGCCAGCCTGGACGATGCCCAGGCCCTGGAGCTGGTGCGCCGGCAGGGCGTGGGCGACCCCGCCAACTTCGGCCCGCGCGCGCCGCGCAGCGAGGACGAACTGCTCGGCTACCTGCGCCGTGCCCGCGAGCGTGGCTACGCCTGGGTCGAAGAAACCTCGGCGCTCGGCACCTCGGCCCTGGCCGCCGTGGTGCACAGCCCGGTGGATCGCCGGGCGATCGGCGTGCTGAGCATCGCCGGGCCCAGCGCGCGCCTGCCGGAAGCGCGCCTGCACGAACTGGCGCCGCTGCTGCTGGCCGCCAGCGCCGAGCTGTCCGCCGCCAGCCAGGCTTCCGACCTCTTCGCCTGATTCCCCCTTGCTTGCTGGCCTCCCTCCCGCGGAGGAGGGCCGCTTGCGCCTGCCCGGATGTAACGGCGGTCGATAATCGCCCGCTGCTTGTCGCATTGCGCTTGAGTAAAAATGGAACCGAGTTCTAAATTTATTCATGCCATTCCATGGAGCCCCGTGCAGCGAGGCTCCAGCACAACAAGCAGAAGAGGAATCCCGCGTGACCGCTCCCTTGCGCATCGCCCTGATCGGCGCCGGCATCATGGGCCGCCAGCATCACCAGCACTTGCTCCAGGTGCCCGCCCTGCAACTCTGCGCGGTGGCCGACCCGGGCCCTGGCGCGGCCGGGTTCGCCGCCGAATGCGGGGTGCCGTACTACGCCGACCACCGGCGCATGCTGGAAGAGGCGCAACCGCAGGCGGCGATCATCGCCAACCCCAACAACCTGCACGTGGCCACCGCCCTGGACTGCCTGGCCGCCGGCGTGCCGGTGCTGCTGGAGAAGCCGGTGGGCGTGCACCTGGATGAAGTGCGCGAACTGGTGGAGGTGAGCCGGGGCAGCGGCGTGCCGGTGCTGGTCGGCCATCACCGCCGGCACAACCCGCTGATCGGCAAGGCGCGGGAAATCCTGGCCGCGGGCGCCCTGGGCCGTCTGGTCAACGTCACCGCGCTGTGGCAGCTGCAGAAGCCCGACAGCTATTTCGAAGTGCCCTGGCGCCGCGAGCCGGGCGCCGGCTTCCTGCTCACCAACCTGATCCACGACCTCGACCTGCTGCGCTACCTGTGCGGCGAGGTGGCGCAGGTGCAGGCCTTCACCGGCAACGCGGTGCGCGGCCTGGTCAACGAGGACAGCGCGGCCATTCTCCTGCAGTTCGAGAACGGCGCCCTCGGCAGCCTGACCGGTTCCGACGGCGTGGCCGCGCCCTGGAGCTGGGAGCTGGATTCTGGCGAGAGCCCCATCTACCCACGCCAGGTCGACCAGCCCTGCTATCTGCTGGCCGGCACCGAGGGCGCGTTGAGCATCCCGCAGTTGCAGCGCTGGCACTACGCGCAGCCGGGCGCCGGCTGGCACCAGCCGTTGCTGCGCAGCAGCGAACCTTTCACCCCGGGCGAGGCGCTGCGCCGGCAATTGGAGCATTTCGTGCGTGTGGTGCATGGCGAGGAGCAGCCGCTGACCGACGCCGTGGACGGCGGCCGCACCCTGGCGCTGATCGAGGCCATCCGCGAGGCCGCCGCCAGCGGCCGGGCGTGTGCGCCGGCGCGGGTTGGGTGAATGAACCCGTACGGGAGAGGGGCCACCGTAGGATGGGTGGAGCGGAGCGATACCCATCACCACGACCGCATGGGTATCGCAAGCTCAACCCATCCTACAAGTTGACGCCGAGCTTCCCGTCCATGCCGGACAGCCCCCTCTCCCGCTTGCGGGAGAGGGTTGGGGAGAGGGCGCTCTTGAACCTGACACCTGGGCCGCCGGTGAACACCGTTCGCGAGCAAGCTCGCTCCTACGAAAAGGAAAAGCGCCTTGGCGCGGCCTGCAAGCCACGCGATTCGCGCCCAGGGGGCGCTCCTACAATCCATCTGTGAACCGGATACCGATACCCATGACCGACCGAATCTTCTCCCTCGCCGCCCTGACCGTCCTCGAACTGTCGCCGCCGGACATGGTCGAGGTCGCCGCCCGCGCCGGCTACAGCCATGTCGGCCTGCGCCTGGTGCCGGCCACCGCCGAGGAGCACCACTTCCCGCTGGTGGCCGATGCCGAACTGCGCCGGCAGACCCAGGCACGCCTGCGCGACACCGGCATCCGCGTGCTGGACCTGGAAATCCTGCGCCTGAAGCCGGAGACCCGCGTGGCCGACTTCGAGCCCATCCTCGCCGTCGGCGCCGAGTTCGGCGGCACGGAGCTGCTGGTGGCCGGCAACGACGCGGATGAGGCGCGCATGACCGAACGCTTCGCCGAGCTGTGCGAATTGGCCGAGGGCTACGGCATCCACCCGCACCTGGAGTTCATGTCCTGGACCGACGCCCCCGACCTGGCCACGGCCTGGCGCGTGGTGCGCAACGCCGGGCGCGACAACGGCTGCGTGCTGGTCGACGCCTTCCACTTCGACCGTTCCGGTTCCTCGCTACAGGACCTGGCGCAGTTGCCGGCCTCGCGCATGCGCTATGCCCAATTGTGCGACGTGGCCGGCCCGCGCCCGGACGACATGCAGGAAATCCTCCGCCAGGCGCGCAACGAGCGGCGCTTCCCCGGCGATGGCGACTGCGACCTGGCGGGTTTGTTGCGGACCTTGCCGGCGACGGTGCCGCTGAGCCTGGAGATCCCCACCCGGCAGTTGCTGGAGCAGGGCGTCAGCGCCCTGGAGCGGGCCAGCCTGGCGCTGGACAAGGCACGCACGGTGCTCGCCCGGCTCTGATGCCGGCAACTGCGCCATTCCCATCCACCCGTTCGCCCGGCACACTGCCGGGCGCCTTGCTTTGTAAACCACGGGAAACCCGATGACCGCCGCCTCCGCGTTGTCCGGCAGCAGCCAGCCCCTGAAGGGCATCCTTCTGGTGGTGCTGGCCACCTCGCTGTTCTCCACCCACGACGCCCTGTCCAAGTACCTCTCCGGCTTCTACCCGATCCTGCTGGTGGTCTGGGCCCGCTACGTGGTGCACACGCTGCTGATGGCCGGCATCTTCCTGCCGCAGTCGGGCCTGCGCGTGCTGCGCACCCGCAGGCCGGGGCTGCAGACCCTGCGCGCGTTGTGCCTGCTGGGCACCAGCCTGCTGTTCACCACCGGCCTGCAGTACATCCCCCTGGCGGAGGCCACGGCAGTCAACTTCCTCGCCCCGCTGATGGTCACCGCGCTGTCGGTGCCGTTGCTGTACGAGAAGGTCAGCGCCGGGCAATGGGCCGCGGTGAGCCTGGGCTTCGCCGGGGTGCTGGCGATCGTCCATCCCGGCGGCGAACTGTTCACCCCGGCGGTGTTGCTGCCGCTGGGTTCGGCGCTGTGCTTCTGCTTCTACCAGCTGCTGACGCGCAAGCTGGCGGCGGTGGACAGCCCGACCACCAGCAACTTCTTCGCCGGCCTGCTGAACACCGCGCTGACCACTGCGATGGTGCCCTTCGTCTGGCACACCCCGAGTCTTGGCCATGCGCTGCTGATGCTCGCCCTGGGCACCTGCGGCATGTCCGCCCACCTGTTCCTCACCCAGGCCTTCCGCCATGCCGCCCCGGCGCTGCTGGCGCCTTTCGGCTACTGCCAGATCGTCTTTGCAGGGCTAATCGGTTGGCTGGTCTTCAGCCATGTGCCGAGTGCCAGTGCTTTGGTGGGCATTGCTGTGATCTGCCTGAGCGGGCTGGCGGCGGCCTGGATGCAGCGGCGGGGGTGAGGGGGCCGTGTAGGAGCGAGCTTGCTCGCGAAGGGAGTTTTCCGGTGGCGTCGGTGCCGGGTTCAAGAGCCCCTCACCCCAACCCTATCCCAGAGGGAGAGGGGGCTGTCCTGAGCCGCCGGGAAGTCTGGAGTCATCCTGATGCTCCTGGAGCGTAGGGCGGATAACCGTTCGTGGTTATCCGCCGTTGGCCGTGCCACCGATGCGTCCGGCGGGGCCGGTGAATCCGATCGCGGACTCTGTCCGCGATTTTTCCGCTGCGGGGCGTCGGACCTGAGCTCTCGCGATGTAGGTAACTTCCGTTTCTTCTCCAGGGCGATAGCCAGGTGTGCAGCAGCGCACCCCGGGCAGGCGCCCGGTAACCGTACTTTCTCCCCCTCGCACAGACGCAGGCGAGGGGATTCCATTCCCGAAGCAGCACTCGCCTCGTCTGAGACCTATTGGTAAATGGTAACGAGGAGGTTACTATGGCGGCCATAGAAGTGGTCGAGTATGTCCGGGAAGACAGGTCCTGCCCCTATCAGGAGTGGTTCGACGCCCTGCATTTCCAGGCGGCGGCCAAGGTCGCCACCGCCAAGGTGCGCATGGCGGTGGGCAACACCTCCAATGTCAAATGGTTCGATGGCATCGGCGAATACCGCATCGACTGGGGCCCGGGCTACCGGATCTACCTGGCGAGGGACGGCGAGGCGCTCATCGTGCTGTTCGGCGGTGGCAGCAAGGCCGGCCAGGCGGCGGATATCCGCAAGGCGAAGGTGCTGCACGCCGAGTACAAGCAACGCAAGAAGGCCCGGTTCGGGCCGCAGATGAGAGGGTGATTCCAATGGTACTGACCAGGGATTTCAAACAGACCGTCGTCGCGCGGGTGCAGCGCGAACCGGCATTCGCCACCGCGCTGCTCGACGAGGCCGCCTCGCTGTTCCTCAACGGCGAGCCGGACGCCGCGCGCCTGATCCTCCGCGATCTGGTCAACGCCACCCTGGGCTTCGAGCGCCTGGCGCTGGAGACGGAACGGCCGAGCAAAAGCCTGCACCGCATGCTGTCGGCCTCGGGTAATCCGGGCATGGACAACCTGGCGGCGATCTTCGATGCCCTGCGCCGTACCCTGGGGGTGGAAATCCAGGTGCGGGCAGTGCATATCGCCTGACGCCGCCCCACGAAAAAAGGCCCCTCACGGGGCCTTTTTTCATGCTCGGGCATTATCTGTTCAGTGGCTCGCCACCCGCAGGCTGTTCTGCCGCGCGCTGTCGTAGGCGGCTTTTTCCAGCGGCTTGGCGTCAGGCTTTCCCAGGTCTTCCATCGGCAGGCGGTGGGTTTCCGGGGCCAGGTAGGCGGCGAAGGCGCACAGGCAGGTGATGAGGAAGGCCAGGCTGCCGATCACCATCGGGACGTTGTCCGAGCCGGGCGGGGCGACGGCGGCGAACAGCGCCGGCAGCATGGCGGTGAGCATGGTGCCGATGTTCTGCGCGATGGCCATGGCCGAGACGCGGTAGCGGGTCTGGAACAGCTCCGGGTAGAAGGACGGGAACACCGCGTTGTAGCCCTGGTACACCAGGCCCCACATCAGCAGCGACATGACGAAGGCCAGCGGCACGTTCTGGATGCTGATGGCGTATAGGTAGCCGAAGGCGAGCAGGCCCGAGCCCAGGGCGCCGACGATCAGCGTCGGGCGGCGGCCGATGCGGTCGGAGAGGTTGCCGACGAAGGGAATGGCCAGCACCGCGACTATGTTGCCCACCACCGGGATCCACAGGTACACGCTCTTGTCGAAGCCTATGCCGTAGGCCGGCTGCACCGCGTAGGCCGCGCCGAAGATGGTGGCCACCACCGGGATCACGTTCATCAGCGACATGACCATCACCAGCAGCATCTGCTTCCAGCTGTTGCGGAAGGCTTCGGCGATCGGCGACTTGGCCACCTGCTGCTTGGCTTCCTCGTTGACGAAGGCCGGGGTCTCGTGAACTTCGCGACGGATGATCAGGCCGGCGATCAGCACCACGGCGCTGAGCAGGAAGGGAATCCGCCAGCCCCAGGCGTTGAAGGCGTCGTTGGGCATGAAGTAGGCCAGCGGCAGGAACACCGCGGCGGCCATCACCTGGCCGGCCTGCACGCCCTGCAGGGTGTAGCTGGCGAAGTAGCCGCGACGGCCGAAGGGCGCGTGTTCGAGGATCATCGAGCTGGCCCCGGAGATTTCCCCGGCCACGGCGAAGCCCTGCACCAGGCGCAGCACCACCAGCAGCGCCGGGGCGAGGAAGCCGACGTCGTGGTAGGTCGGCAGCAGGCCCACGGCCATGGTCGACAGGCCCATCATGAACATGCACAGCAGCAGCACGTTCTTGCGCCCGCGGGTGTCACCCCAGTGGCCGAGGAAGAAGGCGCCGATCGGGCGGGCCAGGTAGCCCACGCCGTAGGTCGCCAGCGACGCGACTATGGCCATCTTCGGGTCGGAGGAGGGGAAGAACAGCTGCGGGAAGATCAGCGCAGCGGCCTGGGCGTAGATGAAGAAGTCGTAGTACTCGAGAGCCGAGCCGATCCAGCCACTGGCGGTGGCTTTCTTGGCTTGGGAGCTGGAGGAAGTCGCCATCGTTGTCTCCGGTTCTTGTTGTTGTCGGTGCCTGCCCGGGCGCCGCGCCCTTCGGGGGCGTGTGCGCTGATCGAACAGGGGCACCGAGGTCGTCGCTAAAGCCCCTGGCCGGGGCCCGTGTCTGAAATGCGCCGGGCGGCGCGGCTCAGGGCTGGGGGCGAGCCGGCGTTCGTGTTGGGCTGGAGACGGCGGCGGTGAGGAGGCGTGCAGTCAACATGGGCAGGGACTCTTGTTGAAATTGTTATAGGGCAAGGCGTCTCGCGGGCCAGGGGAGGCATGGCCCTGGTGTGTCGCGGTGAATCCATGGTCGGCCACTGGACGAAAAACCGTCAATTCGCTGATCGGCCTTTTGTTCGCTGATCGAACACAAAACTAACTGGTTCGTACAATTTGCCTTGCCGCTGGAAAATACCCTGCGAATAATCCAATGACCAGCCGTGCGTCCTACGGCTGGCGATATTTCCGAAGGTCGCCGACAGCCGGCGGCCAGGCCATGGCTCGCAGAAGCCAGCAGCACAGGAGCCCCAGCATGCAGCGCTCGATCGCCACCGTCTCCCTGAGCGGTACCCTGCCCGAGAAACTCGAAGCCATCGCCGCCGCCGGCTTCGACGGCGTGGAGATCTTCGAAAACGACCTCCTGTACTACGACGGCAGCCCCCGCGACGTGCGCCAGATGTGCGCCGACCTGAATCTCGCGATCACCCTGTTCCAGCCCTTCCGCGATTTCGAGGGCTGCCGCCGCGAGCGCCTGGCGCGCAACCTGGAGCGCGCCGAGCGCAAGTTCGACCTGATGCAGGAGCTGGGCACCGACCTGGTGCTGGTGTGCAGCAACACCGTCGCCGATTCCCTGGGCGAGCGCGACATCCTCATCGACGACCTCCGCGAGCTGGCCGAGCGCGCCGGAAAGCGCGGCCTGCGCATCGGCTACGAGGCCCTGGCCTGGGGCCGCCACGTCAACACCTGGCAGCAGGTCTGGGACCTGGTGAAAGCCGCCGACCACCCGGCCCTGGGCGTGCTGCTGGACAGCTTCCACACCCTGTCGATCAAGGGCGACCCCAGCGGCATCGCCGACATCCCCGGCGAGAAGATCTTCTTCGTGCAGATGGCCGACGCGCCCGTGCTGGCCATGGACGTGCTGGAGTGGAGCCGGCACTTCCGCTGCTTCCCCGGCCAGGGCGAGTTCGACCTGGCGGGCTTCCTCGCGCCCATCCTGCGCAGCGGCTACAAGGGCCCGCTGTCGCTGGAAATCTTCAACGACGGCTTCCGCGCCGCGCCGACCCGCTCCAACGCCGCCGACGGCCTGCGCTCGCTGCTCTACCTGGAGGAGAAGACGCGCCGCCTGCTGGAGCAGGACGCCGCGCCCGCCGGCGACCCCAGCATCCTCTTCGCGCCGCCGCCGGCCAGCCGCTACGACGGCGTGGAATTCCTCGAGTTCGCCGTGGACGAGGACCTGGGCGCGCGCCTGGGCAACTGGCTGGAGAATCTCGGCTTCGCCCGCGCCGGCGAACACCGCTCCAAGGCGGTGAGCCTGCTGCGCCAGGGCGACATCAACATCGTGCTCAATGCCGAGCCGTACTCCTTCGCCCACAACTTCTTCGAAGCCCACGGCCCCTCGCTGTGCGCCACCGCCCTGCGGGTGCGCGACGGCGCCCAGGCCCTGGAGCGCGCCCAGGCCTTCCGTGGCCAGCCGTTCCGCGGCCTGGTCGGCCCCAACGAGCGCGAGGTGCCCGCGGTGCGCGCCCCCGACGGCAGCCTGATCTACCTGGTGGAGCAGGGCGCGCCGGGGCAGACCATCTACGACAGCGACTTCTGCCTCGACGCCCAGGCCCAGGCCAGCGGCAACCTGCAGCGCATCGACCACATGGCCATGGCCCTGCCGGCCGACAGCCTGGACAGCTGGGTGCTGTTCTACAAGGCGCTGTTCGACTTCGAGGCCGACGACGAGGTGGTCCTGCCCGACCCCTATGGTCTGGTGAAAAGCCGCGCCATCCGCAGCCGCTGCGGCAGCCTGCGCCTGCCGCTGAACATCTCGGAGAACCGCAACACCGCCATTTCCCACGCGCTGTCCAGCTACCGCGGCTCGGGCGTGCACCACATCGCCTTCGCCTGCGAGGACATCTTCGCCGAGGTCACCCGCGCCAAGCAGGCCGGGGTGCCGCTGCTGGACATCCCGCTGAACTACTACGACGACCTGGCGGCGCGCTTCGACTTCGACGACGAGTTCCTCAGCGAGCTGGCCTACTTCAACGTGCTCTACGACCGCGACGCCCAGGGCGGCGAGCTGTTCCACGTCTACACCGAGCCGTTCGAGGGGCGCTTCTTCTTCGAAATCCTCCAGCGCAGGAACGGCTATGCCGGCTACGGCGCGGCCAACGTCGCCGTGCGCCTGGCGGCCATGGCCCAGGCGCGCAGCGGCGCCGCGCGCAAGCCCAAGCTGTAGCGCCCGGGGGCGGCGCGGCAAGCCCCGCGCCGCTTCCCTTGGCGGGGTGGCGAGGCCCATAATCGGCGCTCTCCGTGAGGCTGCGAGCCAACCATGCCGAATGTCGTCGAACCCCTGGACCCCGCCGAAGTGCGTGGCAAGGGCCGCAAGAACAACCCCGAGAAAACCCGCGAGGGCATCCTCCAGGCGGCCATCGCCGAGTTCGTCCAGCAGGGCCTGTCCGGCGCCCGGGTGGACGCCATCGCCGAGCGCACGCACACCTCCAAGCGCATGATCTACTACTACTTCGGCAGCAAGGAGCAGCTCTACGTCGAAGTGCTGGAGAAGCTCTACGGCGACATCCGCCACACCGAGGACAAGCTGCACCTGGCGGAACTGGAGCCGCTGGAGGCGATCCGCCGCACCGTCGAGTTCGCCTTCGACCACCACGACCGCAACGTCGACTTCGTGCGCATCGTTTCCATCGAGAACATCCACCACGGCGAGTACGTGAAGAAGTCCACGGCGATCCGCTCGATGAGCAACAACATGCTGCTGTCGCTGGCCGAAATCCTCCGCCGCGGCGCCGAGCAGGGCCTGTTCCGCGAGGGCATCGACCCGCTGGACCTGCACCTGTTCATCAGCTCGTTCTGCTTCTACCGCGTGTCCAACCGCAACACCTTCGGCGAAATCTTCCAGATCGACCTGGCCGACGAGCAGGTCAAGCAACGCCACAAGCAGATGATCTGCGAGGCGGTGCTGCGCTACATCCAGCGCTGAGCCCGGCCAGCTCCAGGCCGGCGAGGTAGCCGAAGGTCATGCCCGGCCCCAGGGTGATGCCGCCGCTGGGGTAGTGGCCGGCCATCACGCTGGCCATGTCGTTGCCCACCGCGTACAGCCCCTCGATGGCCGCGCCGCTGGCGTCCAGCACCCGCGCGCGGGCGTCGGTGCGCAGGCCGGCGAAGGTGCCGAGGCTGCCAGGCAGCAGCTTCACCGCGTAGAACGGACCTTTTTCCAGGGGCCGCAGCGATGCGTTGGGATGCTGCCGCGCTTCGCCCTGGGCCTTGTTGTAGGCCGAGCGGCCGCGCTGGAAATCCGCGTCTTCGCCCAGCGCCGCGTGTTCGTTGAAGCGCTTCACCGTCGCTTGCAACTGCTCGGCGTCGATGCCGCAGCGCGCCGCCAGTTGCGCCAGGCTGCGGGCCTTGACCAGATAGCCGCGGCGCTCATAGGGCAAGTCCGGGAAGGGCAAGGGCTTCACCCAGCCGATGCCGTAGCGCCGCCGCGCCCGGGCGTCGGCGATCAGCCAGGCTTCGTGGGGCTCGCCCGGTGGCGTGGCGGCGAACAGGGCGCTCATGAAGTCGTGGTAGCAGTCGGCCTCGTTGGCGAAGCGCCGGCCGTCGCGGCGCACGCAGAGGAAGCCGGGCTTGGCCCGTTCGATCAGGTGCGGGAAGTGGCCGACGCTGCCGTCGCGGCGCGGCACCAGCGATACCGGCACCCAGGCGCCGGCGTGGGCCAGGTCGTCGCGGACCTGCGCGCCCACGGCTTCGCCCAGGCGCAGGCCATCGCCGCTGTTCTGCGGCGGCGCGGCGGAGCGGTGCTGCCAGCCGTCCGGGGCGTGGGGCATGAGTCGGGCGATACGCTCGCGGTCATGGGGGAAGCCGCCGCAAGCCAGGACCACGCCGCGGCGGGCGTGGAACTCCAGGGTGTCGCTGCGCGCACCGGTCACCTTGCCGCCTTCGCGGAGCAGTTCGTGGATCGGCGTTTGCGTCAGCAACTGCACCTTCAGGTCCAGCGCGCTGCGCAGCAGGCGGGCCACCAGGGCATTGCCGTTGACCAACTGCGTGCCGCGCCCGTGGCGCAGGCGCCCATGCCAGTGCCGGGCGATGCGCTTGAGCGCGTAGAACGCGGCTTTCGGCGAGCGCGTGGCGTCGAGGAAGTTGGTCAGGTCGACGCCACCGGCGATGCCCATTCCGGCCAGGCTGACGAGGTCCAGCGGCTCGCGCAGGTGGTGCAGCCAGGGGCCGAGTTCGCGGCCGTCGTAGGGCTGGGCGCACAGCGAGCGGCCGCCGGCGGCGGAGCCCTCGCCATCGTGCATGTCCGGCATGCGCGTGCCGCTGAAGAACTGCACGGCGCTGTGGCGCTGGAAGAACTCGACCATCTCCGGGCCGTGGCGGAGGAAGGCGGCCTGGCGCTCGTCCAGTTGCTCGGCATGGACCTGGGCCTTGAGGTAGCGCTCCGGCGCGTCGTCCGGCTCGACGCGGCCTTCGGCGAGGGCCAGCGGGTTGCGCGGAATCCACAGCCAGCCGCCGGACCAGGCGCTGGTGCCGCCGAGCTGCGCGGCCTTTTCCGCGACGACCACGCGCAGGCCATGGTGCGCGGCGGTCACGGCGGCGGCCAGGCCGGCGGCGCCGGAGCCGATCACCAGGACGTCGCAGTCGAGGGTTTGCAAGGTGGGCATGGGCTTTCTCTTGTCGTTATCGGGGCGCGCGGAAGGGCTCCGCGCGCCGGGGCCATCACTGCAGCGGGGAGAAGCCGGTGGGCTTCATCAGCCGCGATTCCAGCTTTAGCACCGCGCCCAGTTCCCGGTTCAGCTTGCCGAACTCGGCCCAGCGCGGGTCGGCGGCCATGCTGGCGCGGCGCTGCATGCGCTCGTCCAGGCTCTCGTAGGCCCACAGGTGCACCACCTGGCTGCATTCGCCGAACTCGGTGGTGAAGAAGCCCACCAGCCTGCCCAGGTGCTCGGTCTGCACCTCGTAGGCGTGGCTGCGGTACAGGGCCAGCCAGTCGGCGAGTTTCAGCGGGTCGATGCTGTAGGTGCGCAGTTCGTAGTACATCGTCAGTGCTCCAGGGTTGCTTGTTGCGAGGCCGGCGCGGCGAGGCGCGCGGCTATGTGGTTGGCCGCCAGCCAGGCGAAGGTCAGGCCGGGGCCGAGGGTGATGCCGGGGCCGGGATAGGTGCCGTCCATCAGCGAGTTCATGTCGTTGCCGGCGGCGTAGAGGCCGGGGATCGGCTGGCCGTCGCGGCCGAGCACGCGGGCCTGGCCGTCGGTGACCAGGCCGCGGGCCGAGCCGAGGTCGCCGGTGTGCAGGCGGACGGCGTAGTAGGGCGCCTTCTCCAGCGGCGCCAGGCAGGGGTTGGGGCGGTGGTCCGGGTCGCCCATGTAGCGGTTGTAGCTGTTGCCGCCCTTGGCGAAGTCCGCGTCGACGCCGTTGCGCGCGTTGGCGTTGAAGCGCTCCAGCGTCTGACGCAGGCCCTCGGCGTCGATGCCGAGGGCGCGGGCCAGGGCGTCCGGCGAGTCGGCCTGGTACAGGTAGCCGGCCTGCACCAGCGCGCTGTTGTCGACCGGCTTCGGTCGCGCCAGGCCCAGGCCGTAGCGGTTCATGGCGCTGGCGTCGCAGATCAGCCAGCACTCGGTGTTGCCGCTGGCGAACATGCTCTGCACGAAGTGATGGTAGGAGTTGGACTCGTTGACGAAGCGCCGGCCGGCGCGGTTCACCGCGATCACCCCGGGCTTGGCGCGGTCGGTGACCAGGTGCGGGAAGCGCTCGTGGCGGCCGTCGGCATGGCGCAGTTCGGAGACCGGCGCCCAGAAGAAGTTCGCCGCCAGGCCCTCGCCGGCTGCCGCGCCTATGGCCTCGCCCAGGCGCAGGGCGGCGCCGTCGTTGCAGTCCGGCGACATGCTCAGGTGCTCGCCGTCGCTCGCCGGACGGAAGCGCTCGGCCAGCTTGCCGGCGGCAAAACCGCCCATGGCGCAGACCACGCCGCCATGCACGCGGATGCGCTCGATGCGGCCTTCGTGCAGCACCTGGGCGCCGACCACTGCGCCATTCTCGACCAGCAACTGCTGCGCCTCGCTGTTCAGCCACAGCTCCACGCCCTTGGCGAAGGCCGTGGTGGCCAGGCGCGCGATCAGGGCGTTGCCGGTGGTCAGGCGCGTGCCGCGGTGGTGGCTGAGGCGGTCGAGGCCATAGCGGGCCAGCAGCTTCAGGCAGTGCCACAACGACTTCGGCGAACGGCGGAAGCTGAGGAAATGCTGGATGTCCACGCGGTTCACCATCATGCCGCCGAACAGCAGCATGCCCGGCGGCGGCATGCGCAGGTCGCGGAAGCGCTCGCCGAGGTGGCGGCCGTCGTACTCGACCATCTCCAGGGCGCGGCCGAATTCGGTGCCGCCTTCCTCGTCGGGGTAGTAGTCCGGCGAGTGTGGGCGCAGGGCGTAGCGCAGCTCGGTGTTGGCCTCCAGCCAGCGCAGGGCCCGGTGGCCGTTGCGGATGAAGCTGTCGACCAGCTCGGGCTTGTAGCCCGGGCCGATGGTGCGCCGCAGGTAGGTGCGCATGGCTTCTTCGGAGTCCTTCGCGCCGGCGGCGCGGGCCTGGTCGGTGCCGTAGACCCATACCGCGCCGCCGGAGATGGCCGAGGTGCCGCCGAAGCTCGCCGCCTTCTCCAGCATCAGCACGCGCAGGCCCTGGCAGGCGGCAGTGGCCGCGGCGGCGAAACCGGCGGCGCCGCTGCCCAGCACCAGCAGGTCGCACTCGCGGCTCCAGGCCGGGGCGTTGAGGCTGGTCATGGCTGGATCTCCAGCGGCGTGACGCCCATGAAGGCGCCCAGGTTGCCCAGCTGCGCGAAGGCCATCTCGGCGCCGGTCTGGATGCGGCAGCCCGCCTCGCGGGCGCGCTCCAGCAGCGGGGTGATCTCCGGCTTGGTGACCACGTCGGCCACCAGGGTGTGCGCCTGCAGGCCGTCGAGCAGCATGCCCGGCAGCGGCAGCTCGCCGGTGCCGCCCATGCCTACCGGCGAGGCGTTGACCAGCAGGTCGAGCCCGGCCAGGTCGTCGCAGCCCACGCCGATGCGCACCTGGGGGAAGAGGGCGCCCAGGCGCTCGACCAGGGCGGCGGCGCGCACCTGGTCGAGGTCGCGCAGGCGCAGCTCGCCGATGCCGGCTTCGCACAGCGCATAGGCGATGGCGCTGCCGACGCCGCCGGAGCCGACCACCAGCGCGCGCTTGCCGGCCGGTTGCAGGCCATGGCGCCGGGCGGCGTTGAGGAATCCGGCGCCATCGACGTTGTCGCCCAGCAGGCGGCCGTCGGCCTCGCGGCGGATCACGTTGACCGAGCCCAGCGCCTCGGCGCGGGCGCTCAGGCCGTCCAGGCGCGGCGCCAGGGCCTGCTTGTAGGGCACGGTGACCACGCAGCCGCGCAGGTTGTGCCAGCCGCGCAGGGTGGCGACGAAGGCATCGAGGGCGTCGGCGCCCAGGTCGATGGCGATCATCGCCAGGTCGTGGCCGTTGTGGGCGAACCAGGTGTTGAAGTTCTCCGGCGACTTCACCTGCGCGATGGGTGTGCCGACGATGGCGACCAGTTCGGTGGAACCGCGAATCATGCTGACCTCCAGGGGTTCTTGGCGTTGTTCTGGCGGCCAGGGTGCGGCGGCGGGCTGTTGCGCTCAATGCGGTTGACGGCGCTTTAGTGCGTTATTCGCATTGATGCTGCGATAATCGCAATATTCGGCCGAATTACCCGGAGCCCGTGCCTTGGAAACCCCCAGCATCCATCCCCGCGACCTGATCGCCGGCCTGCAGAAGGGCCTGGCGCTGATGCAGCTGTTCAGCGCCGAGCGCCCGCGCCTGAGCGTGCCCGAGGCGGCGCGGCTGTCCGGCCTCACCCCCAGCGCCGCGCGGCGCTTCCTGCTGACCCTGGTGCACGAAGGCTTCGCCGAGACCGACAGCCGCCACTACTGGCTGACGCCCAAGGCGCTGCGCATCGGCCAGGCCTACGTGGATTCGGCGCAGCTGCCGCGCATGCTGCGGCCCATCGTCGAGCAGGTGGCGCGGCAGACCCAGGAGCACGTCTCGGTGGGCACCCGCGACGGCGACGAGATCGTCCACGTGGTGCGCAGCCGCTACAGCCACATCGCCTCGCTGTCGATCCGCCCCGGCTCGCGGGTGCCCATGTACTGCACCGCCAGCGGCCGCCTGTGGCTGGCGGCGCTGGGCGAGGCGGAGCTGGCGGCCTATTTCGAACGCAGTCCGCCACGGGCGCTGACGCCCTACACGCTGACGGACATGGACGCCTTGCACGCCGAGATCGCCAAGGTCGCCCGGCAGGGCTACTGCGTGGTGGACCAGGAATACGAGATCGGCATGCGCGTGATCGGCGTGCCGCTGCTGGACCGCAGCGGGCGCATGCGCGCGAGCCTGGCCATCACCACCCACGCCTCGCGCCTGGGCCTGGACGAGATGCGCCTGCGCTACCTGCCGGCGCTGTACGAGGCCCAGGCGCTGCTGCGCCCGGTGGTGGACTGAGCGGGCGCTGATCGCCCGCGGGGCCTGGCGCAGACGCGTCGACGCGGCATAATCGGCGGCTCCGTGTGCCGACGAGTTGCGTGATGACCCTCGAATTCCTCCTGGTGGCGATCCCCGCCGTGCTGCTCACCGGCGTTTCCAAGGGTGGCTTCGGCGGCGCCCTGGGCGGCATCGCCGTGCCGCTGATGGCCCTGGCCATGCCGCCGACCCAGGCCGCGGCGCTGATGCTGCCGATCCTCTGCATGGCCGATTTCACCGGCCTGCGGCGCTTCTACGGCAAGTGGGATGTGCGCAACCTGAAGATCATGCTGCCCGGTGCGCTGCTGGGCGTGGCGGCGGGCGCGCTGAGCTTCGGCCTGCTCAGCGAGCGCTTCATCGCCCTGCTGATCGGCGGCATCGCCATCGCCTTCGTGCTGCTCAACACCCTGGTGGCCCGCGCCGCGGCCCAGCCAAAGCCGGCGGCGGCGGGCAAGGGCGTGGTGCTCTCGGGCATCGCCGGCTTCACCAGCTTCGTCGCCCACGCCGGCGGCCCGCCGGTGATGATGTACCTGCTGCCGCAGCAACTGGAGAAGGTGCGCTACATCGCCACGGTGAACTGCTTCTTCCTGCTGACCAACGCCATCAAGCTGGTGCCCTACGCGCTGCTCGGCCAGTTCACCTGGAGCAACCTGGGGACCAGCCTGCTGCTGGCGCCCATCGTGGTGCTGGGTGTGTGGCTGGGGATCTGGTTGCAGGACAAGGTCAACCATGTGTGGTTCTACCGCATTGCGCGGCTGGGGTTGCTGGCGACCGGGGTGCAGTTGGTTTGGGAGAATTGGTGGGGATAGGGGGCAGGGCTTTTCGTAGGAGCGAGGGGGACGCCTAGTTCTTGCTCGCGAACAATGGCGTCAGGTTTGACTCCGGAGCTGGGGTGGAGTCCGCAACCCTCTCCCCAGCCCTCTCCCTGAAGGGAGAGGGGGCTTGTCCGTGCCGAGAATGGATTTGGTGTCAGCCGGTCACTCGGTACAAGCCGGCTAACACAGAAACACCCGCGCACTCCGAACGGTCCCCTCTCCCTTCAGGGAGAGGGTTAGGGAGAGGGCGCTCTTCAACGCAAACACCATGGACCCAAGGAGCGTAGGGCGAATAACGTTCCACGTTATCCGCCGCCTGACCCTGGTCGAACGCCCGCTGGTTGTAGAACGGGGCTCCGCTTTGGTGGCCGATGAGACGTCCAGCAGAACCTCGCAGCCGGGCAGGGGGGCCAGGTGTAGCGGCGTATAACCGCGAACGGTTATACGCCCTACGCTCAATCCAGGCTGCGGAAGTGGGCTTGCATCCGCTGCGCATCAGCCGCTCGGCCGCTGAACAGCTCGAAGGCCTTCACCGCCTGGAACACCGCCATGGTGCCGCCGTCCAGCGTGCGGCAGCCGAGGCTGCGGGCGTGGCGCAGCAGTTCGGTTTCCAGCGGGAAGTAGATGATCTCCGCCACCCACAGCTCGGCGCGCAGCAGGCCCACCGGCAGCGGCGTGCCGGGCAGCTTGGCCATGCCCACCGGGGTGGTGTTGACCAGGCCGTCGGCCACCGCCATGGCGGCCGGCAGGTCGGTGCAGAGCAGCGCCCGGCCATGGCCGAAATGCTGGTTGAGGTTGTTCACCAGGGCCTCGGCGCGGGCCGCGTCCACTTCGTAGACGCTCAGTTGCTCCACGCCTTCGCTGAGCAGCGCGTGGGCCACCGCCGCGCCCGCGCCGCCGGCGCCCAACTGCACCACGCGGTTGCGCTTCACGTCGGCCAGGCCGCGGCGGAAGCCTTCGGCGAAGCCCAGGCAATCGGTGTTGTGGCCGATGCGCCTGCCGTCCTTCAGCACCACGGTGTTCACCGCGCCGATGCCGCGCGCTTCCTCGGACAGCTCGTCCAGCAGCGGGATGATCGCCTGCTTGCACGGGAAGGTGATGTTCAGCCCGGTGAAGCCCAGGCGCTGAGCGCCGTCGAGCAGTTCGGGCAGGGCGTCGAGGTTCAGCTTCAGCTGGTCCAGGTCGATCAGCCGGTACAGGTAGCGCAGGCCCTGGGCGTCGCCTTCGTGCTCGTGCAGGGCGGGGGTGCGCGAGGCCTGGATGCCGGCGCCGATCAGGCCGGCGAGGATGGCGGTCTTCTGGCTCATGGCATCAGCCCCGCAGCAGGTGGGCGAAGTGGTCGAGGGCCAGGCGGTAGCCGTTGCTGCCGAAGCCGGCCAGCACGCCCACGGCGATGCCCGAGACGAAGGAGTGGTGACGGAACTCCTCACGCTTGTGCACGTTGGACAGGTGCACCTCGATCACTGGCAGCTCCACCGCCGCCAGGGCGTCGCGGATGGCCACCGAGGTGTGCGTCCAGGCCGCCGGGTTGATCACGATGCCGGCGCAACGGCCGCGCGCTTCGTGGATCCAGTCGATCAGCTGGCCCTCGTGGTTGGTCTGCTTGAACGCCACCTGCAGGCCCAGTTCGTCGGCGCGCGCCTGGCACAGCGCTTCGACGTCGGCCAGCGTCTCGTGGCCGTAGGTGGCCGGTTCGCGGGTGCCCAGCAGGTTCAGGTTGGGGCCGTTGAGGATCAGGATCGGGAGGGGCATGCGGGTGTCTCTTGTAGGTCTTGTCGCCGCTGGAGTGCGGTCATCAGAAAATGTACCAAATGGTTACTTTCGTCAATTGGCTCACCGGGCTTTGGGCAAAAGCGCTGCAAGCCAGGCGCGGCAAGGCCCGGCGCGGTTTCTGGCCGGGCCGGGCGGAAGGAGGGGGGCGAGGAAGTGTGCGATCAGCGGACGGTCAGTCCCACTTCGGGGCGAATTCCGGGCTGACCAGGCGGACGTTCTTCGGCAGGGCGGCGATCTGCGCGCGGTCCTCGTCGTCCAGGCGCAGGTCGAGGGCGGCGAGGTTGGAGCGCTGGTTGGCCAGGCTGGCGGCCTTGGGGATGGCGGCCACGCCGTCCTGCTCCAGCAGCCAGGCCAGGGCCACCTGGCTAGGCAGCACGCCGTGGCGCCGGGCGATGGCCTGGATCGCCGGTTCCTCCAGCATGCGCCCGCGGCCCAGCGGGGTGTAGGCGGTGAGGGCCATGTCGTGGGCGCGGGCGTAGTCCAGCAGCGGTAGCTGGTTCAGCATCAGGTGGTATTCGACCTGGATGGCCGCCAGCGGCGCGCCCAGGGTTTCCACGGTCTCGCGCAGCAGCGCCAGGGGGAAGTTGGCCACGCCGATGGCGCGCGCCTTGCCGCTGTCGCGGGCGGCCACCAGGGCCTCGACGCTGCGCTTGAGGTCGTCGCCGACGAGGCTGCCGTTCTTGCCCGGCCAGTGGATCATGAACAGGTCCAGGTAGTCGCTGCGCAGCGCGCGCAGGCTGTCGTCCAGGGACTGGGCGAGGTCGGCCGGGGCCAGGCGGTCCCACCAGACCTTGCTGGTGACGTGGACGTCCTCGCGGGCCACCGGGCTGTCGGCCAGCGCCTGGCCCACGGCGTCTTCGTTGTGGTAGCCGGCGGCGGTGTCGATGTGCCGGTAGCCCAGTTCCAGGGCCTGGCGCACGGCGCCGGTGCACTCGGCGCCGGTCAGCGGCCAGGTGCCCAGGCCGAGCTTGGGCATGTTCAGGCCGTGGCGGTTGCGGATGCGTGCTTGCATGGGGTGGCTCCTGCTTGGGGTTCGTAGTCGTGTGCGCCGGCGGCGTGGCGGCCGGCGACGTAGCCGAAGGTCAGCGCCGGGCCGAGGTTGATGCCGCCGGAGGGGTAGTGGCCGCCGAACACGCTGGCCATGTCGGTGCCGGCGGCGTACAGGCCGGGGATCGGCTGGCCGTCGGCGCCGAGCACGCGGGCCTGGCCGTCGGTCTTCAGCCCGGCGAAGGTGCCGAAGCAGCCCGGCTGCACTTTGACCGCATAGAACGGGCCATGCTCGATGGGCGCGACGCAGGGGTTGGGGCCGGGGTTGGCCGCATCGCCCTGCTTGCGGTTGAAGGCGGTGCTGCCGCGGCCGAAGGCCGGGTCCTCGCCGTTGCGGGCGTGGCGGTTGAAGTCGGCGACGGTCTGCGCCAGGCCCTGCGGGTCGATGCCGCACACCTGCGCCAGTTGCTCGATGCTGGCGCCGCGCTTGAGGTAGCCGCTGCGCAGGTGCGCGCCGATGGGCAGCGGCGCCGGGCGCACGTAGCCCAGGCCGTAGCGGCGCAGGAAGCGCTGGTCGCAGACCAGCCAGGAGCAGGGCTCCTGGTCCTCGGGCAGGGCGGCGAGCATCGCGCTGACGTAGTCGTAGTAGCCGTGGGCCTCGTTGACGAAGCGCTTGCCGTTGGCCAGCACGCCGATGATGCCGGGCTTGCCGCGCTCGATGATGTGCGGGAAGTGGCCGACGCTGCCGTCGCGGTGCGTGACCTTCGACACCGGGGCCCAGGCCACCGGCGAGCGCAGGTTCGTCTCGACGCTGCCGCCGGCGGCTTCGCCCAGGCGCAGGCCGTCGCCGGAGCAGGAGGTCGGCGGCAGGGCGAGGTTGTCGTGGCCGCTGGCGTCGCGGGGGAACAGCTGGCGGCGGCGCTCGGGGTCGTTGGGGAAGCCGCCGGCTGCGAGGACCACGGCCTTGGCGCGGATTTCCAGTTCGCCGCGCGGTGTCTTCACCACGGCACCGCGCACGGCGCCATCCTCCAGCAGCAGGCGCTGCGCCGGGCAGGATTCCATCAGGCGCACGCCCAGGTCTTGCGCCGACTTGGCCAGGCGCGCCACCAGCGCCACGCCGTTGACCAGGTGCATGGCGCGGCCGTAGCGGGCCAGGTGGTAGAAGTGGGTGAGCACGCGCTTGGCCACGTGGACGAACGCGCGCGGCGAGCGGGTCATGCTGAGGAAGGCGGCCAGGTCGGCGCCGGCCATGATCGGCATGCCGAGGAAGGAGGTCTCGCGCATTGTCCTGCGCAGGCGCGGCAGCAGGTCGCCGACCTCGCGGGCATCGTAGGGCGCGGCTATCACCTGGTGCCCGCCGCTGGCGGCGCCGGGGGTGTCGCCATGCATGTCGGGGATGCCGTTGCCGTCGGCGAACTGCAGGCGGGTGTGCTGCTCGAAGAAGGCCACCATGTGCGGCGCGGCTTCGAGGAAGGCATCAACCCGCGCGGCGTCGTAGTAGTCGCCCAGCTCGTTGCGCAGGTAGGTGCGCGGCTGCTCGATGTCTTCCTCGATGCCGGCGCGGCGCGCCAGCGGGTTGCGCGGCACCCAGGCCCAGCCGCCGGACCAGGCGGTGGCGCCGCCGAACACCGCGTCCTTCTCCATCAGGATGACCTTCTGGCCGTGCCAGGCGGCGGTGACGGCGGCGGCCAGGCCGGCGGCGCCGGAGCCGACCACCAGCAGATCGCAGTCGGTGGGCGGCAGGTTCGGGGCAGGGGACATGGGTAGGGGACTCCGCGGGAATTTTTTTTGGAACTTGGTTCCATAATCTGGTTTTGGGCGGAGTGAAGGCAAGCTATCGGGCGCAACTACTGGTCGATAATCGGCCGGGGGAGTGGACGTAGGATGGGGGTTGAGCGAAGCGATACCCATCATTCATCGGGGCGCTGGGCTGATCATTTCCATGCAAGGCATGATGGTGGGCTGGGCCTCGCCCCTCTCCCTAACCCTCTCCCTGAAGGGAGAGGGGACCGTTGGGCAGATGCGGATGTACAGGCGTTAGCCGGCAACGCCAAAAGTCTCAGGCTAATGCCATGCCTTCTCTCGGCACGGACAAGCCCCCTCTCCCTTCAGGGAGAGGGCTGGGGAGAGGGTTACGGACGCCAACCCAACTCCAGAGTTAAACCTGACGCCATTGTTCGCGAGCAAGCTCGCTCCTACAGATATTTCCGGCCTTCCCTGAAAATTGGGAAAGCTCACGCGAGAGCCTGCGATACTTCGCCTTGTTGCGCCTGAGTGGGGCTCGCTAGGGTTCGTTCGTCACGGCGATTGTCGTGATCGGGCGTGGAAACCCGGGTTGTCTTCGTAAGGGCGGTAGCACCATAGCTGTCCGGCAGGCGCTTCCTGTGCCGGTCGAACGCTGTTCTATGGTGGGCCGTGCGAGGCGGGCTTCGGCCCGGCCGGGTCCTACGAAGCCGGTATTTCCACCCTCGCACGGTCTGCCTCCTCATCCGTGGAAAGATAGAGGCAGGCTCCCATCACTTCGTAGGAGCTAACCAGAATGCATTCACCGGCTTTTATCCCCGCGCGCCTCCCAACCTCTCTCATTTTCAGGCGTCCCCGGCAAAAACCATTGTCCGCCTGAACGTTACCCGGCGTCAGGCCGGTCAGCGCCCGGCGCCGTCCATTCAGCCCTCGCTGTAGGGCAATGAGAGAGGGACCTTGCGATGCATGAAAAGCTCTTCACCACCCACATCCCCGCCGCTGACGGCCAGCCGGCGCTGGAATTGTTCTGGCTGCAGGACTGCCAGGCCGCCATCGATGCCGGGCAGCGACGTGCCGAGCGCTGGCTGATGGAAAAGGAGCCGGCCAGCCTCTGGGCGGTCCTGCTGGTCGGCCGCGAGGGGCAGGTTCCGGAGGGACAACGCACGGCATATGAGGTGGCTTTCCTGGCGCGCTTGCAGCAGCGTTTGTTGGCGCAGGATGCGAGTACCTAGCTGGCGTGCTATTGGAGGTGCATTGTGAGCAAGCTCATTGACTCCCTGCGTGACGACCTGGCTGTGCTCCATGAAGCGGGTGCGATCAGCAAGGTGACGATGCGCGAGTTCGACACGATCTGCCCGCCGCCGGTACGGGAGTTCAGTGCTGCCGACATCAAACGCCTTCGCGAAGAGCTGAAATTCAGCCAGCCGGTGTTCGCGCTCCATCTGCACACTAGCGCTTCGACCGTGCGCAAGTGGGAGCAAGGCGAAACCCATCCGACGGGGCCTGCGCTCAAACTGCTCAACGTCATCGCCGACAAGGGCTTGCAGGCGATTCTCTGATAAAGGCATTCGGGCGTCCCCGGTCGAGCCGTGTTGCCGTGCTTCGCCCGGAAGGGGTACCGGCTAACTCCAGAACACCCAATTCTGCCCAACGGTCCCCTCTCCCTTCAGGGAGAGGGTTAGGGAGAGGGCCGGCGCTCAGCCCCGCACCTGACTCACCGGCAAAACTCCATTCGCGAGCAAGCTCACTCCTACAGATATTTCCGGTCTTCCCTGAAAATTGGGAAAGCTCACGCGCGAGCCTGCGATACTTCGCCTTGTTGCGCCTGAGTGGGGCTCGCTAGGGTTCGTCCGTCACGGCGGTTGTCGTGATCGGGTGTGGAAACCCGGACCAACTATGCAGGCGCGGTAGCGCCATAGCTGTTCAACTGGCGCTTTTTTGTGCCCGCTGAACGTTGTTCTATGGCGGGCCGTGCAAGGCGGGCTTCGGCCCGGCCGGGTCCTGCATAGCCGGTATTTCCACCCTTGCACGGCCTGCCACCCCAACTGTGGAAAGTTTGGGTGGTGGCTTCCGAACCTACTATGCAGGAGTGATGGATATGCACCGCCCAGCTTTTACCCGCGCGCACCACCCGACTAAAAAACTCTTCACCACCCACATCCCCGCCGCTGATGGCCAGCCGGCGCTGGAGCTGTTCTGGCTGCAGGATTGCCAGGCCGCCATCGATGCCGGGCAGCGACGTGCCGAGCGCTGGCTGATGGAAAAGGAGCCGGCCAGCCTCTGGGCGGTCCTGCTGGTCGGCCGCGAGGGGCAGGTTCCGGAGGGGCAACGCACGGCGTACGAAGTGGCTTTCCTGGCGCGCTTGCAGCAGCGGTTGCTGGCGCAGGAGGCGGGCAGCTAGCGGCGTGGGCGTCGATGGGTTTCGCAGGCTCAACCCATCCTACGGGTGCCAGGTGTGCGCGACGTAGGATGGGTTGAGCGCAGCGATACCCATCGGCGGGTATCGCAGGGGGCTCAGATATGCAACGCGTGCCCCAGGGCGCGCAGGGCGGTTTCCTGTACTGCTTCGCCTAGGGTCGGGTGGGCGTGGATGGTGCCGGCGATGTCTTCCAGGCGTGCGCCCATTTCGATGGACTGGACGAAAGCCGTGGAGAGTTCCGACACCGCCTTGCCCACCGCCTGCCAGCCGAGGATGAGGTGGTTGTCGGCGCGGGCCACCACGCGGACGAAGCCGTCGTGGGCTTCCAGGGTCATGGCGCGGCCGTTGGCGGCGAAGGGAAAGTTCGCCGTCAGCACTTCGTGGCCGCTGGCGCGGGCCTGGTCCGGGGAGAGGCCGACCACTACCACTTCCGGGTCGGTGAAGCACACCGCCGGGATGGCCGCGGGGGTGAAGGCGCGGCGTTTGCCGGCGATGAGTTCGGCGACCATCTCACCCTGGGCCATGGCGCGGTGCGCCAGCATGGGTTCGCCGGCGATGTCGCCGATGGCCCAGACGTTGCGCATCGAGGTGCGGCACTGCTCGTCGATCTTCACCGCGCGGCCGTCCATGTCCAGGTGCAGGCTCTCCAGGTTCCAGCCTTCGGTGTTGGGCCGGCGGCCGACGGCGACCAGCACCTGGTCGGTCTCGATCACCCGTTGCTGGCCCTGGCCGTCGCGCAGGCGCAGGCCCTTGCCGTCGGGTTCCAGGCCCACCACGCTGTGGCCCAGGTAGAGTTCCACGCCGAGTTTGCGCAGGGCGGCCGCCACCGGCTTGGTCAGTTCCTCGTCGTAGCTCGGCAGGATGCGCGGCTGGGCTTCCACCACTGTCACTTCCACGCCCAGCTTGCGGTAGGCGGTGCCCAGTTCCAGGCCGATGTAGCCGCCGCCGATCACCGCCAGGCGCTTGGGCAGCGCCTTGGGCGCCAGGGCTTCGGTGGAGGAGATGACCTTGCCGCCGAGCGGCAGGAAGGGCAGTTCCACCGAGCGCGAACCGGCCGCCAGCAGCAGGTGCTCGGTGTGGATGCGCTGGGTGCCGCCGTCGGCCAGGGCGACTTCGACGGTCTTGCCGTCGACGACCTGCGCCCAGCCGTGCACCACGCCCACGCCGTGCTTTTTCAGCAGCGCGGCGACGCCGGTGGTCAGGCGGTCGACGATGCCGTCCTTCCATTCCACGGTGCGCTGGATGTCGATGCTCGGCGCCTGCACGCTGATGCCCAGTGCGGACTTGCCGGCGAACTCGCGGGCCTTGAGGTATTCCTCGGCGGCGTGGATCAGCGCCTTGGAGGGGATGCAGCCGATGTTCAGGCAGGTGCCGCCCAGGGCCGCGCCTTCCACCAGCAGGGTGCGGATGCCCAACTGCCCGGCGCGGATGGCGGCGACGTAGCCGCCGGGGCCGCCGCCGATGATCAGCAGGGTGGTTTCCAGTGTCTGGTTCTGCTTCACGGCGGTCACTCCAGGAACAGGGTGGCGGGGTGTTCGAGCAGGGCGCGCACGGCCTGGATGAAGGCTGCCGCGTCCATGCCGTCGACCACCCGGTGATCGAAGGACGAGGACAGGTTCATCATCTTGCGCACCACGATCTGGCCGTTGACCACCATGGGCCGCTCGACCATACGGTTGACGCCGACGATGGCCACTTCCGGATGGTTGATCACCGGCGTGCTGACGATGCCGCCCAGCGCGCCCAGGCTGCTGAGGGTGATGGTCGAGCCGGAGAGTTCCTCGCGGCTGGCCTTGCCGTGGCGCGCGGCCTCGGCCAGGCGCGCCACTTCTGCGGCGTTGCCCCACAGGTCGCGGGATTCGGCGTTGCGCAGCACCGGCACCATCAAACCGCTGTCGCTCTGGGTGGCCACGCCCAGGTGCACCGCGCCGTAGCGGGTGATGACCTCGGCCTCGTCGTCATAGCGGGCGTTGAGCTGCGGGAACTCGCGCAGGGCCACCACCATCGCGCGGGCGATGAAGGGCAGCAGGGTGAGCTTGCCGCGGCTGGCGCCGTACTTGGCGTTGAGGTGCTGGCGCAGGGCTTCGAGGTCGGTGACGTCGATTTCCTCGACGTAGCTGAAGTGCGGGATGCGCCGCTTGGCCTCGGCCATCTTCTGGGCGATCTTGCGGCGCAGGCCGATGACCTGGATCTGCTGCTCGTCGTGGCGCGCGGCGTAGCCGGAGGCGACCACCGCGCCGCCGTGGGCCAGGTACTGGTCGAGGTCGTCGTGGAGGATGCGCCCGGCGGGGCCGGAGCCCTGCACGAACTGCAGTTCCACGCCCAGGTCGCGGGCGCGCTGGCGCACCGCCGGGGAGGCCAGCGGCTTCTCGCCGGGGGCGCGGCGCGGGGCCGGCGCGGCGGCTGCCGGGCGCGGCGCGGGGGCCGGTTTGGCTTCGGCGCGCGGGGCTTCCTTGGCCGGCTGGGGTTTCGCTTCGGCTTCTGCGGCGGGCGCGCTTTCATGGGCCTTGGCCGCGGCTTCGCGGTGGTTGCCGGCGCCTTCCACTTCCAGGCGCACCAGCTCGCCGCCCACGGCCATGACCTGGCCGGGCTCGCCGCCCAGGGCGAGGATGCGGCCGGAAACCGGCGAGGGGATTTCCACGGTGGCCTTGTCGGTCATCACCTCGGCCAGCACCTGGTCTTCATGGACCTCGTCGCCGACCTTGATGTGCCATTCCACCAGTTCCACTTCGGCGATGCCTTCCCCGATGTCCGGCATCTTGATCACGTGAATGCCCATTCAGACCTCCATGGCACGCTTGAAGGCGGCGCCGACGCGGGCCGGGCCGGGGAAGTAGTCCCATTCCTGGGCGTGCGGGTAGGGGGTGTCCCAGCCGGTCACGCGGGCGATGGGGGCTTCCAGGTGGTGGAAGCAGTTTTCCTGCACCAGCGACATCAGCTCGGCGCCGTAGCCGCAGGTGCGGGTGGCCTCGTGGACGATGACGCAGCGGCCGGTCTTCTTCACCGACTCGACTATGGTGTCCAGGTCCAGCGGCCAGAGGCTGCGCAGGTCGATGATCTCGGCGTCGATGCCGGTTTCCTCGGCGGCGGTCTGCGCCACGTAGACGGTGGTGCCGTAGGTGAGCACGGTCAGCTCGCTGCCCGGGCGGGCGATGGCCGCCTTGTCCAGCGGCACCCGGTAGTAGCCTTCGGGCACCTGGCTCTGCGGGTGCTTGGACCAGGGCGTCACCGGGCGCTCGTGGTGGCCGTCGAAGGGGCCGTTGTACAGGCGCTTGGGCTCGAGGAAGATCACCGGGTCGTCGTTCTCGATGCAGGCGATCAGCAGGCCCTTGGCGTCGTAGGGGTTGGACGGCATCACCGTGCGCAGGCCGCAGACCTGGGTGAACATCGCCTCCGGGCTCTGGCTGTGCGTCTGCCCGCCGTAGATGCCGCCGCCGCAGGGCATGCGCACCACCATGGGCACGACGAAGTCGCCCACCGAGCGGTAGCGGATGCGCGCCGCCTCGGATACCAGCTGGTCGGTGGCCGGGTAGACGTAGTCGGCGAACTGGATTTCCACCACCGGGCGCAGGCCGTAGGCGCACATGCCCACCGCGGCGCCGACGATGCCGCTTTCGGAGATGGGCGCGTCGAACACCCGCGAGGTGCCGTACTTCTTCTGCAGGCCTTCGGTGCAGCGGAACACGCCGCCGAAGTAGCCCACGTCCTGGCCGAACACCACCACGTCGTCGTCGCGTTCGAGCATCACGTCCATCGCCGAGCGCAGCGCCTGGATCATGCTCATGCTGGTCAGCGCCTGGGCGTTCTCGTGTTGCGGATTCATGGCGTTCATACCCCGAGCTCCTGGCGCTGCCGGCGCAGGTGTTCCGGCAGGTCCTTGTAGACGTCGTCGAACAGGCTGGCGGCGCTGAAGACGTGGCCGTCCACCAGCGAGCCGTGGCGTTCGGCCTCTTTCTGCGCGGCCATCACTTCGGCTTCCAGTTCCTTGTGCAGCGCCTCGTGCTGTTCCTCGCTCCAGATGCCCAGGGCCAGCAGGTGCTGCTTCAGGCGGGCGATGGGGTCGCCGAGGGGGAAGTTGGTCCAGTCGTCGGCCGGGCGGTACTTGGATGGGTCGTCCGAGGTGGAGTGCGGGCCGGCGCGGTAGGTGACCCACTCGATCAGGCTCGGCCCGTGGCCACGGCGGGCGCGCTCGGCGGCCCATTGCGAGGCGGCGTACACGGCGAGGAAGTCGTTGCCGTCCACCCGCAGCGAGGCGATGCCGCAGCCCACGCCGCGGTTGGCGAAGGTGGTGCCTTCACCGCCGGCGATGGCCTGGAAGGTGGAGATCGCCCACTGGTTGTTGACCACGTTGAGGATCACCGGGGCGCGGTAGACGTGGGCGAAGGTCAGCGCGGTGTGGAAGTCCGACTCGGCGGTGGCGCCGTCGCCGATCCAGGCCGAGGCGATCCTGGTATCGCCCTTGATCGCCGAGGCCATGCCCCAGCCCACCGCCTGGATGAACTGGGTGGCGAGGTTGCCGGATATGGAGAAGAAGCCCTTCTCGCGGCTGGAGTACATGATCGGCAACTGGCGGCCCTTGAGCGGGTCCTGCTCGTTGGAGAGCAACTGGCAGATCATGTCTTTGAGCGGGTAGTCGCGGGTGATCAGGATGCCCTGCTGGCGGTAGGTGGGGAAGCACATGTCGCCGCCCTGCAGGGCCATGGTGTGGGCGGTGGCGATGGCTTCCTCGCCCAGGCACTGCATGTAGAAGGACATTTTCTTCTGCCGCTGCGCGGTGAGCATGCGGGCGTCGAAGATACGCGTCTTGAGCATCAGGCGCAGGCCGCGCAGCAGCTGTTCGTGGCTGAGCTGCGGGTCCCAGGGGCCGAGGGCGTTGCCCTGGTCGTCGAGCACGCGCACGAGGCTGTAGGCCAGGTCGGCGGTCTGTGCCGGCTCGACGTCGACGTCGGGCTTGCGCACTTCCCCGGCGGGGGACAGGTGCAGGTAGGAGAAGTCGGTCTTGCAGCCCGGGCGCCCGGTGGGTTCGGGGACGTGCAGGCGGAGGGGAGCGTAGTCGGTCATGGTGGGTCTCCAGTTGTGATCGGGGGTGGGGATCAGCAGACGGAAGACGCCGGACCGGGCGGGTGCGGCTGGCCTGGTTGGGCGACGGTGCGGGTGCCGCGCGCGGTAGCGCGGCGGGTGCTGACATCACTCATGGTGAGGTCCTCGTTCGTTGTTCTTGTGATTTCAGTATAGGTGTGACCGGCTGGTTTTTTGCTCCAATTTGACTAGCTTTGGACAGAAGATTTAGTGTCTTTGAACTACAAAAAACCTCTTCCGTAGAAGTGAGCGCCATGGCCGACATCGACCGCACCGACCTCAAGATCCTCCGCGCCCTGGCCGACGACGGCCGCCTGAGCTGGCGCGACCTGGCGCAGAAGATCGGCCTGTCGCTGACGCCGACGCTGCGCCGGGTGCGGCGCCTGGAGGAAGAGCGGTACATCCAGGGCTATTTCGCCCAGCTCGACGAGGAGCGCCTGTCCGGGGCCATGAGCGTGTTCGTTTCGGTCACCCTGGAAAAACAGACCGGCGACTACCTGGCGCGGTTCGAGGAAAGCATCGTCCAGGCGCCGCAGGTGATGAGCTGCTTCCAGATGACCGGCGATGCGGACTACATGCTGCGCGTGGTGGTCAAGGACCTGGCGGCCTACCAGGCCTTCCTCACCACCACCCTGACGCAGATTCCCGGGGTGGCCGGGATCAAGTCGGCGTTCGCCTTGAAGTCGGTGCTCAAGCGCTCGGCGCCGCCGCTTTGAGGGGGCGGGCAACTGGCTTGCCGGCTGCGCCGAGGCGCTTTCGTAGGATGGGTTGAGCTTGCGAAACCCATGCGGTGGCGGTGATGGGTATCGCTTCGCTCAACCCATCCTACGGGAAAGCGCCGTGCTTCCCGGCAACCTGTAGGAGCGGGCCCTGCCCGCGATTCGCGCGCAGGGCGCGCTCCTACATGCTCCTCACTGCTCGTCGAGGGCGAAGGCGGTGAGGCTGTAGGTGGGGATGCCGGCGTCGGCCAGCTTGGCCGAGCCGCCGAGTTCCGGCAGGTCGATGATGGCGGCGGCTTCCAGGACCCTGGCGCCCATGCGCCGGACCAGTTGCGCGGCGGCCAGCAGGGTGCCGCCGGTGGCGATCAGGTCGTCGAAGATCAGCACGCTGTCGCCTTCGCACAGGCTGTCGGCGTGCACTTCCAGCAGGGCTTCGCCGTATTCGGTTTGGTAGGCCTGGGCCAGCACGTCGGCGGGCAGCTTGCCCTGCTTGCGGAACAGCACCAGCGGCTTGTTCAGTTCGTAGGCGATGATCGAGCCGATCAGGAAGCCGCGCGCGTCCATGGCGCCGATGTGGCTGAAATCCGCTTCGACGTAGCGCTGGATGAAGCTGTCGGCGACGAAGCGCAGTGCGCGCGGCGACTGGAACAGCGGGGTGATGTCACGGAACACCACGCCCGCCTTGGGGAAGTCGGGGACCGCGCGGATCATGGATTTCAGGTCGAGCTGGTTGAGGATCATGCTGGCAGGGTACCTGGTGACGGCTTTTCGAAGCCCCCAAGTATAACGGGCCCGCCACAAGGCGAGCCCGTTTTGCGTGATGACCGGAAGGTCACGCCTTCAGCTTTCCATCTGGCCGCCGGCCAGGGCGCACAGCTCGATGGAGTCGAGGATGCGCACTTCCTTGCCTTCGGCGGCGATCAGGCCGTTCTGCTGGAAGCGGGTGAACACCCGCGACACGGTTTCCACCGCCAGGCCCAGGTAGTTGCCGATCTCGTTGCGCGACATCGCCAGGCGGAACTGTTGGGCGGAGAAGCCGCGGGCGCGGAAGCGCGCCGAGAGGTTGACCAGGAAGGTGGCGATGCGCTCGTCGGCGGTCTTCTTCGACAGCAGCATCATCATCTGCTGGTCGTCGCGGATCTCGCGGCTCATCACCCGCATCAGCTGGCGGCGCAGCTGCGGCAGCTGCTCGGACAGCTCGTCCAGGCGCTCGAAGGGAATCTCGCAGACCGAGGTGGTCTCCAGGGCCTGGGCCGACACCGGATAGGCCTCGGTGTCCATGCCGGACAGGCCGACCAGTTCGCTGGGCAGGTGGAAGCCGGTGATCTGCTCTTCACCGCCGTCGGTGATGCTGAAGGTTTTCAGCGCGCCGGAACGCACCGCGAACACGGAACCGAAGGCGTCGCCCTGGCGGAACAGGAACTCGCCCTTCTTCAGTGGCCGGCCGCGCTTGACGATTTCGTCGAGGGCGTCCATGTCGTCGTTGTTCAGCGACAGGGGCAGGCACAGCGGCGCCAGGCTGCAATCCTTGCAATGCGCTTGCGGCAAGGCGCGCACCTTGATGGTTTCGGCCATGGTTGATCCTTGGGTGGAAAGGCACAAGAAACGCAAGGGTAACGCACCCAAGGGTTCGGCTGCCAGCTTGCCGGGTGGATTTCGGAACATTCCGGCGTTTATTCCGAAACCTTATGTAAAAAAGGTCAGATTCGTACTTATTCTCTAAGCAAATTCCTTCAGATCACCCGCGAGAACCGTTGCAGGTTCTGGTGCGGCAGGTAGTGGTCGAAGAGCATGCACAGGCTGCGCACCAGCAGCCGGCCGGCGGCGGTGACGTCGATGCCGCGCGGGCTCAGCTCGATCAGACCGTCCTTGGCGAAGCGCTCCAGCTCGTCCCAGATGTCGGCGAAGTAGCCGTGGAATTCGATGTTGAAGCGTTCCTCGATGCTTTCGAAGTCCAGTTGGAAGTGGCAGATCAGTTGCTGGATCACCGCGCGGCGCACGCGGTCGTCGGCGTTGCAGTAGAGGCCGCGGCGGGTGGCCAGCTGGCCGTTGTCCAGGCTGTTCTGGTAGTCGTTGATGTCAGTGCTGTTCTGGCAGTAGAGGTCGCCGATCTGGCTGATCGCCGAAACGCCCAGGCCCACCAGGTCGCAATGGCCGTGGGTGGTGTAGCCCTGGAAGTTGCGTTGCAGGGTGCCGTCCTCCTGGGCGCTGGCCAGTTCGTCGTCGGGCAGGGCGAAGTGGTCCATGCCGATGTAGCGGTAGCCGGCGGCGCTCAGCTGCTCGATGGTGCGCTGGAGCATTTCCAGCTTCTGCGCGGGGGAGGGCAGGTCCTGGACGTTGATGCGCCGCTGCGGCATGAAGCGCTCGGGCAGGTGCGCGTAGTTGAACACCGAGAGGCGGTTGGGCTGCAGGCCGATGACCTGCTCGACGGTGCGGGCGAAGCTGTCGGGGTTCTGCTTGGGCAGGCCGTAGATCAGGTCGATGTTGATCGAGCGGTATTGCAGGGTGCGCGCTGCGTCCATGATGGCGCGGGTCTCGTCGAAGCTCTGCATGCGGTTCACCGCCTGCTGCACTTCCAGGTCGAAGTCCTGCACGCCGACGCTGACGCGGTTGAAGCCCAGTTCGCGGAGCAGGCCCATGGTCGACCAGTCGGCCTCGCGCGGGTCGATCTCGATGCCGTAGTCGCCGGAGTCGTCTTCCACCAGGTTCAGGTGCTCGCGCAGCTGGCCCATGAGTTCGCGCAGCTGGCCGGGGCTGAGGAAGGTGGGGGTGCCGCCGCCGAAGTGCAGCTGTTCCACGCACTGGTCCTTGCCCAGGTGGCGGCTGACGATCTCGATTTCGTGGATCAGCCGGGCGAGGTAGGGCGCGCTGCGCCCGCGGTCCTTGGTGATGACCTTGTTGCAGGCGCAGTAGTAGCAGATGTTGGCGCAGAACGGGATGTGCACGTAGAGCGACAGCGGCCGGTCGGCCTTCTGGCTGTTGCGCAGGGCATGCAGCATGTCGAAGGGGCCCACGCCTTCGTGGAACTGCACGGCGGTGGGATAGGAGGTATAGCGCGGGCCGGACAGATCGTAGCGACGGATCAGATCTGTGTCCCAGCGGATATCGTCGAGCATGCCGCAGTCCCCGAATCAGGCGAGCTTTTCGGCGCAGTCTAGGGAGACTGTGGGAAAAGCCTCTTGACCTGCATCAAGCGGTCGCAGGGGGTACCTCGTTGGGGGGGGGCTGGTGGGCGGTGGTGTCGGGGTTGGTTCTGGAGTTGGGGTGGAGTTCGTGACCCTCTCCCCAGCCCTCGGCTGCGCGCCCCGCCCTGAAGGGAGAGGGGGCCGTTCGTGCCGAGAAGGGGAATGGTTTCAACCTGCTACTTCGGCACTAGCCGGATGACTCCTTGCTACCCGCCTGCTCCGAACAGTCCCCTCTCCCTTCAGGGAGAGGGTTAGGGAGAGGGCGCTCTTCGGGCCAGGCACCAGGGTGAATCCCGTTCGCGAGCAAGAGCTAGGCGCCCCCCTCGCTCCTACGAAAAGCGCGGGGCTTCAGTGCATCGCGTGGCCCATCAGCCACGCCTGGTGCGGGCCGGGCAGGGTCCACAGGCCGAAGAGGATCACCAGCAGGCCGCCGGCCATGCGCACGCTGCGCTTGCGCAGCAGCGCCGTGATGCGTTCGGCGGCCAGCCCCGTGGCCAGCAGCACCGGCCAGGTGCCCAGGCCGAAGGCGAGCATCAGCAGCGCGCTTTCCAGCGCCGAGCCCTGGCTGCTGGTCCACAGCAGGGTGCTGTAGACCAGGCCGCAGGGCAGCCAGCCCCAGAGCGCGCCGAGCAGCAGCGCGCGCGGCACGCTGGCCACCGGCAGCAGGCGGCTGGCGAAGGGCTGGATGTATTTCCACAGGCCGCGGCCGAGGGCTTCGATGCGCGTCAGGCCGCTCCACCAGCCGGCCAGATACAGGCCCATGGCGACCAGCAGCAACCCGGCGACCACGCGCAGCGCCGAGGCGAAAGGGGTGCTGGCGATGGCCCAGCCGGCCAGGCCCAGCAGCAGGCCGGCGGCGGCGTAGCTGAGGATGCGCCCGAGGTTGTAGGCCAGCAGCAGCTGCAGGCGGCGCCCGCGCTGTTCCGCTGGAATGGCCAGGGTCAGCGCGCCCATCAGGCCGCCGCACATGCCCAGGCAGTGGCCGCCGCCGAGCAGGCCGAGGATCAGCGCGGACGCCAGCATGGGCGCCAGCTCAAGCATCGCGCGAGTCCTTGTCCCGGGCTTCGGCCTGCGCGTCCCTGGCGCCTTCGGCCTCGTCGATGCCGGCCTGGTGCTTGGGGTCCTCGTCGTCGAACAGGATGCTGTGGGCCGGGCCGTCCATGTCGTCGTACTGGCCGCTGTTCACCGCCCAGAAAAAGATCCAGACGGCGATGGCGACGATGATCAGCGCCACCGGGATCATTACGTAGAGAGCGGGCATATCGACTCCGTTGAAAAGGCCTGCGCGCCTTCAGTGGGCGGCGAGCGGGATGGCCAGCGGCGCGGCTTCGGGGGCCGCCGGCAGGGCGCGCACGCGGGTCAGGCGCAGGGCGTTGAGCACCACGGTCAGCGAGCTGACCGACATGCCGATGGCCGCCCAGGCGGGGGTGATCCAGCCGAGGGCGGCGAAGGGCAGCATCAGGCCATTGTACAACCCCGCCCAGACCAGGTTCTCGACGATCACCCGGCGGGTGCGGCGGGCCAGGGCGAAGGCCTGCACCAGGCTGTCCAGGCGGTTGGACAGCAGCACGGCGTCGGCGCTGGTCTTGGCCAGGTCGGTGGCGCTGCCCATGGCCACGCTGATGTCGGCGGCGGCCAGCACCGGCACGTCGTTGACGCCGTCGCCGAGCATCAGCACGTGGCGGCCTTCGCCGTGCAGCTGTCTGAGGATCGCCAGTTTGTCGTCCGGGCGCAGGCCGCCGTGGACTTCGTCGATGCCCAGTTCGGCGGCCACGCTCTGCACCATCGGCGAGCTGTCGCCGGACAGCAGCAGGGTGCGCCAGCCGCGCTCGCGGCAGGCCTGCAGCAGGGCCGGGGCGTCGTCGCGCAGGCGGTCGTCGAGCACCAGCCAGGCCAGCGGGCCGCGCGCGTCGCCCAGCAGCAGCCACTGGCCGTGCTCATTGGGCATGGCCGGCTCGGGTTGGCCGCTCAGGGCGCAGACGAAGGCGGCCTGGCCGATGCGCAGGCGCTGGCCGTCGACCACGCCTTCCAGGCCCAGGCCGGGGTGGCTTTCCACGGCCTCGGCGGGTTGCGGGGCGCGGCCGAAGGCACGGGCGATGGGGTGTTCGGAACGGTTCTCCAGCGCCGCGGCCAGGGCCAGGCAGCGTTCGCCGTCGAGTTCGCCCAGGGGCTGCACGGCGCGCAGGGTCAGGCGGCCTTCGGTGAGGGTGCCGGTCTTGTCGAAGATCACCGTGTCGATGCGTTTCAGGCCTTCCAGCACGTGGCCGCGGGTGAGCAGCAGGCCGAGCTTGTGCAGGCTGCCGGTGGCCGCGGTGAGGGCGGTGGGCGTGGCCAGGGAGAGGGCGCAGGGGCAGGTGGCGACCAGCATCGACAGGACCACCCAGAAGGCCCGCGAGGCGTCGTGCTGCCACCAGAACAGGCCGACCACCGCGGCCAGCGCCAGCAGTACCAGCAGGAACCATTGCGCGGCGCTGTCGGCGAGCTGCGCCAGGCGCGGCTTGTCGGCCTGGGCGCGCTCCAGCAGGCGGACGATGGCCGACAGCCGGCTGTCGTCGCCCAGGGCCTGCACCTGCAGGGTCAGCGGACCTTCGACGTTGAGGGTGCCGCCGGTGACGCTGTCGCCGGCCTGGCGCGGCTGCGGCAGGTATTCGCCGGTGAGCAGGGATTCGTCGACGCTGGACTGCCCGGAAAGGATCAGGCCGTCGGCCGGCAGCACTGCGCCCGGCGGCACCAGCACGCGGTCGCCGATGCGCAGTTCGCTGAGCAGGATGCGCTGGCTGTTGCCGGCTTCGTCCAGGCGCAGGCAGGAGGCCGGCAGCAGGTTGACCAGCTGCGCGGTGGCCGCCGCCGTGCGCTCGCGGGCGCGGCGCTCCAGGTAGCGGCCGGCGAGCAGGAACAGGGCGAACATGCCCACCGCGTCGAAGTAGAGGTCGCCCTTGCCGGTGATGGCGGTCCAGATGCCGGCCAGGTAGGCGCCGCCGATGGCCAGGGACACCGAGACGTCCATGGTCAGGTGGCGCGTGCGCAGGTCGCGCAGGGCGCCGCGGAAGAACGGCTGGCAGGAGTAGAAGACGATGGGCGTGGTGAGGAACATCGCCACCCAGCGCAGGATTTCGTGCATCTCGGCGCTGAGGTCGATGTTGAATTCCGGCCAGGTGGCCATGGTCGCCATCATCGCCTGGAACCACAGCATGCCGGCCACGCCGAGCTGGCGCAGGGAGCGGCGGTTCTCTTCGGCGAGCTGCTCGGCGGCCTTGTCCGGCTGGTAGGGGTGGGCGGCGTAGCCGATCCTGCGCAGCTCGGCGAGCAGGCCGCTGAGCGGCAGCTGGCCGTCGGCCCAGCGCACGTGCAGGCGGTGGTTGGACAGGTTGAGCCCGGCCTCGGCCACCGCCGGCATCTGCCGCAGGTGTTTCTCGATCAGCCAGCCGCAGGCGGCGCAACTGATGCCTTCGAGGATCAGGGTGGTCTCGGCCAGTTCGCCCTGGTGCTGGACGAAGGGCTGCTGCACGTCGGGGCGGTCGAGCAGGGCCAGTTCGTCACCCAGTTGCGCGGGCAGCGCCTCGGGGTTGGCGGCCGATTCGGTGCGGTGCCGGTAATAGCCTTCCAGGCCGCCGGCGACTATGGCCTCGGCCACGGCCTGGCAGCCGGGGCAGCAGAATTCGCGGGTCTCGCCGAGGACCCGGGCGGTGAAGCGGCTGCCGGGCGGAACCGGCAGCGCGCAGTGGTAGCAGGGCCGGGGGGCGCTCATGGGCGCTGGACTTCATCCCCCTTGAGGGGTTCGTCGCCGAGAAGGATCTCGCCGTCGGCGATGAGCTTCTCTTCTTCGAACAGGCGCCAGGCGTGGCCGTCCTGCTCGCCGAGCAGTTCGACGAAGCGGCGGCCTTCGACGGCGCTGTCCAGGCGGCCGGTGTAGCGGCCCGGTTCGTTGGCCGGCAGCAGGGCGACGTGGCGGTCCTGGGATTCCAGGGTGGGGGAGATCAGGTTGAGGGTCAGCTGCGCCGGCTGGCTGTCGCCCTTCAGGCGTACCTCGACCTCGCCGGTGAGCTTGTCCAGGCGCACCTGGGCCTGCATGTGCAGTTGCTGGGCCAGGTGTTCGCGGTCCAGCGAGCGGTTGATGCCCTTGCCGGCCTCGTAGTAGTTGTCATTGACCAGGGTGTCCTGGTTCTCCACGGCGATGCGCACCATCGTCAGGCTGAGGAACACCGAGGTGGCGAGCATGCCGATGATGATCCAGGGCCAGAGGTGCTTGTACCAGGGTTGTTGGGCGGGCGCCGACTGCATGGGTTTTCTCTCTCGTGGTCCGCGGGGCGGAAGCGGCCTGCCCGAGGGGTGGGCGGCGCGCCTGGGTGGGGCGGATTCTACGTGCTCCGCGTGCCGCTGGCATCCCGCCGCGGGGGCGGGATGCGTTGCGGTTCAGCCGGGGTTCAGCGTACCACCGGGCCGATGAAGCGGCTGTCGGCTTCCTTGCTGATGGACGGCTCGTCCACCGACTGGATGGTGAAGGTGATCTTGTTGGTGCTGGACGGCAGCTTGTCCGGGTCCACCGCCAGTTCCACCGGCATGGCGAGGATGTCGCCGGCGGCCACCTGCACTTCCTTGCGGCCTTCCAGGGTCAGGCCTTCCAGGCCCTTGGCGCCGAGCACGTAGGTGTGGTCGCGCTGGTCCTTGTTCATGATCTTCAGGCTGTAGACGTTCTCGATGCGGCCTTCGGCGTTCTCGCGGTAGAGCACGCGGTCCTTGCTGACGTCGAAGCCCACCAGCGGGCGGATCACGATGGCGGTGGCCAGCAGGCTCATCATCACGCACAGGGCGATGGCGTAGCCGATCAGGCGCGGGCGCACCAGGTGCGTCTTCTGCCCGGACAGGTTGTGCTCGGTGGTGTAGCTGATCAGCCCGCGCGGGTAACCCATCTTGTCCATGATGCTGTCGCAGGCGTCGATGCACGCGGCGCAGCCGATGCATTCGATCTGCAGGCCGTCGCGGATGTCGATGCCGGTGGGGCAGACCTGTACGCACATGGTGCAGTCGATGCAGTCGCCCAGGCCCTGGGCCTTGTAGTCCAGGGTCTTCTTGCGCGGGCCGCGCTTCTCGCCGCGGCGCGGGTCGTAGGAGACGATCAGGGTGTCCTTGTCGAACATCACGCTCTGGAAGCGCGCGTAGGGGCACATGTAGATGCACACCTGCTCGCGCAGCCAGCCGGCGTTGCCGTAGGTGGCCAGGGTGAAGAAGCCGACCCAGAAGTAGGCCCAGCCGTCGGCTTCGCCGGTGACCAGGTCCATCAGCAGTTCGCGGATGGGGGCGAAGTAGCCGACGAAGGTCAGGCCGGTGACCAGGCCGATCAGCAGCCACAGCGTGTGCTTGGCGGCCTTGCGCAACAGCTTGTTGCCGCTCATCGGCGCCTTGTCCAGCTTCATGCGCTGGTTGCGGTCGCCTTCGGTGACCTTCTCGCACCACATGTAGATCCAGGTCCACACGCTCTGCGGGCAGGTGTAGCCGCACCAGACGCGGCCGGCGAACACCGTGATGAAGAACAGCCCGAAGGCGCTGATGATCAGCAACCCGGAGAGGAGGATGAAGTCCTGCGGCCAGAAGGTGGCGCCGAAGATGTAGAACTTGCGCTCGGGCAGGTCCCACCACACCGCCTGCCGACCGTTCCAGGTCAGCCACACGGTGCCGAAGTAGAGAAGGAACAGGAAAGCGCCGCCGACACGGCGCAGGTTGCGGAAGAACCCGGTGAAGGCCCGGGTGTAGATCTTCTCGCGGGAGGCATATAAGTCGACGTTCTCCCCACCCTTCTTCGCGGGCGGTGTGACGTCTTGCACGGGAATCTGTTTGCTCATCAGTGCGTACCACGGCAGTGGGAGGGCGCCCTGTCGATACGTGCCGAAAGGGTCAGGATATGGCTGCACGCCTAAACATGATACGACTTGGCCCGGTGTGCAACGGTGCGACCGTTGGTCGCGTCAGAATATTCGGAAGATTTTTCGTTCCCCGAAATAGAGCGGCGCCGGTAGGAACCGGCGCCGCTGGGTGTTGCGAGGGGAGGGCGGAAGCGCTTATTCGCTCTTCTGCGCATCACCCTGGGACAGGCTGTACACGTAGGCGGCCAGCAGGTGCACCTGGTCGGCGCCCAGGCGTTCCAGCTGGGCCGGCATCTGGCCCTGGCGGCCGTAGCGGATGGTCTGCTGCAGCTGGGAGAAGCTCGAGCCGTAGATGAAGGCGGCCGGGTGCGTCAGGTTGGGCGCGCCCATGGCGGCGGTGCCCTTGCCCTCGGGGCCGTGGCAGGCGACGCAGGTGGTGGCGAAGATCTTGCCGCCGTTGGCCACCTGCTCGTCGGTCACGCCTTCGGGCAGCTTGCGGCCGTCCAGCTTGCTGGTGACGAAGGCGGCCACGTCGTGCACGCCCTGGTCGCCCAGGACTTCGCCCCAGGCCGGCATGGCGGCGTGGCGGCCACCCTTGATGGTGGTCTCGATGTCCGCGGTGGCACCGCCCCAGCGCCAGTCCTGGTCGGTCAGGTTGGGGAAGCCGTAGGCGCCCTTGGCGTCGGAGCCGTGGCAGACCGAGCAGTTGGAGGCGAACAGGCGGCCGCCCATCTTCAGCGCCAGCGGGTCCTTGGCCACATCTTCGATGGGCATGGCGGCGAATTTGGCGAAGATCGGGCCGTACTTCTCGTCGGCCTTGGCCATTTCCTTCTCCCACTGGTGCACGCCGGTCCAGCCCGGCTGGCCATTGGCGAAGGGCTTGCCGTCGCTGACTTCCTGGTAGCCCGGCAGCAGGCCCTTCCAGTTGCCCAGGCCCGGGTACAGGACCAGGTAGCCCAGGGCGAAGACGAAGGTGGCGACGAACAGCATGAACCACCACTTCGGCAGCGGGTTGTCGTACTCCTCGATGCCGTCGAAGGCGTGCCCGACGGTTTCGTCGGTGGCTTCGCTGCGCTGGCCGCGGCGGGTGGCGAACAGCAGCCAGGCCAGGGCGAAGATGGTGCCCAGGGTAAGTACGGTGACGTACAGACTCCAGAAGGTTGTCATTCTTTGTTGCTCCTAGAAGCTTGTTCTTTCTCGACGTGCTTCATGGCTGCCGGGTCGTCCGCGAAGGGCAGCAGGGCGTCGTCGTCGAAGCGCTGCTTGCGCTTGCCGCTGTAGGCCCAGAGCAGTACGCCGATGAAGGCGACCATCACTACGACGGTGCCGAGGCCGCGAATCGTCCCGATATCCATCTGCTGTCACCGTTTGCTCTTGATGATGGTGCCCAGGCTCTGCAGGTAGGCCACCAGGGCGTCCATCTCGGTCTTGCCTTTCACGGCATCGCGAGCACCGGCGATGTCTTCGTCGGTGTAGGGCACGCCGAGGGTGCGCATGGCCTTGAGCTTGTCTTCGATGTCCTTGCCGTCGAGCTTGTTCTCGACCAGCCAGGGGTAGGCCGGCATCTTCGACTCCGGCACCACGTTGCGCGGGTTGTACAGGTGCGCGCGGTGCCAGTCGTCGGAGTAGCGGCCGCCGACACGGGCCAGGTCCGGGCCGGTACGCTTGGAACCCCACAGGAAGGGGTGGTCCCAGACGCTTTCGCCGGCCACGGAGTAGTGGCCATAGCGCTCGGTCTCGGCGCGGAACGGGCGGATCATCTGCGAGTGGCAGCCGACGCAGCCTTCGCGGATATAGATGTCACGGCCTTCGAGCTCCAGCGCGGTGCGCGGCTTCATGCCTTCCACCGGCTTGTTGGTCACGTCCTGGAAGAACAGCGGGACGATCTGCGTCAGGCCGCCGATGCTGACGGCGATGACCATGAAGAAGGCCAGCAGGCCGATGTTCTTCTCGACTGCTTCGTGCTTCATCAATGAGCTCCTACAGCGGGAATGCGGGCAGCGGCATCGACTTCAGCAGCGTTGTAGCCACGCACGGTACGGAAGGTGTTGTAGGCCATCAGCAGCATGCCGAAGGCGAAGAAGAAGCCGCCCAGCGCGCGGACCATGAAGCCCGGGTGGCTGGCCTGCAGCGCTTCGACGAAGGAGTAGGTGAGGGTGCCGTCGGTGTTCACCGCGCGCCACATCAGGCCCTGGGTGATGCCGTTGACCCACATCGAGGCGATGTAGAGCACGGTGCCGATGGTGGCGAGCCAGAAGTGCGCGTTGATCAGGCCGGTGCTGTGCATCTGCTCGCGGCCGAACACTTTCGGGATCATGTGGTACAGCGAGCCGATGGAGATCATCGCTACCCAGCCCAGCGCCCCGGCGTGCACGTGGCCGATGGTCCAGTCGGTGTAGTGGGACAGCGAGTTCACCGTCTTGATGGCCATCATCGGGCCTTCGAAGGTGGACATGCCGTAGAAGGCCAGGGACACCACCAGGAAGCGCAGGATGGGGTCGGTGCGCAGCTTATGCCAGGCGCCGGAGAGGGTCATCATGCCGTTGATCATGCCGCCCCAGCTCGGGGCCAGGAGGATCAGCGACATCACCATGCCCAGGGACTGCGCCCAGTCGGGCAGGGCGGTGTAGTGCAGGTGGTGCGGGCCGGCCCAGATGTACAGGGTGATCAGCGCCCAGAAGTGGACGATGGACAGGCGGTAGGAGTAGACCGGGCGCTCGGCCTGCTTGGGCACGAAGTAGTACATCATGCCGAGGAAGCCGGTGGTCAGGAAGAAGCCCACGGCGTTGTGGCCGTACCACCACTGGACCATGGCGTCGGTGGCGCCGGAGTAGATGGAGTAGGACTTGAACCAGCCGACCGGGATCTCCAGGTTGTTGACGATGTGCAGCATCGCGGTCACCAGGATGAAGCCGCCGTAGAACCAGTTGCCCACATAGATGTGTTTGGTCTGGCGCTTGACGATGGTGCCGAAGAACACCACGGCGTAGGTGACCCAGACGATGGCGATCAGGATGTCGACCGGCCATTCCAGCTCGGCGTACTCCTTGGAGGAGGTGTAGCCCAGCGGCAGGGTGATGGCGGCCAGTACGATCACCGCCTGCCAGCCCCAGAAGGTGAAGGCGGCCAGGCTATCGGAGATCAGACGGGTCTGACAGGTGCGTTGCACCACGTAGTAGGACGTTGCGAACAGAGCACAGCCGCCGAAGGCGAAGATCACCAGGTTGGTGTGCAACGGGCGAAGTCGCCCGAAACTGGTCCACGGCAAGCCGAGGTTCAGCTCGGGCCATACCAACTGTGAGGCGATGAAAACACCCATCCCCATTCCTAGTATTCCCCAGACCACCGTCATGATGGCGAACTGGCGGATTACCTTATAGTTATAAGCAGTCGGACTGATTGCTGTGCTCATTCTAAGGTTCCACGGTTTTTTTGCTATTTAGGGACAAAAAACGGCGGCAAGTATGTAGAAAGCCACTAGGCAATGCAACGCGCCGGAATAAGCCCCGGAGCCGCTGCGCATGCTGCTTTGAAGGCATTTCTGCCAATGTTTTTCTGGCTTTCTATCGGCGTGGAAACCCTGATAAGCGTAGGGATTCCCCCAATTACTGCCGACTCACGGATGGAATGAGCTTAGTCTTGATCTAGAGCAGTGTGAAGGAATGGCGCGCGCGAGGTGCGACACTTGGTCGCGTAACTGCGCGGAAGTTGCTCGCGCCCGGGCGGGCGCGAGCGGAGGGTGGATCAGTTGGCGTTTTCCGGACGGGAAATGTTGTAGATGTAGGCGGCCAGGACGTGGACCTTGTCCTTGCCCAGGTAGGCTTCCTGCGCCGGCATCTGGCCCTGGCGGCCATGGCGGATGGTCTGCTGCAGCTGGGCGAAGCCCGAGCCGTAGATGAACGCACCCGGATGGGTCAGATCCGGCGCGCCCAGGGCGGCGGTGCCCTTGCCTTCCGGGCCGTGGCAGGCGACGCAGGTGGTGGCGAAGAGTTTCTCGCCATTGGCCACCTGGGCGTCGGTCACGCCTTCGGGCAGCTTGCGGCCGTCCAGCTTGGTGGTGACGAAGGCGGCCACGTCATGCACGCCCTGGTCGCCCAGCACCTCGCCCCAGGCCGGCATCACCGCGTGGCGCCCGCCGAGGATGGTGGTCTGGATGGTTTGCGCGTCGCCGCCCCAGCGCCAGTCCTGGTCGGTCAGGTTGGGGAAGCCCATGGCGCCCTTGGCGTCGGAGCCGTGGCAGATCGAGCAGTAGGTGGCGAACAGACGTTCGCCGGTCTTCATGGCCTGTGGGTCCTTGGCCACGTCTTCGACGGACATGGCCGAGTACTTGGCGAAGATCGGCGCGTATTTCTCGTCGGCCAGGGCCTGCTCGCGTTCCAGCTGCTTGACCTGGGTCCAGCCGTCGGTGTAGCCCGGCAGCACGCCTTTCCAGTTGCCCAGGCCCGGGTACAGGGCCAGGTAGCCGACGGCGAAGACGATGGTGCCCACGAACAGCAGGAACCACCAGCGCGGCAGCGGGTTGTCGTATTCCTCGATACCGTCGAAGGAGTGCCCCATTGTCTGGTCGGTGGCGCCCTTGGTCTCGCCGCTGCGGGTGGCGAAGACCAGCCATAGCAGGGCGATCAGCGATCCGACGGTCAGTACGGTGATGTACAGACTCCAGAAGGTAGTCATGCTTTGTTGCTCCCAGAAGCTTGTTCATGCTCGGCGTGGCGCAGAGCCTGCGGATCGTCGGCGAAGGGCAGCAGGGCGTCGGCGTCGAAGCGCTGCTTGCGCTTGCCGCTGTAGGCCCAGAGGGTGACGCCGATGAAGGCGAGCATCACCACGACGGTGCCGAGGCCGCGGATGGTTCCGATGTCCATGGCCATCACCGCTTGTTCTTGATCGCTGTGCCCAGGCCTTGCAGGTAGGCCACCACGGCGTCCATCTCGGTCTTGCCCTGAACGCTCTCGCGGGCGCCGGCGATGTCCTCGTCGGTGTAGGGCACGCCGAGGGTGCGCATGGCCTTGAGCTTGCCTTCGATGTCCTTGCCGTCGAGCTTGTTCTCGACCAGCCAGGGGTAGGCCGGCATCTTCGACTCCGGCACCACGTTGCGCGGGTTGTACAGGTGCGCGCGGTGCCAGTCGTCGGAGTAGCGGCCGCCGACGCGGGCCAGGTCCGGACCGGTACGCTTGGAGCCCCACAGGAAGGGGTGGTCCCAGACGCTCTCGCCGGCCACGGAGTAGTGGCCGTAGCGCTCGGTCTCGGCGCGGAACGGACGGATCATCTGCGAGTGGCAGCCGACGCAGCCCTCGCGGATGTAGATGTCGCGGCCTTCCAGCTGCAGGGCGGTGTAGGGCTTCATGCCTTCCACCGGGGTGTTGGTCACGTCCTGGAAGAACAGCGGGACGATCTGCGTCAGGCCGCCGATGCTCACGGCCACGGCCATGCACAGGGCCAGCAGGCCGACGTTCTTCTCGAGTACTTCGTGTTTCATCAGTGGGCTCCTACGACGGCGGGAATCCGGGCGGCCGCTTCAGCTTCCTCGGCTTTGGAGGAGGCGATGGTGCGCCAGGTGTTGTAGGCCATGATCAGCATGCCGCTGAGGAACACGGCGCCGCCGATCATGCGCACGACGAAGCCGGGGTGGCCGGCGGCGAGCGCTTCGACGAAGGAGTAGGTGAGGGTGCCGTCGGCGTTGACCGCGCGCCACATCAGGCCCTGGGTGATGCCGTTGACCCACATAGAGGCGATGTAGAGCACGGTGCCGATGGTGGCGAGCCAGAAGTGCGCGTTGATCAGGCCCACGCTGTGCATCTGCTCGCGGCCGAACACTTTCGGGATCATGTGGTACAGCGAGCCGATGGAGACCATGGCGACCCAGCCCAGCGCCCCGGCGTGCACGTGGCCGATGGTCCAGTCGGTGTAGTGGGAGAGGGCGTTGACGGTCTTGATGGCCATCATCGGGCCTTCGAAGGTGGACATGCCGTAGAAGGCCAGGGAGACCACCAGGAAGCGCAGGATGGGGTCGCTGCGCAGCTTATGCCAGGCCCCGGAGAGGGTCATCATGCCGTTGATCATGCCGCCCCAGGAGGGTGCCAGGAGGATCAGCGACATCACCATGCCCAGGGATTGCGCCCAGTCGGGCAGGGCGGTGTAGTGCAGGTGGTGCGGGCCGGCCCAGATGTACACCGCGATCAGTGCCCAGAAGTGCACGATCGACAGGCGATAGGAGTACACCGGACGCTCGGCCTGCTTGGGCACGAAGTAGTACATCATCCCCAGGAAGCCGGCGGTGAGGAAGAAGCCCACGGCGTTGTGGCCGTACCACCACTGGACCATGGCGTCGGTGGCGCCGGAGTAGATGGAGTACGACTTCATGAAGCCGACCGGCAGCTCCAGGTTGTTGACCACGTGCAGCAGCGCCACGGTCAGGATGAAGCCGCCGAAGAACCAGTTGCCCACGTAGATGTGCTTGGTCTTGCGCTTCACCAGGGTGCCGAAGAACACGATGGCGTAGGACACCCAGACGATGGTGATGAGGATGTCGATCGGCCATTCCAGCTCGGCGTACTCCTTGGAGGAGGTGTAGCCCAGCGGCAGGCTGATGGCGGCCAGCAGGATCACCAGCTGCCAGCCCCAGAAGGTGAAGGAGGCCAGGGTGTCGGAGAACAGGCGTACCTGGCAGGTACGCTGCACCGCGTAGTAGCTGGTGGCGAACAGGGCGCTGCCACCGAAGGCGAAGATCACGGCGTTGGTGTGCAGTGGGCGCAGGCGCCCGAAGCTCGTCCACGGCAAGCCGAGGTTGAGTTCCGGCCACACCAGCTGGGCGGCGATGACGACGCCGACCAGCATGCCGACGATTCCCCAGATCACCGTCATCACGGCGAACTGGCGGACCACCTTGTAGTTATAAGCGGTCTGATTGGTTGTGCTCATGGTATATGGGCTTCCATCCACGGTTATGGGCTAGCCCATCCCGGCGGGTTCCTTACGGCGAACGCCGCCCCTCCCCCAGGGACAGGTACTAATTACGCAACTAGCGGAGCGAAGAATGGATAAACCCCGGAAACCGAATATTGATTTTGATCAATCGCCCTCGGCGCCCGGCCCGGCGGGGGAGTGTGGCGCTTTGTCGCTGCTGTGGAACCGGCCGGTCGGTGCGTTGTCGGCGACTCTCGTCCTGGCCCACGGCGCCGGCGCGCCCATGGACAGCCCGTTCATGGACGAAATGGCCCGGCGCCTGGCCGCCCGCGGCGTGGCGGTGGCGCGCTTCGAGTTCCCCTACATGGCCGCCCGCCGCGAGGACGGCCGCAAGCGCCCGCCGAACCCACAGAAGCAACTGCTGGAGTGCTGGCGCCAGGTGTTCGAACAGGTGCGCGGGCAGGTGCAGGGCCCGCTGGCCATCGGCGGCAAGTCCATGGGCGGGCGCATGGCCAGCCTGCTGGCCGACGAACTGGGCGCCGACGCCCTGGTGTGCCTGGGCTACCCCTTCTACGCCGCGGGCAAGCCGGAGAAGCCGCGGGTGGCGCACCTGGCCGAGCTGCGCACGCCGACGCTGATCGTCCAGGGCGAACGCGATGCCCTGGGCGACCGGGCGCATGTGGCGGAATACGTGCTGTCGCCGGCGATCCGTGTCGAGTGGCTGGCGGCGGCGGACCATGACCTGAAGCCGTTGAAGGCTTCGGGCCTGACCCATGAGCAGCACCTGGAGAGCGCGGCGGGGATGGTGGCGGGGTTTCTGGAGGGGCTTTCGTAGGGGCGAGCTTGCTTGCGAACAAGGGCGTCGCCAGGTTCGGCTTCGGAGTGGCGTGGGAGTCCGTAACCCTCTCCCCAGCCCTCGGCTGCGCGCCTCGCCCTGAAGGGAGAGGGGGCCGTCCGTGCCGATGGTGGGATATGGATTCAGCCGGAGCCCCCGGCTGACTCCAACCTCGTCAAACGCGCCGACCAGTCCCCTCTCCCTTCAGGGAGAGGGTTAGGGAGAGGGAGCGGAGTCAATACAGACACCGAAACCGCCGGGAGCGTAGGGCGAATAACCGTTCGCGGTTATCCGCCGCCTGACCTCGGTATCCGCGCGCTGCGGACCCGAACCCGAAGCCCCCGTTACGAACGAACGCCAACACTCAACGATTGAACCGCTCCACCAGCGAATACTGGCTCTGCGCCGTCCCCGTCAGCTCCTCGCTCAGCTGCGCGGTGCGCTGGGCCTCGTCGGAGGTCTGGTCGGCCAGTTGGGCGATGGTGGCGATGTTGCGGTTGATCTCCTCGGCCACCGCGCTCTGTTCCTCGGCTGCCGCGGCGATCTGGTTGGCCATGTCGGCGATGTTGGCCACCGAGTCGCTGATGCCCGACAGCGCCTGGTCGGCCAGCAGCACCCGTTCCACGCCTTCGTCGGCCTGGCGGCGGCCGACTTCCATGGCGCTCACCGCGCCCTCGGCGGTTTGCTGCAGCTTGGCGATCAGGCCGTGGATCTGCTCGGTGGACTCGGCGGTGCGCTGGGCCAGCGAGCGCACCTCGTCGGCCACCACGGCGAAGCCGCGGCCCATCTCGCCGGCGCGGGCCGCCTCGATGGCGGCGTTGAGCGCCAGCAGGTTGGTCTGGTCGGCGATGCCCTTGATCACGTCTACCACGCCGCCGATCTCGTTGCTGTCCTGGGCCAGCTGGCTCACCGCCAGGCCCGTCTCGCCCACCGAGGCGGACAGGCGCTGGATGGCCTCGCGGGTCTCGCTGGCGACGCTGCGGCCGCGGCGCGTCAGCTCGTTGGCCTGGCGCGTGGCGTCGGCGGTGCGCTGCACGTTGTTCGCCACTTCCTGGGTGGTGGCGGCCATCTGGTTGACCGCGGTGGCCACCTGCTCGGTCTCCACGCGCTGGCGTTCCAGGCCGGAGGAGCTGTGGTGGGCCAGGGTATCGGCCTGGCGGGCCTGCTCGGTGAGCTGCTCGGCGGTGTCCTGCAGGCGCGTCAGGCAGGTCTTCAGGCGCGCTTCCTGGCTGAGGATGGCCATTTCCAGGCGCGCCTGGGCGCCGCGGCTGTCGGTGTACATCTGCGCGATCAGCGGGTCCGAGGTGGTCTGCTCGGCCAGGCGCAGCAGGCGCTTGAGGCCGCGCTGTTGCCAGCCCAGGCCGGCCAGGCCGAGAGGGACGGCGAGCAGGGCGGCGAGGGCGAAGCCCCAGTGCGAGTCGAGCCAGGCGCCGATGAGGAAGGCCACCTGGCTGATCAGGATGAACGGCAGCCAGTCCAGCAGCACCGGCAGCCACAGGTCGCGGCGCGGGATCGCCGGCTTGCCGGTGTTGATCCGCTGGTACAGGGCCTGGGCGCGCTCCACCTGCTCGGCGGTGGGGCGCACCCGCACCGACTCGTAGCCGACGATCTCGTTGCGCTCGAAGATGGGCGTGACGTAGGCGCTGACCCAGTAGTGGTCGCCGTTCTTGCAGCGGTTCTTGACGATGCCCATCCACGGCTTGCCGTTCTTCAGCGTGGCCCACATGTGGGCGAACACCGCGGGCGGCACGTCGGGATGGCGCACCAGGTTGTGCGGCGAGCCCACCAGCTCGTCCCGCGCGAAGCCGCTGATGTCGACGAAGGCATCGTTGGCATAGGTGATCACGCCACGGCTGTTGGTGGTGGAGATCAGGCGTTGTTCCGCCGGGTAGGTGCGTTCACGCTGGGTGATGGGCTGGTTGTTGCGCATTCAGGGCGAGGTCCACGAAAAAGGCATGTGACGGTTTTGTTATCGGCCGGAATCAACGGAAGTTGAAGCCTTGTTCGATATTTGGCGTGGGAATATTGGCAGTGGACGATATCAAAATGCTACTTGTCACATGGTCGTAAGAAATTTTCCTATGAGCTAATAGGTTTTTCTGCAAGACCTGGGCCCGGTGAAAGGCGGGGCATGGCTTCTCGTAGGAGCGGGCCCTGCCCGCGAATCGCGCGCAGGGCGCGCTCCTACAAACACCGCGCTCCGTAGGATGGGTTGAGCGAAGCGATACCCATCACTGCAACCGCATGGGTTTCGCAAGCTCAACCCATCCTACGAAAGCGTCCTCGCGCAGCCCTCAGATCAAGCTGCGCAGCACGTAGTGCAGGATCCCCCCGGCCTTGAAGTACTCCACCTCGTTGAGGGTATCGATGCGGCACAGCACCTCGAAGCTGTCCTGCTTGCCGTCCTCGCGGGTGACTTCCACCTTCAGCGTCATGTGCGGCTTCAGCTCGCCGTCCAGGCCGCGGATGTTCAGCACTTCCTTGCCGGTGAGGTTCAGCGCCTTGCGGTCCTGGCCGCCGGTGAACTGCAGCGGCAGCACGCCCATGCCAACCAGGTTGGAGCGGTGGATGCGCTCGAAGCTCTCGGCGATCACCGCCTTCACCCCCAGCAGGTTGGTGCCCTTGGCCGCCCAGTCGCGGGACGAGCCGGTGCCGTACTCCTTGCCGGCGATGATCAGCAGCGGCGTGCCCTCGGCCTGGTAGCGCATGGCCGCGTCGTAGATCGCCAGCTTCTCGCCGCTGGGCACGTGCAGGGTATTGCCGCCTTCCTCGCCGCCGAGCATCTCGTTCTTGATGCGGATGTTGGCGAAGGTGCCGCGCATCATCACCTCGTGGTTGCCGCGCCGCGAGCCGTAGGAGTTGAAGTCGGCGTAGGCCACGCCGTGCTCGCTGAGGTAGCGCCCGGCGGGGCTGTCCTTCTTGATGTTGCCGGCGGGGGAGATGTGGTCGGTGGTCACCGAGTCGCCCAGCACCGCCAGCACCCGGGCCTTCTCGATGTCGGCCACCTTCGGCGGGGCGTCGGCGATGTGCTCGAAGAACGGCGGGTGCTGGATGTAGGTGGAGTCGGCCTGCCAGGTGTAGGTCTGCGCCTGCGGCACCTGGATGGCGCGCCACTTCTCGTCGCCCTGGAACACCTCGGCGTATTCCTTGTGGAACATGGCGGTGTCGACCTTCTGGATCGCCTCGGCGATTTCCCGCTGGCTCGGCCAGATGTCCTTCAGGTACACCGGCTGGCCGTCCTTGCCGGTGCCCAGGGCGTCCTTCGTCAGGTCCAGGCGCACGCTGCCGGCCAGGGCATAGGCCACCACCAGGGGCGGGGAGGCCAGCCAGTTGGTCTTCACCAGCGGGTGCACGCGGCCTTCGAAGTTGCGGTTGCCGGAGAGCACCGAGGCCACCGTCAGGTCGGCCTGCTGGATGGCCTTCTCGATGGGCTCCAGCAGCGGCCCGGAGTTGCCGATGCAGGTGGTGCAGCCGTAGCCCACCAGGTCGAAGCCCAGCTCGTCCAGGTACTTCGTCAGGCCGGCGGCCTTGAAGTAGTCGGTGACCACCTTGGAGCCGGGGGCCAGCGAACTCTTCACCCAGGGCTTGCGCTGCAGGCCCTTCTCCAGCGCCTTCTTCGCCAGCAGCCCGGCGGCCATCATCACGCTGGGGTTGGAGGTGTTGGTGCAGGAGGTGATGGCGGCGATGACCACCGCGCCGTCCTGCAGGTGATAGCTCTTGCCTTCGTGCTGGTACTCGACGCCCTGGCTCTCGGCGCTGCCCACCGCGGCGCCGCCACCGCCTTCATTGAGCAGGCGCGAGACCTCCGGGCTGCGCGCGGCCTTGGGCTGCAGCGCGAGGAAGTCGGCGAAGGCCTTGCCCACCTGGCCCAGCGGCACGCGGTCCTGCGGGCGCTTGGGCCCGGCCAGGCTGGCCTCGACCTCGCCCATGTCCAGTTGCAGGGCATCGGTGAACACAGGTTCGTGGCCCTTTTCGCGCCACAGGCCCTGGGCCTTGCAGTAGGCCTCCACCAGCTTGACCGTCTCTTCCGGGCGGCCGGACAGGCGCAGGTAGCCCAGGGTGATCTCGTCCACCGGGAAGAAGCCGCAGGTGGCGCCGTATTCCGGGGCCATGTTGGCGATGGTGGCGCGGTCGGCCAGGGGCAGGTCGGCCAGGCCGTCGCCGTAGAACTCGACGAATTTCCCCACCACGCCCTTCTGCCGCAGCATCTGGGTGACGGTGAGCACCAGGTCGGTGGCGGTGATGCCTTCCCTGAGCTTGCCGGTGAGCTTGAAGCCGACCACCTCGGGGATCAGCATCGACACCGGCTGGCCGAGCATCGCCGCCTCGGCCTCGATGCCGCCGACGCCCCAGCCGAGCACGCCCAGGCCGTTGATCATGGTGGTGTGCGAGTCGGTGCCGACCAGGGTGTCGGGGAAGGCGTAGGTGCGCCCGTCCTCGTCCCTGGTCCACACGGTGCGGCCCAGGTATTCCAGGTTGACCTGGTGGCAGATGCCGGTGCCCGGCGGCACCACGCGGAAGTTGTCGAAGGCGTTCTGGCCCCAGCGCAGGAAGGCGTAGCGTTCGCCGTTGCGCTGCATCTCGATCTCGACGTTCTCGGCGAAGGCGGCGTGGCTGGCGTAGCGGTCGACCATCACCGAGTGGTCGATGACCAGGTCCACCGGCGACAGCGGGTTGATCTTCTGCGGATCGCCGCCGGCCTTGGCCATGGCGTCGCGCATGGCGGCCAGGTCGACCACCGCCGGCACCCCGGTGAAGTCCTGCATCAGCACCCGCGCCGGGCGGTACTGGATCTCGCGGTCGGAGCGGCGCTCCTTCAGCCAGCCGGCCAGGGCCCGCAGGTCGTCGGCGTTGACCGTATGGTTGTCCTCCCAGCGCAGGAGGTTTTCCAAGAGCACCTTGAGCGACTTCGGCAGCTTGTCCAGGTCGCCGAGCTGCTTGGCGGCTTCCGGAAGGCTGTAATAATGGTAGGTCTTGCCGCCCACCTCGAGGGTGCGAAGGCTGTTCAGGCTGTCCACTGCGGGCATGACGTTCTCCTCAGGCTGGATTCTGCCGGTGATCGACGGCACCGCTGCGATACTGGCGGAAAGTCCGGGCGGACTTCCTGGCTTGGCGCAAAAGGAATGCAGATTGGCAGTCATCTTCTGCATATCGGGCGGCATCCTGGCGACTTCCGGCATGCGCTCTCCGGGGCACGGCAAGCCCTGGATCGCGACTTCGGAACTCTCAAACTAGACCGCTGCGCGCGGTCCTGCCATGGGTTCTGGACCTTTTGCCGCAGCCGGGGGTTCCCCTGGCGTGCGGCGAATCCGGGTGAAAGCCGGCCGCGCAGCGACTATAGTGCGCGGCCAAGGAGACACCCCGATGAACACCCTGCTACTGCATTGCCGCCCGGGCTTCGAGAACGAGGTCTGCGCGGAGATTTCCGACCTGGCCGCGGGCCTCGACGTGGCCGGCTACGCCCGCGCCAAGCCGGCCACCGCCTATGCCGAGTTCGTCTGCCAGGAGGCCGACGGCGCCGACCGGCTGATGCGCCAGCTGCGCTTCGCCGAGCTGATCTTCCCGCGCCAATGGGCCCGCGGCACCGGCTTCGTGCAGTTGCCCGAGCAGGACCGCATCGGCGCGCTGCTGGAGGAACTGGGCCCGTACCCGCTGTGCGGCAGCCTGTGGCTGGAAGTCTTCGACAGCAACGAAGGCAAGGAACTGTCGACTTTCTGCCGCAAGTTCGAGAAGCCCCTGCGCGCCGCCCTGGTCAAGGCCGGCAAGCTGCGCGAGGACCCGAGCCTGCCGCGCCTGCTGCTGACCTTCCGTTCCGGTCGCGAGGTCTTCGTCGGCCTCGCCGAGCCGCGCAACAGCGCCATGTGGCCGATGGGCATCCCGCGCCTGAGGTTCCCCCGCGAGGCGCCCAGCCGCTCCACCCTCAAGCTGGAGGAGGCCTGGCACCACTTCATCCCGCGCGGCGAATGGGACAAGCGCCTGGCGCCGGGCATGCTCGCCGTCGACCTGGGCGCGGCGCCCGGCGGCTGGACCTGGCAACTGGTCAACCGCGAGATGCGGGTGATCGCCGTGGACAACGGGCCCATGGCCGAGAACCTGATCTACTCCGGCCTGGTGGACCACCAGCGCGCCGACGGCTATGTGTTCCGCCCGCGGCAGACGGTGGACTGGATGGTCTGCGACATCGTCGAGAAGCCGGCGCGCACCGGCTGGCTGATCGACACCTGGATCGGCGAGGGCCTGTGCCGCGAGGCGGTGGTCAACCTCAAGCTGCCGATGAAGCAGCGCTACGCCGAGGTGCGCAAGATCCTCGAACGCCTGCGCGAGAGTTTCCGCGAGCGCGGCCTGCGCGTGGCCATCGGCTGCAAGCAGCTGTACCACGACCGCGAGGAAGTCACGGTGCACCTGCGACGCCTGTAGGCGCCGGCGACCCGCGACCTTCGGCGACTTGCCGTTGCGCCGCGCAGCGACCATGCTGTGCGGCGCACCCCATCCCGGAGCCGCTCGTGAAGCGAAAGTTGCCCTCGCTGCTGGGCAGTTACAGCCGCATGTTGTTGCCGCGCCGTGGCCTGGGCCGCGGCGAGCGCCTGCCGAACCTGGCCATGGACAGCCGCAGCCTGCGCTTCGACGCCCGCCACCTGCGCGCCTACCGCCAGCACTTCGGCCTGGACCCGGCGCTGGGCGTGCCGCTGCTCTACCCGCAGGTGATCAGCCTGCCGCTGCACCTGCGCCTGCTCAGCCGCTCGCGCATGCCGCTGTCGATCCTCGGGCTGATCCACCTGCGCAGCCACATCCAGCGCTACCGCATGCTCGACGAGGACGCCCAGCTGCAGCTGGACTGCCGCATCCTCACCAGCCGGCGCAGCCCGCTGGGGCTGGAGGTGGACGTGGCGACCGAGGTCTGGCACCACGACATGCTCTACTGGCAGTCGATCACCACCTACCTGCGTCGCGGCGACTTCCTCGACGACCACGCCGAGCCCGACGCGCTGCCCGAGCGCGCCCAGTGGCACACCCTCGACGTGCCCGCGCACCCCGGCGTGCAGTGGCGCGTGCCGAAGATCGCCGGCTGGCGCTACGCCGGCCTGAGCGGCGACTTCAACCCGCTGCACCTGTCGCGCCTGATGGCCTCGCGCTACGGCTTCGGCAAGCCCTTCGCCCACGGCATGTGGAGCCTGGCGCGGAGCCTCACCGGGCGGCGCCTGGCCGAGCAGGTGCGCCTGGACGTGCACTTCAAGGCGCCGCTGCCGCTGGGCAGCCAGGTGCGCCAGAGCCACCGCCGCCTGGGCCACAAGGAACAGTGGGCGCTGCTGCCGGTGGACGGCGGCGACGAGCCGATGCTGCTGGCCCAGCTGGACGAGGCGCCCGCCGGGCCGTTGCGCTGATTCAGCGGCCGGCCGCCAGGCGTGGCTGCAGCGGCAGCAGGGCGGGCAACTGCACTTCGCCCTGCAGGTCCACCGCGGCGAACTTCCAGGAACCGTTGAACAGGTATTGGCCGCTGAAACCGCTGACCAGCAGGCCAATCTCGTCCCCCGCCGCCAGGCTGGCGCTGACCGCGTTGAGCCGCGTGGCGCCCTGGTTGAGCAACGGCTTGACCTGTTCGTCCAGCACCCGCGTGCGGCCGTCCGCGCCACGGATCGCCAGCGAGGCGAACAGCAGCGCCTGGTCGCCCGGGCCGAGCCGCCGGGTCAGGCGAATCTCCGCGCTGCCGAGCAGGGCGCTGGGTTCGGCGACCTGCTGCAGCGGGATGAAGGTGCGCGGCTGCAAGAGGCCGCTGCTGACCGGGCGCACCGGCGTTGGCGGCAGGGCCACGACGGGGCCGGGTGCGGGCAGCTCGTCCAGCGCCAGGCCCTGGTCCAGGTCCAGGCTGACGCACAGCGACGGCACGCTGTCGGCGGCGCCGGGGCGCTGGCGCAGCTTCTCCTCGTACCAGGCGAGGATGCCCTGGTAGAGGTCGATGGCGCGCCCGCCGCAGTGGATCACCGGCTCGTTGTTGAATGGCGGCAGGCCGCTCCAGGCCTGCAGCGGCGGCGGCAGGATGTGCCCGCCCTGCATGCCCAGCAGGCGCACGTCGGCGCTGCCCTGGCGCAGGCACTGGCGGATCTGCAGGCCCTGGTCGAGGGGGAACAGGGTATCGCGCAGGCCCTGGACCAGCAGGGCGTCGGCGTGGGGCCGACGGCCCTCGGCGCAGTAGCGCGCCAGGCTGTGGGCGGCCAGTTCGGCGCGCACCGGTTCGGCCATGCGCCCGCTGGCGCTGTGCAGGTAGTCGGCCTGGGCGAACTTGCCCAGGTCGTAGCCGGTGGCGATGCCCAGGCCCAGCAGCACGCCGCCCCAGCCCATCTTCAATTGGCCGCCCGGGGCCAGGGCGTCGCTCAGGTCGTACCAGGTGGCGATGGGCACGATGGCGTCGATGCGCGGGTCCTCGCTGGCCGCCAGTAGTTGCACGGCGCCGCCGTAGCTCTCGCCGAGCATGCCCAGGCGCGGGTCGCCCGGGCCGTCCATGCGCAGCCGCGGCAGGTGCGCGGCGGCCCAGTCGATCACCGCGCTGGCGTCGCTCACCTCGAAGCGCGGGTCCATCATCTCGATGCGCCCGTCGCTGCCGCCCCAGCCGCGCTGGTCGTAGCTGAGCACCCAGTAGCCGGCCTTCCAGGCCTTGAGCGCGGCGCGGCCGGACATCATGTTCCTGCCGTAGAAACCCTCTGGCCCGGTCACCCGCCAGCCGCCCCAGCCGTGGGTGTGGACGATCAACGGCGCCGTCTCGCCGGCCTTGAGCGCCGGCTGGAACACGGTGGCGGACAGCCGCGTGCCGTCGCGGGCGCTGATCACCGCGTCGTACCAGGTGGCGGGTAGGTCCTGGCCGGCGCTGGCGGAATAGTCGGGGAGGTTGTCGCGGGCGGCGCAGCCGGCGAGCAGCAACACGAGGCAGAGCAGGGCGGGCAGGCGCATGGGCGGGGACATCCGCTGTCGGGGAAGGCGCCGAGCTTAGCCCAGCGGGCCAGGCCACGGGCCCGACGAAAGATTGGCCCGCCGCCGTTCGCCCGCCAGGCGTGACCCTGCCCGCGCTTTGGGCGACAATGCGCCATTCGTTTTGCGGAGCCTTTCCATGTCCCAACCTGTCGACGCCATTCTCGACGCCACCGGCCTGAACTGCCCCGAACCGGTCATGATGCTGCACAACAAGGTGCGCGACCTGCCGGCCGGCGGCCTGCTCAAGGTCATCGCCACCGACCCCTCCACCCGCCGCGACATCCCCAAGTTCTGCATCTTCCTCGGCCACGAACTGGTGGAACAGCAGGAAGAGGCGGGCACCTACCTGTACTGGATCCGCAAGAAGCTCGATTGAGCCTCTCATCGCCGACGATGTTTCCTGGACGTAGGGTGAATAACCGTTCGCGGTTATCCGCCGTTTGGCCTTGGCCGAACCCCGCTCGGGGCCGAGCCTGGACATGCTTGCGGGAAGCGCCAGGCCCGGCCATGGCGTTGACGATGAGATAGGCCAGTCGGCGGATAAAACCGTAGGCGTTATGCGCCCTACGTCGGCCATCACGAAACACCTCGCGCTTGACCTTTCCATGGCGAAAACGAATGCTGCCCGTTCTCCATCATTGGAAATGGACATGCCCGCCATGAAAGCCCTGGACATCGAGGCCGTGCAGGCCTTCGTGCTGGTCGCCGAGCTGAAGAGCTTCACCCGCGCCGCCGAGGCCCTGGCCAGCACCCAGTCGGCGGTGAGCCTGAAGATCAAGCGCCTGGAAGACCACCTCGGCCGCCGCCTGCTGGAGCGCACGCCGCGTCTGGTGCGCCTGTCCGCCGACGGCGGGGTGTTCCTGGAGGCGGCCCGCGGCCTGGTGGCGGCGCACCGCCAGGCGCTGGGCGCGTTCGCAGGCGGCCAGCCCAGGCGGTTGGTGGTCGGCATCAGCCACCACATCGTCGGCGCCGAACTGCCGGGCCTGCTGCGCCAGCTCACCCGCGCCGAGCCGGGCCTGCTGCTGGAACTGCGGGTGGACAGCTCGCGGGAAACCCTGGAGCGCTTCGACCGCGGCGAACTGGACGTGGCCCTGGTGCTGCAACAGGGCCCGCCGCGGCAGGACGGCGAGGTGGTGCTGCAGGAACCCTTCGCCTGGATGGGCGCTGCCGACTTCCAGCCATTGCCCGGCCAACCGCTGCCCCTGGCCACCCAGGCCGAGCCTTGCAGCGTGCGGCGCATGGCGGTGGACGCCCTGGACCAGGCCGGGGTGGCCTGGCGCGAGGTGTTCGTCGGCGGTGGGTTGATGACCATTGGCGCGGCGGTCAGCGCCGGGATAGCCGTGGCGGCCCTGGGCCGCCGGGTGGCGCCGGCGGGCTGCGAGGACGTGGGGGCGCGGCTGGGGCTGCCGGCGTTGCCGGGGCGGGATGTGTTGCTGTTTTCTCACCCGCGGGATGCGCAGGCGCGGGGGATGTTGCGGACGTTGGTGGCGGCGGTGCGGAGTACGGTGGGGTAGGGGATGGCTATCCGACCTGGGGGCTTTTCGTAGGAGCGGGCTTGCTCGCGAATGGAGTTTCCCGGTAACTGCGGTGTTTTGGATTGACTCCGTTCCCTCTCCCTAACCCTCTCCCTGAAGGGAGAGGGGACCGTTCGGCGTGTGCTGGTATTTCCGTGTCAGCCGGCTTGCACTGAGTGGCCGGCTGACACCAAATCCTTTCTCGGCACGGACAAGCCCCCTCTCCCTTCAGGGAGAGGGGGCCGTTCGGCGTGCGCTGGTATTTCCGCGTCAGCCGGTTTGCATCGAGTGGCCGGCTGACACCAAATCTTTTCTCGGCACGGGCAAGCCCCCTCTCCCTTCAGGGAGAGGGCTGGGGAGAGGGTGCTCTTGGTCTGGCGCCGAAGCCCCGGGAAGCCTCGTTCGCGAGCAAGCTCGCTCCTACGAAAAGCCCACCCTCACCCCACCAGCACCCGCGCCACCCGCGCCACGCCCCAGGCCATGCCCAGCACCATGAAGGCGCCGAAGGCCAGCCCTGCCAGCTGTGCCGCCAGTTCCCGTTTCTGCCTGTCGTTCATGGCAGTCGCTCCAGCCCTGGCCGTGCCAGGTACAGGACTTCGTAGCCGACGCTGTCCGCACGAAGCTCCAGCGCCCCGGCGCTCACGCTGAAACGCAGCAGCCTCCAGCGTTGCAGGTCGGCCACTACCCAGACCGCCAGCACATCCTCCCGGTCCAGCAACGCCTCGCCGGCGGCCAGGGCGCCGTCGCGCAGGGCGGCGCCTCTATCCGGCAAGGGTAGTTCTTCGCGGTACAGCGCGCGGGCCGGGCGATCAAAGGCCGGGCCGCGGCGGGCGTCCAGGGGCAGCCAGGTTTCCACCGCCGGCCGGCCGAAGCTGTCGATCACCCCCTGGAAGGCTTCGCCGGCCAGGAAGGCCGTGGCGGCGGCCGCTTCGTGCCAGAGGTAGACCGAGGCGTAGAGGTTGCCTTCGGCGCCGTGGCGGCCCTTTTCCTGGAGGACGAAGGCCTTGCACGCCAGGCCCGGCCAGGCGTCCCACTGCGGGCCCTTGGCGGCGGCGCGTTGGCGGATGGCGTCGAGATCGTGCTCCGCCGGCAGGCGGTGGCTGTATTGCATGGCGAACATGGCGGGCTCCTTTTCAGCATGGGCTGGAAGGAGTCTGCGCGGCCGCTTTCATGCGAAACAGATATTGATGCTTGTTTCAGTGATTCGATCTAGAAATCATTGAAACCCAGCTCGCCCTGGGACTGTTCCGGCTTCGGACGTGCCGGGCGCTGGCGGGCCGGCGGCACGGGCGCCTTGCGTGGCGCGCTGTTTTCCGCTTCCGGCTCCGGCGGCGGCAGGGCCAGGCGGCAGCTGCGCACCGTCCACCAGCGCGGCAGCAACTGGCGCACTTCGCTGCGGCCGAAGCGGTCGTCGATCAGCCAGACCACGCCTTCGTCCTGCTGGGTGCGGATCACCCGGCCGGCCGCCTGCACCACCTTCTGCAGGCCGGGGTAGAGGTAGGTGTAGTCGTAGCCGTCGCCGAACTGGTTATGCATGCGCTGGCGGATTTCCTCGTTCACCGTGTTCACCTGGGGCAGCCCCAGGGTGGCGACGAAGGCGCCGATCAGGCGGTCGCCGGGCAGGTCGATGCCCTCGCCGAAGGCGCCGCCGAGCACCGCGAAGCCGATGCCGCGGCCGCCGTTGCGGAATTGTTCGAGAAAGCCCTCGCGCTCGCTCTCGTCCATGTTGCGCGCCTGCACCCAGACCGGCACGCCCGGCTCGTCGCGGACGAAGCGTTCGCGCACCTGCTCCAGGTAGGCGTAGCTGCTGAAGAAGGCCAGGTAGTTGCCCGGCCGCTCGCGGTACTGGCGCGCCATCAGCTCGCAGATCGGCCGCACCGACTGGGCGCGGTGCTGGTAGCGGGTGGACAGGTTGCGCACCACCTGCACCTCCAGCTGCTCGGCGCGGAACGGCGACTCCACGTCGATCCAGGCGGTGTCCTCGGGCAGGCCCAGCAGGTCGCGGTAGTAGTGCGCCGGCGTCAGGGTGGCGGAGAACAGCGTGCAGCTGTGCGCCTCCTCGAAGCGCGGGGCGAGGAAGGGCGCGGGGATGACGTTGCGCAGGCACAGCGTGGAGTAGACCCGGCCGCTTTCGGTCTGGCGGCGGGTGATGTCGAACAGCGAGTGCTCGCCGAAGGCCTCGGCCAGGCGGCAGAAGGCCATGGCGTCGAGGTAGAAGCTCAGCAGCTCAAGGCTGTTGCCGTCGGGCTGTTCGCTGAGGTGGTCGGTGATGGCGGTCACCGCCTTCTGCAGCGCGAGGATGAACAGCTCCGGGGCCAGCGGGTAGACCTGGTATTCCAGCTCCTGGTCGCGGTGCAGCTGGTTCCAGTGGCGGCCGACGCGTTCCAGCGCGCCCTTGAGCTTGGCCGGGGCGACGCGGCGCAGGTCCTGGAAGTCGGCCTGGTCCAGCTCGCCGGTGTACATCTTGCGCCCGCGCTCCACCAGGTTGTGGGCCTCGTCCACCAGCAGCGCCACCTTCCATTCGTTGAGCGCGGTGAGGGCGTAGAGCAGGGCGCTCATGTCGAAGTAGTAGTTGTAGTCGCACACCACCACGTCGGCCCAGCGGCTCAATTCCTGGCTCAGGTAGTAGGGGCAGATGCCGTGCTCGCGGGCCACCTCGCGGACCCGCGCCTGGTCCAGCCAGGCGCCGTCGAGGGCGGCCAGGCGCGCGGCCGGCAGGCGGTCGTAGAAGCCCTTGGCCAGCGGGCAGGAGTCGCCGTGGCAGGCCTTGTCCGGATGCTCGCAGGCCTTGTCGCGGGCCACGTGTTCCAGCACCCGCAGCGGCAGTTCGGGCTCGTCCTGGCGCAGGCTGGCCAGGGCTTCCAGGGCCAGGCGCCGGCCGGGGGTCTTGGCGCTGAGGAAGAACAACCGGTCCAGGCCCTGGCCGGGCATGGCCTTGAGCTGCGGGAACAGGGTGCCGAGGGTCTTGCCGATGCCGGTGGTGGCCTGGGCCATCAGGTGGCGGCCATCGCGGGCGGCGCGGTACACCGCCTCGGCGAGCTGGCGCTGGCCGTGGCGGAACTGCGGCCAGGGGAAGCGCAGGCTTTCCAGGGCGCCATCGCGGGCCGCGCGGTGGGCCATCTCGCGTTCGGCCCAGACCACGAAGCGCTGGCAGTGCTCCTCGAAGAAGGCGTGCAGTTCGTCGGCGCTGAAGCTTTCCTGGAACACCGTTTCCTTCTGCGTCATGACGTTGAAGTAGACGACCGCCAGGTCGATTGCCTCCAGGTCCTGCAGGGCGCAGAGCAGCCAGCCGTAGACCTTGGCCTGGGCCCAGTGCAGCTGGCGGTGATTGTCGGGGATGCGCGAGATGTCGCCGCGGTGCGTCTTGATCTCTTCCAGGCAGTTGCGCGCCGGGTCGTAGCCGTCGGCGCGGCCGCGCACCAGCAGGTTGCGGTAGGCGCCGGCCAGCGGCAGCTCGGCGAGGTAGCCGGGGCCGCGGCGGCCGACCACGGTGGCGTGCCCGGCCATGCCTTCCTGGGCGCTGGGCGAAGGGGTGAAGCGCAGGTCGAGGTCGCCGACCTTGGCGGTGAATTCGCAGAGGGCGCGCACCGCGACCTGGTAGTTCATTCCGCCGGCTCCCCGGCCCAGGTCACGTAGCAGACCTCCACCGGCATGCCGTGCTCGGCGCAGAAGGCCAGCCAGCGCTTCTGGTTGTCCTGCAGGCGGTCGCCGGGGCCCTTCACCTCGATCATCCGGTAGCCGCGCTCGGCGGGGTAGAACTGGATCAGGTCGGGCATGCCGGCGCGGTTGGCCTGCAGGTCTTCCAGCAGGCGGCCGAACCAGGCCTTCAGGTGCGCCGCCGGCAGGCAGGCCAGGGCCTGTTCCAGCAGGCTTTCGTCCAGCAGCTCCCAGAACACGAAGGGCGATTGCAGGCCCTGCTTCTCGCGGTGGATGCGGCGCATCTCGTCGGCGTAGGCGCCGCTGTCCAGCAGCGCCAGGCGTGCTTCGAACAGCTCGGCGCGGCGGGCGCGGAACCGGCTGTCGTAGAGGTCCGCGGGGCCGGCGTGGAAGGGGTGGAAGAAGGCGCCGGGCAGCGGGGCGAAGACGGCTTCCCAGCAGAGCAGGCCGAACAGGCCGAGGACCAGGGTGTTCTCCACGTAGTGCACCGGCGCTTCGGGGCGGGCCAGGTGCAGCTGCACGCACTGCTCGACGCTCAGGCCGGACTGCGGCTCCAGCTCCAGGTCGATGCGTGGCGGCGGCACGGCCTTGGCCTTCGCCGGCTGGGCGTGGCCGAGCTGGCGGCGCAGGCGCACCAGGGCGCGCTCGATCAGCTGCGCCTCGGCGGCGTCCTGGGGCTGGGCCGCGGCCTGCAGGGCCAGGTCATAGGCTTCGGCGTGGCGTTCCAGGCGCTCCAGCACCCGCACCTGGCGCTGGCGGGCGCTGGCGTGTTCGCTGGCGGCATAGACCTGCAGGGCGCCTTCCCAGTCGGCTTCGCGCTCCAGTTGCTGGCCGATGTGGAACAGCACGCGCCCGCGGCGGCGCTGCAGCTGGGCGGTGCCGCAGTCGACGCTGGCGATCAGCGGCAGCAGTTCCTGGGCCGCGGCGCCCAGGTCGAAGGCTTCGCGGCAGCGTTGCAGGAACAGGTGCGCGTCTATCTCCTCGCGGCTGGCGAAGCCGCGGGATTCGCGGGTCAGCGGGACGGTTTCGTAGCGCAGGATGCCCAGGTCGGTGAGGACGAATTCGGTCCAGTCCTGGTACAGGTTGCCGAAGAACATCAGGCGCAGGCGCTCCACCTGGGGCGCGATGGCCAGGCTGTAGACCGCCTCGTCCAGCTGCGGGCACCAGTCAGCGAAGGTGCGCGGTGCGGGTTCGGCCTCGGCCAGTTCGGCCAGCAGCTCCGGCTTGCGCAACTGGCGGCTGGACAGCTGGGCGCCGAAGCAGTCGAGGATCTCGTCCTTGCGCAGCAGGCCGAAGAGTTCCTCCAGGCCCAGCGCGGCGGCGCCATCCAGCCAGCCGGCCTCCAGCAGCGGCGCGGCGGCCCGGCGCGGGCAGCCGATCTCGGCGTAGTCCAGCTTGCTGGCGCGAAAGTGCGGGCCCTTGCGCATGATCAGCCGCACCAGCAGGGCGCGGGCCTCCAGCGGCATGGCCTGAAAGTCGCGGAGGAAGGCGCGCTCGGCGGTGTCGAAGAGGTCGTCGTAGCGTTCTTCCAGCCAGCCGAGGGCGCGGTGGAAGTTGGCCAGGTAGTAGAAGCGCGGGTCGGTCTGGAAGGGCATGGGCGAGGGCAGGGGCTGTATCTTTATACAGATATCAGGTGGGATGGGGATTGGCAATCGGTGGGGGATGGGCGGGGGGATTTGTTGGTGGGGCTTTTGGGCTTTTCGTAGGAGCGAGCTTGCTCGCGAATGGCGTCTCCCTGTCGCTACATCGCCTGGGGTTGACTCCGCTCCCTCTCCCTAACCCTCTCCCTGAAGGGAGAGGGGACCGTTGGGCAGGGCTGGGTGTTCTGGAGTCAGCCGGCAACACCGAAGGTTTCCGGCTGAAACCATTCCTTCTCTCGGCACGGACTAGCCCCCTCTCCCTTCAGGGAGAGGGTTGGGGAGAGGGGCGGATTTACCTTTGGCACCAGTGCAACCGGGATACTCCGTTCGCGAGCAAGCTCGCTCCTACAGTTTCAACGCCGGCCTTAATGTTTCCCGCGCCCCGGTCGCTTTGGGTTTCAAATCCCCCGCACGACGAGGTCGGGTATGCGCCAGCACAACCGTATCGTATTCCGCTCCATGTTCCGCATCCGCGTGCTCGACGCTGGCGGCGAGCTGCTCGGCTATGTCGCCGACCTGTCCGAAAGCGGCCTGAAGATCCGCTGTGACGTGCTGCTGGCGCCGGACAGCCAGTTGGAGCTGCGCCTGCGCATGCGTGACCGCGAGGAGCGCATGCGCGAGGCGCAGGTGAAGGTGCGTTGCGTGTGGTCGGGGGAGAACGCCCAGACCGGCCAGTACGAGGCCGGCCTTGCGCTGGAGCAGCCTTCGGTTTCCTTCAACGAGCTGATGACCGAGCTGCGCGCCGGGCGCCGCAGCGCCACGCCCAACTGATCAGCCGAGGGTGCCGAGGACGTTCACCGCGACCCGCTCGGGTATCTCGTTCTGCGACAGCACGTGCAGCCCCGGGCTGAAGACCCTTGCATAACGCGCCAGCAGCGGGCGCAGCTGTGGCATCACGGTGAGGATCGGCGGGTGGCCTTCCTTGCGCAGCTTCTCCTTCACCACCGGCATGGTGTTCTGCAGCTGGTTGAGCAGGTTGGGCTCCACCGGGATGTTGTCCAGGCTCACCGGGCCGGCCTGCTGGGCGATGGCCAGGGCGCTGAGCAGGGTGTTCTCCAGGTTGTTGTCGAGGATGAACACCGACAGCTCGCTGCGCTCACCGGCGATGCCCGAGACGATGCTGCGGCGCAGCGCGTAGCGCACGTCGGAGGCCAGCAGCACCGGATCCTTGGTGGTCTCGGCGGCTTCCACCAGGGTGGTGGCGATGCTCACCAGGTCGCGCAGCGGCACCTGTTCCTGCAGCAGCTGGCGGTACACCCGGTGCTGCAGGCTGAAGCTCAGCTGCGCGCGCAGGTGCTCGGCGAGCTTCGGCGCCTGGGCCGCCAGGCGCTGCATCAGGTGCTCGACGTCGTCGTGCTTGAAGATGTCCGGCAGGTGCTCGCGGATCACCTTGTTCAGGTGGGTGGCGATGACGCTGGCGCAGTCGATCACCTGGTAGCCGAGGTTGAGCGCGCGCGGCTTGTCCTCCGGGCGGATCCACACCACCGGCATCAGGTAGGCCGGGTCGTGGCCGAGGATGCCGTCGACCTCGCCGTAGGTTTCCGCCGAGGGAATGGCCATCAGGCGGTCGGCGTGCAGCTCGGCGCCGTCGATGCGCTCGCCGCTGATGTGGATGGCGTACTGCGAGGCCTTCAGCCGCAGGCTGTCGCGGATGTGGATTTCCGGCAGCAGGAAGCCCAGGCTCTCCGACAGCGTCTGGCGCACCCCGCGCACGCGCTGCACCAGGGGCGCGCCGCCGGCCTCGTTGACCAGCCCGACCAGCTTGTAGCCCAGGGAGATGGACAGCCGCTCCACCAGCGGGATGTCTTCCCAGCCCAGCTGCTGGGCGCGTTCCTGGTCCATGGCCTTGCCGATGGCCTCGACCTGCTCCAGGCTCTGCGCCTCGCCCGGCGGCTCGGCCAGGGACACGCGCCAGGCGACGAAGGCGATCAGCGCGGCGAAGCTGAGGAACGCCAGGTGCGGCATGCCGGGGACTATCGCCAGCACCGTGACGATGCCCGCCACCGTGTACAGCAGCGAGGGCGAAGCGAGCATCTGCCGGCGCACCAGCGCGGTGATCTCCGCCGACTCGTTGACCCGCGTGATGATGATCGCCGCCGCGGTGGACAGCAGCAGCGCCGGGATCTGCGCCGCCAGGCCGTCGCCGATGGTCAGCAGGGCGTACTGGCGGAAGGCGTCGGCGCCGGCCATGGCGTAGACGAACACGCCGATGGCCACGCCGCCGAACAGGTTGATCAGCAGGATCAGGATGCCGGCGATGGCGTCGCCGCGGACGAACTTGCTGGCGCCGTCCATGGCCCCGTAGAAGTCGGCTTCCTTGGACACCTCGGCGCGGCGCTTCTTGGCCTCGGCCTGGTCGATCAGGCCGGCGTTGAGGTCGGCGTCGATGGACATCTGCTTGCCCGGCAGGGCGTCCAGGGTGAAGCGCGCGGTGACTTCGGAGATGCGCTCGCCGCCCTTGGTGATGACCATGAAGTTGATGATGGTGAGGATCACGAAGACGATCAGGCCGACGATGAAGTTGCCGCCGATGACCACGTGGCCGAAGGCCTCGATCACCTTGCCGGCGGCCGCCGAGCCGGTGTGCCCGTCGAGCAGCACCACCCGCGAGGAGGCCACGTTCAGCGACAGCCGCAGCAGGGTGGTGACCAGCACCACCGTGGGCAGCAGCGAGAAGTCCAGCGGGCTGCGCGAGGACACGCTGACCATCAGCACCAGCAGGGCGATGCCGATGTTGAAGGTGAAGAGCACGTCCAGCAGCAGCGGCGGCAGCGGCAGGATGATCATCGCGAGGATGGAGAGGATGACCAGCGGGATGCCGATCCGCCCGCTGCGCAATGTCGGCAGGAGCTGCTCGAGGAAGTTCATGGTTGGCCTCTGCTTGCCAGGCTGTCGGGGATGGGGAGGTTCTTGGCCAGTTCCGGCTTGCGCTGTCTTCGCCCCTGGCGGTAGGCGCGCAGCTGCAGGATGTAGGTGAGGACGTGGGCCACGGCGGTGTACAGCCCGGCCGGAATCTGCTGGTTGACCTGGGTGCTGAAGTAGATGGCGCGGGTCAGCGGCGGCACCTCCAGCACTTCAAGATTGTGCTTGGCGGCCATCTGGCGGATGTACAGGGCCATGTCGTCCATGCCGCGGGCCAGCACGTAGGGCGCCTGGGCCTTGTGCGGGTCGTACTTGAGGGCCACGGCGAAGTGCGTCGGGTTGGTCAGCACCACGTCGGCCTTGGGCAGCACGCGGTTGATCTGGCGCTGCAGCAACTGGCGCTGTACCTGGCGGATGCGCGCCTTCACTTCCGGGCGGCCTTCCTGGGTCTTGTGCTCCTCGCGGCGCTCCTGCTTGGTCATGCGCATGCGCTTGCGGAACAGGAAGCGCTGCAGCGGGATGTCCAGCAGGGCGAAGAACACGAACACCGCCAGCAGGCCGATCAGGGTGTCGAACAGCAGGCCCAGGGCGCCGCCGATGGCGCTGCGGATGTCGCTGCGCTGCAGGGCGATGAGCTGCGGCAGGGCGTCCAGCAGCAGGTACCAGGCCACGCCCAGCAGCACCGCCATCTTCAGCAGCGACTTGAGCAGCTCGGTGAGGTTCTGCAGCGAGAACATCCGCGCAAGACCCGTGATGGGGTTGAGCTTGCTGGCCTTGAAGGCGAGGTTGGCCGAGGCGAATATCCAGCCGCCGGGGACCATGCCGAAGGCCACCACCAGCAGCGGGGTGAGCAGCAGCGGCAGCAGCAGCTGGACCATCAGCCAGATGTGCTGGCCGAGGATCAGCGCCAGGTCGTCCAGGCCCACCTCGCTGCGGTTCAGGTCCAGGTAGGCGAAGCGGAAGCTGTCGGCCAGGCCGTCGAAGAAGCGCCCGACGCAGGCCTTGAGCACCAGCAGGGTGCAGAGCAGCGCCACGGTGCCGGCCAGGTCCTTGGAGCGCGGCACCTGGCCTTTCTGCCGGCTCTGGCGCAGCTTGTGCTCGCTGGCCTCTTCGGTCTTTTCCTGGGAGCCGCCCTGTTCAGCCATGGCCGGTGCCTCGCAGCAGCTGGCCGAGGTTGTCCAGCAGCGCGCGGGTCAGCTGCAGGTAGGTGTCGGGCAGGCCCGGCAGGGTCAGGCGGATGCACGCAAGGCCGGTGAGGATGGCCATGGGGAAGCCCAGGGAGAACAGGTTCATCGCCGCCGAGATGCGGTTGAGCAGGCCGAAGCAGAACTGCACGAGGAACATGCAGAAGGCCAGCGGCAGGCTGATCAGGGTGGCCGCGGAGAACACCCAGGCCAGGGCGTAGGCCAGGGTGGCGAAGCCGGCGTAGGCCAGGCCGCCGCCCACCGGCCAGTAGTGGAAGCTCTGGTAGAGCACGCTGACCACCAGCAGGTGGCCGTCGCTGGCGAGGAACAGCAGGGCCAGCAGCAGGAAGTACAACTGGCCGACCACCGAGGACGAGGACACGCCGTTCACCGGGTCGTTGTAGCGCGCCATGGCCATGCCCATCTGGGTGGAGACCACCTCGCCGACCAGGCTGAAGATCACGAACACCAGTTGCAGCGCAAGGCCCAGTACGGCGCCCACGGCGATCTGCTCCAGCGCCGCCAGCAGCCCTTCGGCCGACAGCGCTTCGATGGCCGGTGGGCGGGGCAGGGCGCCGGCCAGCGCGAGGGTCAGGCCGATGGCCAGGAGGATGCGCACCTGGCGCGGCAGCGAGCGGTGGTTGAGCAGCGGCGCCATGGCGAGCATGGCCATGATCCGGCAGAACGGCCACCAGTAGCGCTGCAGTTCCTGCAGGTACTGGCTGGCCTGCAGCAGCGACTCGTTGGCGTGCATGGCTAGCCGACCAGGTGCCCGGCCTGCTTGAAGGTTTCGATGAACAGGTCGCTGAGGGTGCGCAGGATCCAGTGCCCGGCGAACACCAGCATGCCCAGGGTGATCAGCAGCCGCGGGAGGAAGCTGAGCATCTGCTCGTTGATCTGCGTGGCGGCCTGGAAGATGCTCACCAGCAGGCCGCCGAGCAGGCTCGGCAGGACCAGTACGCAGACCACGATGGCGGTGATGTGCACGGCGTTGGCGATGATCTCGACGGCGTATTCCGGGGTGAGCATGGCGGCCTCAGAACGGCTGGATGCTGGAGGTGAGGGTGCCCATCAGCAGCGCCCAGCCGTCGACCAGGACGAACACCATGAGCTTGAACGGCAGCGAGATCATCATCGGCGAGAGCATCATCATGCCCATGGCCATGAGCACGCTGGCCACCACCAGGTCGATGACCAGGAAGGGCACGAAGATCATGAAGCCGAGCTGGAAGGCGGTCTTCAGCTCGCTGAGCACGTAGGCCGGCAGCAGCAGGGAGAAGTCCAGGTCGGCCTTGTTCGCCGGCATCTTCTCGCCGGCCAGGGCCAGCAGGGTGTCCAGGGAGGTCTTGCCGGTCTGCGCGAGCATGAAGCGGCCGAGGGTGGCCTTGGCCTTGCCCAGGCCTTGCTCCAGGGTGATGGCGTCGGCCTGGAAGGGCTCGTAGGCCTCGGTGTACACCTCCTTCCACACCGGGCGCATGACCAGCAGCGTCATGCACAGGGCGATGCCCACCAGCACATTGTTCGGCGGGCTCTGCTGCAGGCCCATGGCCTGGCGCAGGATGGCCAGCACGATGATGAAGCGGGTGAAGCTGGTCATCATCAGCAGCATGGCCGGCAGCAGCCCGAGCAGCGTCATCACCACCAGGATCTGCAGCTTCACGCTCAGCTCCTGGCCGTGGCCGGTGTCGTTCAGGCTCAGCAGGGAAATCTCGCCGCCGGCGGCCAGCACCACGCCGGGCAGCATGCCGGCCAGCGCCAGGCCCAGGGCCAGCCAGTGCCGCGCGCGCTTCATCGGGCCAGGTCGTCCAGGCCGGCGCCGCACAGTTCCAGCACGCGCAGGCCGTAGTTGCCGTTCATCACCACCACCTCGGCCTTGGCGAACAGCGCGCCGTTGACCTTCAGGTCCAGCGGCTCGCCGGCCAGCTTGTCGAGGGCGATGACGCTGGAGGCGTCGACCTCCATCAACTCCTTCAGGGAAATCTCGGTGGAGGCCACCTCCAGGGTGAGGTTCACCGGGATCTTGCCGAAGAAGCTCAGGTCCTGGCGCGGCGCGGCCAGCGCCTCGGGGCCGGCCGCTGGCGCCTCGTCCAGGGCCAGGCCGGCGTCGTTGAGGAGGTTGTCCAGTTCGCTGTCGGTGACTTGGCTCATGGGCTTTTCACGCTCTCGAGGGAGGTCAGGAAGAGGCCGCCGTCTTCTTCGAAGAGGGTGCCGCGGAAGAGTTTCTGCTGGTTCACCTGCACCTCGCAGCGCTCCAGCAGGCGCACCGGCAGGATGTCCCCGGGGCGCAGCTGCAGGGCCTGGGCCAGCGGCATCTGCAGCGCCGCGATGACGCAGTCCAGGCGCACCGGCAGGTGCAATAGATGCTGCGCCGGGCTGCCGCCCAGGCGCGCCGGCGGCGGGCCGGCCAGGCGGGTGGTGAGCGCGTCGGCCAGCTCGGCGTCCAGGTAGATGAACAGCGAGGCCTGGCTGCCGGTGATGTGGCTGAGGAAGTGGAACTCGGCCACGTACTCCCAGCTCGCCAGCTCGTAGTCGTTGTCGTGGGGCGTCAGCTCGCCGAAGGTGTCGCCCAGCAGCAGCGAGCGGGCGAACAGCTGGGTCACGTCCACCCCCAGGCGCTTGCGCATGCGCTGCTCGGAGGTGCTGATCGGCGGGGTGTCGTGGCTGGGCAGCGAGGTGCCGCCGTAGTAGCACTCCAGGGCTTCGGTCAGCAGCGGGCGGTCGATGGCGAAACCGACCTTGCCGGAAGGGCAGCGGAAGATGCATTCGGCCGGCCGCGGCGCACTTTCCTGGACCTCGACTTTCTGCAGTTCCAGGTTGATGCGATAACTACGCAGGAAATAATCGCTGATGATGCGCGGATGCTTGTGGGCGATCTCGCGAATATATTGCGGAACCTTGTGGTAATGCCGGCCCAACTTGTGCGGCTGCAGGCGCACGAGTCTTTCCGAGGGCACGCCGTGGTGGACTTTGGATTGGCCAGTCATGGGTTGGGTCGACTTCCGGAAGTGGGGCTGCGCAGGGGTTCGCCGGGGCGCGGCCTGAGGCGGCGCGGGGTGAACCCTGGGTGCTCGTCGCGGGCATCGGTTCGACGCGCGGCAGAGCCTGCGATTGGGGCGGAAGTCTAGGCAGGCGGGCCCTGTCGGTTAAATCAATAGATATCAAATGAGGTTTTTGATCGTCATTCCCGCGCGCCTGAGCGGATTTGACGACAACTGACTCGGCGGTCGCCGTGTGCGCTGGTTAACGTTGCGCCTGTGACGAGGTTCTGCTGGAAAAGTTCCCTCGCACAGTTGAAGGGCGACAGGAAAAAGTCATTTCTTAAGGCCCCCTTCGTAATAAAAGGGAAGGCGTTCGGTAATTCCTTCCTATAGAGGCCGGAAGTTCATTCGGCCACTGCCTGCCGGCAAATGAAAGTTCATCGCCGCCATGGCTTCGATGGAATAACCGAGTGCCGTCCCGAGGGCGGTCCAGACGCAGGAAAGTTGCAGTGAAACAGTTCAGTCAATTGGCCAGTTGCAATGAAGAAGCCAGCCTGGCGGCGCAACAGGTGGTGATCGTCGGCGGCGCCGGCGAGATCGGCCTGGACCTGCTCAATGACGGCCTGGCGCGCCTGGGCCGGAACGTGCTGCGGGTGAAGAACGCGGCCGGGCTGGACGCCGTCGACCTGGCGGCCTGCGGCCCGGTCTTCGTCTTCGCCGAGCGCCGCCCGCAGCGCAGCTTCCCGCAGATCGGCGAACTGCTGCAGCGCGTGCCGCAGCTGAGCCTGGTGCCGGTGGTGGAATACGCCGACCAGGAAATGGCCGCCCAGCTGCTGGAAATGGGCTGCATCGACTACCTGCTGGCGCCCTTCAGCGAAAGCCAGCTGGCCGCGCTGCTGCACCGCCAGGAACAGGCGGCGGTGGCCGGCGAGGGCTTCGTCTCGCAGTCGCGCGCCGGGCGCCGCCTGCTGGCGTTGGCCCAGCGCGTGGCGCAGACCCGCGCGCCGATTCTGATCAGCGGCGAGACCGGCACCGGCAAGGAGCTGATGGCGCGCTACATCCACCGCTTCTCCGCCGAGCCGCAGGCCCCCTTCGTGGCGGTCAACTGCGCGGCGATTCCCGAGCAGATGCTCGAATCCATCCTCTTCGGCCACGAGCGCGGCGCCTTCACCGGCGCGGTCAGCGCCCAGCCGGGCAAGTTCGAGCAGGCCAACGGCGGCACCCTGCTGCTGGACGAGATCGGCGAACTGCCCCTGGGCCTGCAGGCCAAGCTGCTGCGCGTGCTGCAGGAGCAGCGCGTGGAGCGCCTGGGCGGGCAGCGCGAAATCCGCCTGAACGTGCGCGTCATCGCCGCCACCAACCGCGACCTGCAGGAAGAAGTCAGCGCCGGGCGCTTCCGCGCCGACCTGATGTTCCGCCTTGACGTGCTGCCGCTGCACATCAGCCCGCTGCGCGAGCGCAAGGACGACATCCTGCCCCTGGCGCAGCGCTTCATCCAGCAGTACGCACCCCAGGAGCGCCACGCCGAACTGCTCACCGAAGCGGCGCGGCAGGCCCTGCTGGCCCACGACTGGCCGGGCAACGTGCGCGAGCTGGAGAACGTCATCCAGCGCGCCCTGGTGCTGCGCGCCGGGCTGTTCATCCAGCCGCGCGACCTGGGGCTCGCGCCGCCGGCCGAGCAGCTGGCCAGCGTGGCCGCGGCGGCGCCGCTGCCGGGCGAGGGCGGCAAGGCGGCCCTGCGCGCCAGCGGCAAGTGGGCCGAGTACCAGCACGTGATCGACACCATCCGCCGCTTCGGCGGACACAAGACCAAGGCCGCGGAAAGCCTCGGCATGACGCCGCGGGCCCTGCGCTACCGCCTCAACGCCATGCGCGAGCAGGGCGTGAACCTGTCCTTCTGAAACGAGAGTCGCGATGAACCCCATCGAGCAGGCCCGCAGCGAGATGCTCGGGCAGATGCAGCAACTGCGCGCGCTGTCGGCGGCGCCCATCCGCCCGGCCAGCGAGGCCCCCGGCGCCGAGCCGGGCTTCGGCAACGCCTTCGAGGACGCCCTGCGCGCCGTCGACGCCCAGCAGCACCAGGCCAGCGAAGCCATGGCCGCGGTGGACGCCGGGCGCAGCGACGACCTCGCCGGCGCCATGGTCCAGAGCCAGCAGGCCAGCGTGTCCTTCAGCGCCCTGCTGCAGGTGCGCAACAAGCTCGCCACCGCCTTCGACCAAGTCATGAACATGCCGCTGTGACGGCGCACAAGGGCTGAACCGTGCTGCAGAAGATCAAAGACCGCCTGCCCCTGGACAAGCTGCGCCTGGACCCGCGCCTGAGCCTGCTGGGCCTGGCCGGCGGCGCCGCGCTGCTGGCCCTGGGCAGCACCTGGTACCTGTGGCGCGACCAGGGCGCCTTCCACCCGCTGTACGGCGCCGGCGAAGCCTACCCGGCGGCCGAGGTGATGCAGGTGCTGGACGCCGACAGCATCGCCTACCGCCTGCACCCGCAGAGCGGCCAGGTGCTGGTGCGCGACGACCAGCTGGCGCGGGCGCGCATGCTGCTGGCGGCCAAGGGCGTGAAGGTCGCGGTGCCGGCCGGCTACGAACTGTTCGACAAGGACGAGCCGCTGGGCACCAGCCAGTTCGTCCAGGACGTGCGCCTGAAGCGCAGCCTGGAAGGCGAGCTGGCGCGCACCGTGATGGCCATGGAGGGGGTGCAGCAGGCCCGCGTGCATCTGGCCATCGACCAGCAGAGTTCCTTCGTGGTCAGCCAGCGCGAGCCGGCCAAGGCCTCGGTGATGCTGCAACTGGCCCCGGGCTTCCGGCCCAAGCCGGAGCAGGTGGCGGCGGTGGTCAACCTGGTGGCCAACAGCGTGCCGCAGCTGCAGCCGGAGAACGTCAGCGTGGTCGACCAGCACGGCGTGCTGCTCTCCCGCGGGCTCGCCGCCTGGGGCGGGGCGCAGCAGAACGGCCAGCTGGTGGACGACTTCCAGCAGAAGGCGGTGGCCAACGTCGAGCAGGTGCTTGCGCCCATCGTCGGGCCCGGCAACTACCGCGTCAGCGTGGCCGCCGACATCGACTTCAGCCAGAAGGAAGAGACCCTGCAGAGCTACGGCGACACGCCGCGCCTGCGCCGCGAGACCCTGCGCGACGACAGCACCCTGGACGAACTGGCCCTGGGCGTGCCCGGCTCGCTGAGCAACCGTGCTCCGGTCAAGCCGCCGGAGCCGCAGCAGGGCCAGGGCAACGCCCAGGCCGGCGCCGCGCCAGCCAATAACACCCAGGACAAGGCGGCCACCTCGCAGCGCAAGGAGTCCAACCGCCAGCTCGACTACGACCAGAACATCACCCACGTCAAGCACGCGCCCTTCAACCTGCGCCAGCAGAGCGTGGCGGTGATGATCAACGCCGCGGCGGCCCCCGAGGGCGGCTGGAGCGAGGAAACCCGCAAGCAGCTGGAGCTGGCGGTGAAGAACGCCGTGGGCTTCAACGCCGCGCGCGGCGACAGCCTGTCGCTCTCGGTGCTGCCCTTCGTCGCCGCCGCGCCGCTGGACGAGCCTGTGCGCTGGTGGGACGACGCCCAGCTGCAGGGCTGGGTGCGCCTGGGCGTGTTCGGCCTGGTCAGCCTGCTGTTGCTACTGCTGGTGGTGCGCCCCGCGGTGCGCAGCCTGACCCAGCGCAAGCCGGCGCCGGCCACGGGCGAGGAGGGCACCGGCACGCTGCTGGGCAACGAGCACGGCGAACGCCTGCTGGCGCGGGTGGGCGATGCGCCGCGCGCCCTGGGCGTGTTCAGCGAACTCAACCCGCTCTCGGAAATCCGCCTGCCGGCGCCGGGCTCGGGCCTGGAACACCAGATCGAGCACCTGCAGATGCTCGCCAAGAACGATCCCGAGCGGGTCTCCGAAGTGATCAAGCAATGGATAGGGCGCAATGAGCGAGACCTCAACCCCGTCGGCTGACGAAGCGCGCGTGCCGGTGCGCCGGCGCGCCATGAGCTCCATGGAGCAGGCGGCGATCCTCATGCTGAGCATGGGCGACGAGACCTCGGCCGGGGTGCTGCGGCACTTCTCCCGCGAGGAAATCATCAGCATCAGCCAGGCCATGGCGCGGCTGAACAACGTCAAGCTGCCCATGGTCTCGGACGTGATCGGCCGCTTCTTCGAGGACTACAAGGAGCAGAGCAGCATCAAGGGCGCCTCCCGCGGCTACCTCGCCGGCATGCTCGGCAAGGCCCTGGGCAGCGACATCACCCGCAGCCTGCTGGACAGCATCTACGGCGAGGAAATCCGCGCCCGCATGGCCCGCCTGGAATGGCTGGACCCCAAGCAGTTCGCCGCCCTCATCGCCAACGAGCACGCGCAGATGCAGGCGGTGTTCCTCGCCTTCCTGCCGCCGGCCATGGCCAGCCAGGTGCTCGAATGCCTGCCGGCCGAGCGCCAGGACGAGCTGCTGTACCGCATCGCCAACCTCAGCGAGGTCAGCGGCGAGGTCATCGCCGAGCTGGAACAGCTGATCGACCGCAGCCTGGCGGTGCTCTCCACCCAGGGTTCGCAGGTGCGCGGCATCAAGCAGGCGGCGGACATCATGAACCGCTTCAAGGGCGACCGGAACCAGATGTTCGAGCTGCTGCGCAGCCACGACTCCGGCCTGGTGGAGCGCATCGAGGAAGAGATGTACGACTTCTTCATCCTCTCCCGGCAAAGCCAGGACACCCTGCAGGCGCTGCTCGAAGCCATTCCCCTGGAAGAGTGGGTGGTGGCGCTCAAGGGCGCGGAGCCGGCGCTGGTCAAGGCCATCCAGGGCGCCATGCCCAAGCGCCAGGCGCAGCAGATGGACGCCATCAAGCGCCGCCAGGGCCCGGTGCCGCTGAGCCGCGTCGAGCAGGTGCGCCGCGACATCATGGCGATGGTCCGCGAGCTGGCCGCCGAAGGCGAGATCCAGCTGCAGCTGTTCCGCGAACAGACGGTGGAGTGAGGCGCCCATGACGGTCAAGGTGATCCGCGGCGGCGCCCGCGACTGGCGGCCGTACCGCTTCCCGCCGCGTTGCAGCGGGGCGTTGCAGGAGCAATGGCAGGGCGGCGACCCGGCCGAGCTGCAGAAGGCGGTGGCCGACGGCTACCAGCAGGGCAGCGACAAGGGCTACCGCGAAGGCCTGGAGCAGGGCCGCGAGGCCGGCCATGAAGAGGGCTTGCGCCTGGGCCGCCAGGAAGGCCTGCGCCAGGGGCGCGAGGAAGGCCGCGAGGAGGGCCGCCGCGTCTTCGAGACCGCCGCCCAGCCGCTGGACCGGCTGTGCGAGGAATTTCGCCGCTTCGCCGAGGCCTTCGAGGCGCAGCGCCGCGAACAACTGCTGGAACTGGTGCAGAAGGTGGCGCGGCAGGTCATCCGCTGCGAGCTGACGCTGCACCCCACGCAACTGCTGAGCCTGGCCGACGAGGCCCTGGCGGCCATGCCGGAACAGCCGGACAGCGTGCAGCTGCTGCTCAACCCCGAGGAATGCGCGCGCATCCGCGAGCTGGCGCCGGAACGCGCCGCCGCCTGGCGCCTGGTCCCCGACGAGCGCCTGGCCCTGGGCGAATGCCGCCTGCTCACCGCCGAGGAAGAAACCGACATCGGTTGCCAGCAACGCCTGGACAGCTGCATGCAGGTGCTCGGCGAACACCTGCTGGGCGACGACTGACGATGGCCCTGGGCGAAAGCTTCAGCCTCGACGTCGACCAGGCCCTGCGCTCGCTGGACTCGGTGCAGTTGGCCAAGGTCAGCGGGCGCCTGGTGCGCGTCTCCGGGCTGCTGCTGGAAAGCCTCGGCTGCCGCCGCGCCACCGGCCAGCGCTGCCTGGTGGAACAGGCCGACGGCAGCCTGCTGGACGCCCAGGTGGTCGGCTTCAACCGCGACACCACCTACCTGATGCCGTTCAAGAAGCCGGTGGGCCTGGCCGCCGGCTCGCGGGTGTTCCCGGCCGAGGAACAGGCCGCGCTACGCATCGACGAATCCTGGCTGGGGCGGGTGGTCAACGGCCTCGGCGAACCCTTGGACGAACGCGGCCGCCTGGGCGGGCGCGACGCGCTCTCGGCGCAGCTGCCGTCGGTCAACCCGCTCAAGCGCCGCCCGGTGACCGAGGCGCTGGACGTCGGCGTGCGCGCCATCAACGCCCTGCTGACCCTTGGCAAGGGCCAGCGCGTCGGCCTGTTCGCCGGCAGCGGGGTGGGCAAGAGCGTGCTGCTGGGCATGATCACCCGGCAGACCAAGGCCGAAGTGGTGGTGGTCGGCTTGATCGGCGAGCGCGGCCGCGAGGTGCAGGAGTTCATCCAGCACTCCCTCGGCGAGGAAGGCCGGCGCAAGGCCGTGGTGGTGGTGGCGCCGGCCAACGAGTCGCCGCTGATGCGCCTGAAGGCCACCGAGCTGTGCCACAGCATCGCCGCCTACTTCCGCGACCAGGGCCGCGACGTGCTGCTGCTGGTGGATTCGCTGACGCGCTACGCCATGGCCCAGCGCGAGATCGCCCTGGCCCTGGGCGAGCCGCCGGCCACCAAGGGCTACCCGCCGTCGGTGTTCGGCATGCTCCCGGAACTGGTGGAAAGCGCCGGCAACGGCGTGGCCGGCAGCGGCAGCCTGAGCGCGCTGTACACGGTGCTGGCCGAGGGCGACGACCAGCAGGACCCGATCGCCGACAGCGCCCGCGCCATCCTCGACGGCCACATCGTGCTGTCGCGCCGACTGGCCGACGTCGGCCACTACCCGGCGATCGACATCGGCGCCTCGGTGAGCCGCTGCATGGCCCAGGTCGGCGAGCCGGCGCACCTGCGCGCGGCGCGGCAGTTCAAGGAGCTGCACGGCAGCTACGAGAAAATCCGCGAACTCATCCCCCTGGGCGGCTACACCGCCGGCCTGGACGCCCGCACCGACCGCGCCGTGCAACTGGCCCCGGCGCTGGAGCGCTTCCTGCGCCAGGAAGTCAACGAAGGCGCCGACCTGGCCGCCAGCCTCGACCACCTGCAACAGGCCCTGCGGCAATGAAGGAACAGATCGACACCCTGCGCCGCCTGGCCAGCGTGCGGAGCAACCGCGTGCGCGAGATGCTCGGCCGGGTGAACTACCAGCGCGGCCTGTGCCAGCGCTACCGCAACAACATCACCGGCCTGACGCGCCTGTGCGGCTTCGTGGTGCCCACCAGCACGTCGCTGCAGCGCGGCAACCAGCAGCAGTACAAGGTCACGCTGTTCAGGATGCTGGCCCTGCAGAAGCGCGAGCTGGAGGTGGCCGAGCAGACCCTGGAGCGCATCCAGGGCGAACTGCTGCAGGCCATGCGCGGCGAGAAGGTGCTGGAGCAGGTCATCGAATCGCGCCTGGAGCAATGGCAGGCGCAACTGGCGCGCCAGGAGCAGAAGATCCAGGACGGCCTGGCGGCGCAGAGCTGGTGGCGGAGCCAGGGCGCATGAGGCAGCATTTAAGTTCTTCGCCGAAGCGGTCGCCTGTCGGTCGGTAGACACCTTTTTTCTGGACGCGAACATGGAAATCACCCGGCAACTCAAGCCCGTCATCGGCGCCCCCGCGCAGAGCGCCGCGCCCCAGCGCAGCCAGCGCGAGGAAGCGGCGCGCCCCGCCGCCCAGGCGCCGGCCGGCAGCGGCGCGCTGCCGCTGGAGCAGGTCCAGGAAGCCCTGGGCGCGCTGCCGGAAGTGGACCTGGACAAGGTCGCCGCGATCCGCGACGCCCTGGCCCGCGGCGAAGTCTCCCTCGACCCCGAGGCGCTGTCGCGCAGCATGCTCGACTTCCACGGCGGCGGTGCATGAGCGAAAGACGCGCCCGCCTGCTGCAATTGATCGAGGCCGACATCCGCCTCGACCGCGCGGACTACCTGTACCTGCGCAGCGCACTGCTGGACCTGCACGACCAACTGCTGGCCCGCGACAGCGAGGCCATCGCCCGCAGCAACACCCGCATCGGCGAACTGGTGGAAGCCGTGCGCCAACGCGCCGAACGCCGCACCAAGGTGCTTCAGGCCTTCGGCCTGGACATCGGCCGCGCCGGCATGCAGCGCCTGCTCGAACACTTCCCCGGCGCCGGCCGCCAGGCCCTGCAGCGCGACTGGCTGGTGCTGGCCGAGCAGGTGGAAGAATGCCGCCTGCTCAACGAACGCAACGGCCGCCTGCTGGCGATGCACAACGAGATCATCGGCCAACTGCTGGCGGGGCAGGGCGGGCACGGGGTGTACTCGCCGGAGTATTGAGGTTTTCCTTTCGCGGCGCCTTCGGGCGCCGTTTTTTTGCCTGGCGAAGGGCTTTTCGTAGGAGCGAGGGGGACGCCTAGTTCTTGCTCGCGATCAAAAGCACCCTCACCCCAGCCCTCTCCCAGAGGGAGAGGGGGCCGTCCTGAGCTGCCGGAGAGTCCGGAGTCATCCTGATGCTCCTTACCATCCCCGTCATTCCCGCGAACGCGGGACGCGGCTCCATCGCGAACAGCGCTTGCGCTGGCTCGAAGGGGAACAACCCAGTGACTGCAAGGTTCGCGAGCAAACTGCAGTCACAGGATCACGCCGAACCTGCAGCGCGCAGAGGACAGCTCCCTCTCCCTTCAGGGAGAGGGTTGGGGAGAGGGGCGGAATATCCACCGCGCACCTGAGTAACCGGTTTGCACTCTTCGAAAAACCTCCCCCCACTTAACCCACCCGACCCAACGGTCGCCTTGAAAGCAAAGCACCTCCCGCACAGCCAGGCGGAAACGACATTTCCGGCCCGGCTTCCGGTTCCTCCGTGCGGAAGCGTCCTTTCACCTCGCCTTTGCCCGCAACGCCCGGAATACGGGCCTTCCAGGCGTTGGCACCGATATTGCTCCCAGGCTCGCAAAGGGGTACCCGACCATGGCAACCATAGATTCCGATTACGTCCAGCAGATGGCGACCCAGCTGGCCCAGTACGACATCCAGGCGTCGCAGACGCGGCTGAACCGCAACAAGACCAGCTACAACAGCGAGCTGTCCGCGGTCACCCAGCTGAAGTCGGCGCTGAGCACCTTTTCCTCGGCGGTCAGTGGGCTCAAGAGCAGTTCCAGCAGCACCAGCAACATGCTGGTCAACAGCGCCACCTTCAGCGCCGAGGGCTATGCCACCGCCAGCGTCGGTTCCACCGCGGTTTCCGGCAGCTACCAGTTCTTCGTCAAGCAGCTGGCGGCCAAGGACCAGGTGGCCCTGCAGGGCCTGAGCGACGGCGACCTGGGCAGCGGCGAGCTGACCATCGGCCAGGGCAGCGACAGCTTCAGGATCGACATGAGCGGCATCACCAGCCTCAGCGCCCTGGCCTCGGCCATCAACGGCGCTTCCGACAACACCGGGGTCAAGGCCACCCTGGTGCGTAGCGACGGCGCGGTGAACCTGGTGCTGACCAGCGACGAGAGCGGCGAGGACCAGGCCATCACTCTGTCCAGCAGCAATGCCGCGATGCAGGGCTCCATCGATGCCCGCAAGCAGCTTTCCAGCGCCCAGGACGCCATCGTCTACCTGGGCGGGCAGGGCGGCATCGAGCTGCGCAACGCCAGCAACACCTTCGACAAGGCCATCGACGGCGTGAGCCTGACCTTCACCAAGGTCAGCGACCCGGCCGAGGCGCCGCTGAGCCTCGACATCGGCCGCGACAAGGACGCCACCAGCAAGAAGCTGCAGGGCTTCCTGGATGCCTACAACACCCTGATGAGCAGCATCGGCACGCTGACCGCCAGCGGCAGCGGCAGCACAACCCGCGGCGCGCTGGCCGGAGACTCGGCGGTGCAGGCGATCAAGTCGGCGGTCAACGGCCTGATCCGCACCAGCTTCGGCGGCGTCAACCTGATCGGCTACGGCGTCAGCGCCGACAGCAGCGGCAAGCTGACCCTCGACAGCAGCAAGCTGGAGAAGGCCCTGGCGCAGAACGCCGACGGCTTCGAGCAGTTGTTCAGCGACAAGGGCAACCTGATCGACAGCCTGAGCAGCGCGCTCAAGACCTACACCAGCTCCACCAGCGGCCTGCTGACCTCGCGGGTGAACAGTCTGAACGACAAGCTGGCCGACATCGACGACCAGTTCGACGACCTGCAGACGCGCTACAACAACTCGTACGCGCGCTACCTCAAGCAGTACACCAACCTCATGCAAGTCATGAATTCCATGGACCAGACCTCCAGCATGTTCACATGACCTATTCGATGAACGAAGGCTACGACAGCTACCGCACCACGGACCTGGAGGCGCGCGCCGCCGCGGCGTCGCCCTACGAGCTGGTGCTGGTGCTGTTCGACGGCCTGCTCGACGAACTGGCCCGCGCCCGCGGGCATATCGAGGCCAGGCGCTTCCAGCACAAGGGCCGCTCCCTGGACAAGTGCATGAACATCCTCAACGGCCTGTCCGGCGCCCTCGACTACGAGGCCGGCGGGCCGGTGGTGCAGGACCTGGCGCGGCTCTACGACTACTGCATCTACCGCCTCTCGGACGTCAGCGTGAACCTGTCGCTGGAGGGCCTGGACGAGGTGGCCGGCCTGCTCGGCACCCTGCGCGAAGGCTGGGCCGGTGTCCATGCCGCCCGTGGCTGATCCGCGCGCGCACGAGCTGCGCAGCCTCCACGCGCGCCTGGACGAGGTACTGGCGAGCGGCGAGTGGGCGCGCCTGGGCGAAGTCGACGGCGCCATCCGCGCGCTGCTCGAACGCCTGGCCGCCGGCCCCGCGCTGGACGCCGCCGGCATGGAGGCCAAGCGCCGTTTGCAGCAGCTGCACGAGCAGGCGCGGCGCGCCTGCGCGCAAGAGGTGGAGCGCCTGCGCCAGTTGCTGGCGAGCCACCTGGAGTACGCCGAAGGGCGCTCCGCCTACATGCAGATAGACCGCCTGCTGGCCGGGAGATGACAGTGTTGCAGCTGAACAGCCGCCTGGCCGCGGACGCCGCGCCGGGCAAGGACGCGCCCCTGCCGGCCGTGGCCGCCATGGGCGCCGGGCAGATGGCCGAAGGTGTTGCCGTCAGGGGCTCGGAGGCGGCGGGCGAGGTGCTGCCGGCCTTCGCCGCGCAACTAGCCAAGGGCGCGGAAGCGGCCGAGGCGCCGGCGGAAACTCCATCGACCCCCGCCGACCCGGCCGCATCGCAGGATGCGCAGCCGCAGCCCGACCCGAGCCTGGGCGCCTTGCCGGGCGCCGAGCAATGGCTGGCCAGCATGCTCGGCCAGCGCGAGGTGACGCTGCAGGCCCGCGATGCCGGCCAGGCCGGCGATGCCGCAAGCGCCCCGGTCTCCCGCGGCCTGCCCGCCAACCTGCCGCTGCCGCAATTGCCCCAGGGCATGGTCGAGGCCGCGCCGACGCCGGCCCAGGGCCAGCCGCTGCCGAGCCTGGCGCTGCCGGCCAAGGCCGAGGAAGCGCCGCTGATGAAGACCGAAACAGCCAGCGACGAACTGCTGCGCAGCCAGCTCGACAAGCTCGCCGGCCAGGCGCAGCCGAGCGCTGCGTCGGTGCAGGCGAACGCCCCGGCCGTGGCGAACGATGCCCAGCCGCTGCCGGCCAGCCACGTGCCCGAGCGCCAGTTGAACCTGCAGGCGCCGGCCGAGCGCTGGGGCGAGCAGTTGCTCAACGCCCTGCGCGACAACGTCGAACTGCAATTGCGGCATAACCAGCAGAGCGCCGCCATCCGCCTGGACCCGCCGGAGCTGGGGCGCCTGGAAATCTACCTGAGCCGGGACAACGCCGGCCTGACGGTGCAGATCCACGCCGCCCAGGGCGACGTCGCGCGCCTGCTGCAGCAGGGCGCCGAACGCCTGCGCCAGGACATCGCCGGGGCCAGCCAGCAGCCGGTGGAGGTGCAGGTCTCCGACGGCCGCGCCGGCCAGCAGCAGGCGCAACAGCAACAGGCCCAGCAGGGACGCCCGGCGCCCTGGCTGGATGACGCGCCGCGCCGCGCGGCAGTTCTGGAACCCGAAGCGGCGCCGGACGAGGCACGCCGCCCGGGCGACGTGCTGGTCACCGTCTAGCGCCGGGCAATCAATGCAAACCGAGGATCGGGAAACCGTCATGACGATGCGCCGCATCATGTTGTTGTTCACTGTTCTGAATCTGCTGATCGCCGCCGGCGGCGTGGCCGGCACCTGGTACCTGGCGCGCCCGCTGCTGGCCGCCCAGGCCAAGGCCGGCGAGGCGGCCGGCGCCGGGCAGGACGCAGCGCAGGAAGAGGAAGCGCCGGGCGAATACGAGTTCTTCCCGGTCAACAAGATCATCGTCAGCCTGCCGGGCAGCGATGGCCGCGAGCACTACTTCGTGCTCGACCTGGTGCTGCAGGCCGAGCTGGGCACCGAGCAGAAGAAGCTGCAGCAGATCGACCCCGTGGTGCGCAACTCGGCGGTGGCGCACCTCTCCGCGCTGACCTACGAGCAACTGCGCGGCAAGAGCATCCCGGCGCTGCAGGGCGAGCTGGAGCAGGTGCTGCTGGCCGACTTCGCCACGCGCAAGGTGGCCGCGCCCTTCCAGCACGTGCTGGTCAGCAAGCTGATCGTGCAATAGGGGCCCGCCATGAACGCCCACTGCGCCCTCGACTACCGCAACCCCGCCGAGGCGGGCCACCCGGCCTTCGCCCCGGGCGCCGAGCAGCAATGGCTGATGCGTTACCTGCCGCTGGTGCGGCGGGTGGTCAGCCAGCTGTCGCTGCAGGCCAACCAGGTGCTGGACCGCGAGGACATGGAGCAGATCGGCCTGATGGGCCTGCTGGAAAGCCTGCGCCGCTACGGCACGCCCGACGAGCAGTTCGCCGGCTTCGCCGTGCTGCGCATCCGCGGCGCCATCCTCGACGAGCTGCGCCGCCAGGACTGGCGCCCGCGCCAGGTGCGGCTGCAGGCGCACAAGGTGCGCGACGGCATCCGCGAGCTGGCCCGGCGCCTGGGGCGGGTGCCCACGGACAAGGAAATCCTCGCCCACACCGGGCTCGACGAGCGTGCCTACCAGGACTACCTGCAGGCCGAGGCCTGCGAGGCCATCGAGAGCCTCGACGCGCTGCTCGGCGAGGGCCTGGAGAACCTGGTGGACGGCGAGTCGGCGCTGGAGGCGCGGGTGCTGCGCGAGCGCATGCTGGCCCAGGCCCTGGCACAGCTCAGCGAGCGCGAGCGCCTGGTGCTGACGCTGTACTACCAGCACGAGCTGAGCCTGAAGGAAATCGCCCTGGTGCTCGACGTGAGCGACGCCCGGGTCTGTCAACTGAGCAAGCAGGCACTGAACAAGGCCTGCCGCTACCTGAGCGAGAGAAGCTGAATCATGCAGAAAGTCATAGGCGCGCTGATCATCGTCGCCTGCGTCCTGGGCGGCTACGCCATGGCCAACGGCGACATGCGCGTGCTCTGGCAGCCGGCCGAGGTGGTCATCATCCTCGGCGCCGGCCTGGGCAGCCTGGTGGTGGCCAACCCGCGCGAAGTGCTGCTGGAGATGCTTTCCCAGGTCAAGGGCGTGTTCGTCTACAAACGCCGTGGCGAGGAGTTCCAGCGCCAGTTGCTGATGCTGCTCTATCAGCTGCTGGAGATGGTCGAGGTGGGCGGCCTGAAGGTGCTCGACGAGCACATCGAGGAGCCCGAGCAGAGCGAGCTGTTCGCCCGCTACCCGCTGATCCTCCAGGAAAGGAACCTGATGGCCTTCATCGCCGACAACTTCCGCCTGATGGCCATGGGCAAGATCAGCGCCCACGAGCTGGAAGGCTTCCTCGAACAGGAGCTGGACGCCATGGAGCACGCCCTGCTGCAGCCGTCGAAGTCGCTGCACAAGGTCGGCGAGGCCATGCCCGGCTTCGGCATCCTGGCGGCGATCATGGGCATCATCATCACCATGGGCAGCATCGGCGGCACCATCGGCGAGGTGGGCGCCCACGTGGCCGCGGCGCTGGTGGGCACCTTCCTCGGCATCTTCTTCTGCTACTGCCTGCTCGACCCGCTGTCCAACGCCATGGCCCAGCGGGTGAAGACCGAGCTGTCGGCGCTGGAATGCGTACGCACCACCCTGGTCGCCCACGTCGCCGGCAAGCCCACGCTGTTGGCGGTGGACGCCGGGCGCAAGCTGATCGAGCAGGACGTCAAGCCGGCCTTCCGCCAGCTCGAGACCTGGGTCAACCAGTACGAGGATGAAAGGGAAGCGGCATGAGGAAGCGTGGCGAGCAGCCCCACGAAGTCATCATCAAGCGGCGCGGCAAGAAGGGCCACGCCGAGGAGCACAGCTCCGCCTGGAAGGTGGCCTTCGCCGACTTCACCCTGGCGATGATGGCGCTGTTCATGGTGCTGTGGATCGTGCAGCCGCGCAGCGTGGTGCAGAATCCGGCGGTGGGCGACCTGCAGAGCAACCCGCTGGTGGACGGCGGCGCCGGGGTGTTCGACGGCTCCAGCCGCACGCCGGTGGAACTGGACGGCCTGCCCATGCCGGTGCAGCCGCAGAACCCGCCGCGCACGCCCGAGGGCAGCCGCGCCAGCGTCGACGGCAGCCAGCCGGGCGAGGGCAGCGGGCCGCGCCACTACGATTCCAGCGTCGACCTGCAGGAGCTGGCGGCGCTGATCCGCGCGGTTTCCGCGCAGACCGACGCGCTGGCCAACATCGAGGTCAAGGTGGTGCCCCAGGGCCTGCGCGTGCTGATCAAGGACGACCCCAAGCGCTTCATGTTCCCCCGCGGCAGCGCCATCCTCGATCCACATTTCCGCACGCTGCTGGCGGCCCTGGGCGGCGTGCTGGCGAAGGTCGACAACCGCCTGATCCTCAGCGGCCACACCGACGCCGTGCCCTACCGCGGGGCCAACGGCTACAACAACTGGAACCTCTCCGGCGACCGCGCCCTGCAGGCGCGCAACGTGCTGGTGGACGCCGGCCTGCCGGCGAACAACGTGCTCCAGGTGACCGCCCAGGCCGACGGCATGCCGCTGCTGCCGGAGGACCCGCAGAACGGCGCCAACCGTCGCATCGAACTGTTGTTGCTGACCGACAGCGCCGAGCAGCTGTACCGCCAGTTGTTCAGCGACGAACAGGCGCGTGTGCAGGTCGGTTCCGAGGGGGCGAAGTTCAGTGGTGGGCAGGGGGCCTCTGCGGCCAAGCCTTGATCAGGGCTCGCCGGCGAAGCGCTCGGCACAATAGAGCTGGCGGGTTTCCTCGGCTAACAGGCAGTCGCCGTGGGGCTGCAGGTTGAGCACGCTGTCGTTGTCGCTGCCGTAGAGCAGGTTGAACAGCAGCTCGTTGTCCAGCTGCGCGGCCTGCTGCAGTTCGGCCAGCTCGCTCTTTTCCACGCGCAGGCGTAGGTGGTCGAGGAAGCCCGACTCGACGTGGCCGGAGGTCTTCTGCACGGTATCGCCTTGGCGCGTCACCGCATAGAAGCGACCGTCGCGCAGCAGCAGGCTGTGCTCCAGGCGCAGGACGCGGCCGTCGGCGAGGATCAGCTGGCCGCTGCTGCGGTACCGGCCGTCGAACTCGCTGGCGGAGCGGTAGTTGAGCCAGGTGGCGGTCATCCCGCTGAACAGGCCCAGGCTCAGCATTGCGCTGCCGGCGAGCAGGTGCAGGCGCTTCATGGCAGGCAGCTCCGCAGTTGCTCGTCGCCCAGGCGGGCGAGCTGGTCCTGGTGGATCAGCAGCAGGCGGGTGGAGGCTTGGGCGCTGCTGCAGGCCACTTCGTAGAAGCCGGCATGGCGCGACAGGGTGAACTGCGCGGGCTGCTCGCTCAGCGCGGCCAGGCGCGCGCTCAGGGCGCCGGTGCGTTCGCGCAGCTGGGCCAGGCCCTGGGGGCGCGCATCGAAATAGGTGAAATGCTTATTGCCGATGTCCAGGTCCGCGCGCAGGTCCTGGGTTCGCTGCAGGGCATAGTGCAGCGTGGCGGCCAGGGCCAGCCCAACCAGCAGCAGCGGCGCCGCCACGGCCAGCAGCTCGGGCCTGCGCCAGCGGCGGGCCGGACGCAGCGGCGGGGTGGCGGGCATGGCGGCCGGGGCCGGTTCCTGATCGGGGAGGGGCGCGTCCTCGGCTTCGACCGGTGCGCGCACGGCGAAGCGCGGGTTGAGCATGTAGCCGCGGCGCGGCAGGGTCTGGATGATCTCGCGGCGCTTCTCGTCGCCGAGTATCTGCCGCAGCGTGTAGATCTGCTGGTTGAGGCTGCCCTGGCCGACCACCCGGTCGCTCCAGGCGTGGGCCAGCAATTCGTCGCGCGCCACCACCTCGCCGGGTTCGCGCAGCAGGCGTTCGAGCAGGCGGCTGCCGGAGAAGCCCAGCTCGACCTTTTCCTCGAAGCCCTCGCGCTGCAGCACCAACTGATACAGCTCGGGCTGGAAGTGGGCGAGGCAACCGTCGGCCAGGCCGGTACGGATGAGGCGGGCGGGAAGGGGGCGGGCGTCGGCGACGGGCGTGATCTGAATCATGTCCATGAAGCGTCTGGCAGCCTGTCCCTGTACGAATTCGTATCGGTTCTGATGAAGAGGGACGACATTCTGGCGTCAATAAAATGTAGAGACAAGTCCCATTTCTATACCTTTCTTGCTTGACAGATTACTAATTCCACTCGCGTCGCCGGATTCCCCGGCCCCAACGGCAAACGCCCCGAACGGGTCGGGGCGTTTGCTTTCGGTCAGTTGCGCGGGGCGGATCAGCCCAGCAGGGACATGACCATGCCCGGCATCTGGCCGGCCTGCTTGAGCATGGAGATGCCGGACTGCATCAGCATGCTGTTCTTGGTCATGGCGGCCGATTCGGAGGCGAAGTCGGCGTCCATGATGGTGCCCTTGGCCACGTCGGTGTTGTCCTTCATGTTGGCCAGGTTGTTGGCGGTGTGGTTCAGGCGGTTGATGTTGGCGCCGAACTGGGCGCGCAGGGTGCCGATGCTGTCCAGGGCGGTGCTCAGCTTGTCGATCATGCCGTTGGCGTTGGCCGCGCTCAGTTCGCTGCCGCTGGCGGCGGTGGCTGCGCCGCTGGCGGCGTAGACCGAGGAGATGTCGCTGAGCTTGGTGGCGACGTCGGTCAGGTTGCTGGAGGCGTTCACTTCCAGCGTCTCGGCGCTGCTGGCACCGATCTGGAAGTTGATGGCGGCGGAGAACTTGCCGTCGCTGCCGTCGACCTTGGTGCCGTCGCTGAACAGCTTGTCGCCGGCGTAGCTGGTGTTCTTCATGATGTTGGCCAGCTCTTTGCCCAGCTCGTCGTACTCGGACTGCATGGAGTCCTGGTCCTTCTCGCTGTTGGTGCCGTTGGAGGACTGGGTGGCCAGGTCCTTCATGCGCTGGACGATGTCGGTCATTTCGCTGAAGGCGCCTTCGGCGGTCTGCAGCAGGGACACGGAGTCGTTGACGTTGCGGGTGGCCACGGCCATGCCGCGGGACTGGGCGTCCAGGCGGGTGGCGATCTGCAGGCCGGCGGCGTCGTCGGCGGCGCTGTTCACGCGGTAACCGGTGCCCAGGCGCTGCTGGTTGGTGGCCAGCTTGGCGTTGGTCTTGTTCAGGTTGGTCTGGGTGGTCAGGGCGGAATAGTTGGTATGGATCGACAGAGCCATGGAGTGAATCCTCGGATTGGGCTTGTGTAAAGCCGGCTTTGATCGCCTGCTGAAGGGGTAGGGCGACCGGGATGGAAAAGGGCTTAAGGGCCGATTCGAGAAATTCTTGCGGGAGGCGGGAAGAGGGCATCGCGGGCAGGGCCCGCTCCTACGAAGAGCACCTCGGCGCGATCGACAAGGCAACTGCTCCAGCCGCACCAGGGACGCACGAACGGAGCGGACCTTGTCCGCGATAGCCAGAGGTATCGGCGCGATTCGCGGATGAGATCCGCTACGCCGCCTCACCCGTGTCATTCCCCTGTAGGAGCGCGCCCTGCGCGCGAAATCGCGGGCAGGGCCCGCTCCTACAGATTGCCGGGGGGCACGGTATTCCTCCCCCGTAGCGGACCTTGTCCGCGATAGCCGAAACCATCGGCGCGATTCGCGGATAAGATCTCCTACGCTGCCCCCATTCCCCTGTAGGAGCGCGCCCTGCGCGCGAATCGCGGGCAGGGCCCGCTCCTACGGGCTTTTTTATTCGAACGTGCTGCTGACCACCCCCGCCTCGACCACCCGCGCCTGGATCACCTTCTCGCTGCTCAGGTTGCGCACCTTGATCACTTCGCCCTGCTGCCCGTTGGCCAGGGCCTGGCCCGGGGTGCTGGCCTGGATGCCGTCGCGGCTGGCGTTGATGCGGACCTGCTGGCCGCGCTTGACCAGTTGCGCGCTGCTGAGCACCTGCGGGGTGAGCAGCTGGCCGGCGCGCAGGCGGCGGCGGGCGCCCTGGCCGATGACCTGTTCGGGGCGGGTGAAGAAGCCGTGGTGGGCGCGGGCGATGTTCTGCGCTTGCAGCTTCAGGTCGCCGGCGCCCAGGACCTGGCCGCGGTCGATGATGGCGGCGGTCACCAGCACCGGCAGGAAGACGTCGGCCTGGCTGCTGACCGTCACCGCCCAGCCGGCGCCGTCCGCGCAGCGGACTTCGTAGCGCTGGCGGGCCAGGGCCGAGGGTTCGTCGCTGCGCCTTTGCAGTTGCAGCGGCTGGCTGCAGGGCGCTGGCGGCAGGCTGCCGAGCAGTTCGTGGCTGAACTGGCTGCGCAGGCCCTGCCAGCCGTTGCGCCGGGCTTCTTCACGCAGTTGCGCATCCAGTTGCGCGCTCACCGCCTGTTCGACCTGCGCGCGGGCTTCGCCGGCGGCCTCGCACATGGGGCTGGCCAGGCCGGCGGCGAGGACCAGGAAAAGGGCGGAAAGGCTTTTTCCGCCCCGGCCCGCCAGGCGACGCGAAAGCGGAAGCCGGGGGGCGACCGGGGGCTGGCGGTGTGGGCTGGAGGTCAGTGAAATCAAGGCTTCGCTCGCTGTTCTCAAGTTAGGCACGGTTCCTGCTGAAGGGGACGCCAGCAAGAGTCAGGCCGGAGACAGCCACCGATGAGCATACGGGTAGAAGAATCCCTCGCCGTGCACGTGCGTGCGCTGCAGGTGCGCACCCAGCGCAGCGAAATCCTCGCCGCCAACCTGGCGAACCAGGACACCCCGGGCTTTCTCGCCCGCGATATCGACTTTGCCGGCGAGATGCGCCGCCTCGACCCGCAGGCCGAGGACGCCGGCCTGGCCTTCGCCGATGACGACGCGCAGCTGAAGTACCGCATCCCCAACCAGCCGTCGGAAGACGGCAACACCGTCGAGCAGGGCGTGGAGCAGTCGGAGTTCGCCCGCAACGCCATGGGCTTCCAGACCAGCCTGACCTTCCTCGGCATGAAGTTCCGCGGCCTCAAGCAGGCCATCGAAGGACGTTGAGCATGGCACTGGACTCCATCTACCGCATCGCCGGTTCCGCGATGACCGCGCAGACCGTGCGCCTGAACACCGTGGCCAGCAACCTGGCCAACGCCGATTCCGCCGCCTCCAGCGCCGACGCCGCGTACAAGGCGCGCAAGCCGATGTTCGCCGCCGTGTACGGCAACGACGAACTGGTGCGCGACGCCGGCATGGGCGGCGCCCGTGTGCAGGTGCTGGACGTGGTGACTTCCGGCACCGCGCCGCAACGCCGCTACGAGCCGAACAACCCGCTGGCCAACCGCGATGGCTACGTCTACTACCCGGACGTCAACGAGATCGAGGAAATGACCGACATGATGTCGGCCACCCGCAGCTTCGAGACCAGCGTCGACGTCCTCAACCGTGTACGCAGCATGCAGCAGGGCCTGCTGAAGCTGGGAGAACAGTCATGACCAGCAGCGTCAACGGCACCAACTCCGCCAGCGGCAGCAGCACCGGCGGCGACAGCGTCGGCGTCAACCTGACCGACGTGTCGCAGCTGCAGAACAACTTCATCACCCTGATGGTCGCGCAGATCCAGTACCAGGACCCGACCGACCCGGTGGACAGCACCCAGTTCGTCAACCAGTACTCGCAGCTGTCCCAGGTGCAGAGCCTGGAGAACCTCAACACCATCCAGAAGAACAGCCTGGTGCTGGCCGACAACCTGCAGAACCTCACCGCCGCCGGCCTGGTGGGGCAGAAGGTGATGGTCTCGGTGGACAGCCTGCAGCTGGACGACGCCGTGGTCGATGGCCAGGTGCAGCTGGAGCACGCCTCCACCAGCACCACCCTGAAGCTGACCAGCGCCGCCACCGGCGAGGTGACCAAGCTCGCCCTCGGCCCGCAGGAGGCCGGCAGCGTGGCCTTCAGCGTCGACCCGCAGAAGCTCGGCCTGGTGCCGGGCAAGTACAGCGTCGAGGTCGAGACCAGCAGCGGCGAGAAGCCCAAGGTCGAGGTCGGCGGCAAGGTCAGCCACGTGCGCGTCAGCGACAGCGGCCCGGTACTGGAAGTCGAGGGCACCGGTTCCGTGCCTTTCTACAACATCGTCGAATTCGGCAGCGCGGCTGCCTGATCCCGCCCAGGAGAACCCCGATGAGCTTCAATATTTCCCTGACCGGGCTGAACGCCGTCAGCGAACAGCTGGACACCGTCAGCAACAACATCGCCAACGTCGGCACCGTCGGCTTCAAGTCCTCGCGCACCGAGTTCGGCAGCGTCTACGCCGACAGCCAGGCGATGGGCGTGGAAGTGCTGGGCAGCACCCAGAGCATCAGCCTCGGCGGCAGCCTCACCAACACCAGCCGCAACCTCGACCTGGCCATCTCCGGCGCCGGCTTCTTCATGGTCAAGAGCGCCACCGGCGAGACCCAGTACACCCGCGCCGGGGTGTTCAACACCGACAACGCCAACTACATGGTCAACGCCTCCGGCCAGCGCCTGCAGGGCTACTCGGTGGACGCCGCCGGCAACCTGCAGGCCGGCGTGCTCGGCGACCTGCAGGTGAAGACCGCCAGCCTGCCGGCCAAGGCCACCGACAGCCTGGACTTCGTCGCCAACCTCGACGCCGACGGCGAAGTGCCGGCCCTGGCCTTCGACCCGGCCGACGCCTCCACCTACAACTCCACCTACACCACCAAGGTCTATGACTCCCAGGGCAAGGAACACACCCTGACGCAGTACTTCGTGAAGACTGGCGACAACACCTGGACCAGCCACTACTACGCCGACGGCAACGCCGTGGGCACCCAGGCGCTGAGCTTCGACAGCGCCGGCATGCTGACCTCGCCCAGCGCGCCCTTCACCCTCAGCGTCGGCGGCCTGGCCGGCGGCGTGAACGCCCTGGCGATCAACGTCGACTACACCGGCACCACCCAGTACGGCTCCGACTTCGCCGTCACCACCAACAAGGCCTCCGGCTATGCCTCCGGCGACAAGACCGGCCTGACCGTCGACGAGGACGGCATGGTCTACGTCAACTACAGCAACGGCCAGCGCCTGCTGCAGGGCCAGGTGGTGCTGGCCAGCTTCGTCAACCCCGAGGGCCTGCGCGCGGTCAGCGGCACCGCCTGGACCGAGACCTCGGCCTCCGGCGGCCCGCTGGTGGGCGCCCCCGGCGGCGGCCAGTTCGGCGACCTGGTGGCCGGCGCGCTGGAAGGCTCCAACGTCGACCTCACCGCGCAACTGGTGAGCCTGATGGAAGGCCAGCGCAACTACCAGGCCAACACCAAGGTGCTGACCACCGACAAGGAACTCACCCAAGCGCTGTTCGGCGCCGTCTGAGGCTGACCCATGGACCGCCTGGCCTATACCGCGATGAGCGCCGCCAGCCGCACTCTGCAGTCGCTGCAGGTGCGCGCCAACAACCTGGCCAATGCCAACACCCCGGGCTTCCGCGCCGACATGGAGCGCGTCAGCGCTGTGGACGTGAGCGGCTACGGCTACGACAGCCGGCACCTGGCGCGCCTGGAGAACAACGGCGTCGACATGGCGCCCGGCACCCTCACGGTGACCGGCCGCGACCTCGACTTCGCTATCCGCGGCCAGGGCCTGATCGCCCTGCAGGACGGCGAGGGCGAGGCCTACACCCGCCACGGCAGCATGCTCGTCGACAGCGAGGGGCGGCTGACCATCAACGGCCGCCAGGTGCTGGGGGAGGGCGGCCCGATCGTCCTGCCCGAGTACGACAGCGTGAACATCGGCGAGGACGGCACCGTCTCGGTGATGCCCCGCGGCGACTACCTGATGACCGAGGTGGACCGCATCAAGCTGGTCGACGCCCCGGCCGCCGAGCTGCAGAAGAACGCCGCCGGCCTGCTGGTGCGCAAGGACGGCCAGCCGGCCGAGGCCACCGACAACGTGCGCCTGGTCAGCGGCTACCTGGAGGCGAGCAACGTGTCGTCGATCGACCAGCTCACCGCGACCATGAGCCTGAACCGCATGTTCGAGACCCAGGTGAAGATGATGAAGGCCGCCGAGGACATGTCGTCCGCCGGCGACCGCCTGCTGCGCGACTGACGCGCCCCGTACAACCCGGCCGCGCCGCGCGCGGCCCGCGAAGGAGATACCGCATGAGTTCGGCACTGTGGGTGAGCAAGACCGGCCTGGCCGCGCAGGACACCGCGCTGTCGGCGGTGGCCAACAACCTGGCCAACGTCAACACCACCGGCTTCAAGAGCGACCGGGTGGTCTTCGAGGACCTGTTCTATTCCATCGACCGCCAGCCCGGCGCCCAGGCCGACCAGGTCAACACCGTGCCCTCGGGCATCCAGCTGGGCAGCGGCGTGCGCGTGGCCGGCACGCAGAAGGTGTTCACCGAAGGCAGCATGCAGACCACCGGGCAGCCGATGGACCTGGCCGTGGTCGGCCGCGGCTTCTTCCAGGTGGAAGCGCCCAACGGCGACACCCTGTACACCGAGAACGGCCAGCTGCAGCTCAATTCCGACGGCGTGGTGGTCAACGCCCAGGGCCTGCCGCTGATCCCCAACATCGAGGTGCCGGCCGGCAGCAGCAGCTTCACCGTGGGCAGCGACGGCACCGTCACTGCGATCATGGCCGGCGAGACGCAGCCGACCCAGCTGGGCCAGATCACCCTGGTCAACTTCACCAACCCGGCGGGCCTCGAAGCCCTGGGCGGCAACCTCTACCGCGAGACCGTGGCCAGCGGCCAGCCGGTGGAAGGCGTGCCCGGCGAAGACGGCCTGGGCACCCTCAAGCAGGGCGTGCTGGAAGGCTCCAACGTGCAGGTGGTGGAGGCCATGGTCAACATGATCGCCATCCAGCGCGCCTACGAGGCCAACGCCAAGGTGCTGGACGCCGCCTCCGGCATGCAGCAGTTCCTCAACCAGACCGTATGACCGCCATGAGCCGCCTGCCGACGCTGCTCGCCCTGCTGCTGCTGGGCGGCTGCGCGAGCTTCAACGAGATGCTCCCGGAAGAGGACTCCAGCGCCTACCAGCCGCCGACCCTCGACTACAGCCTGCCGCCCACCACCGGCGGCGGGCTGTACCGCCCCGGCTACTACGGCGGCCTGGTGCAGGACCAGCGCGCCCTGCGCGTGGGCGACGTGCTCACCGTGGTGCTGGAGGAGCAGACGCAGTCGAGCAAGAGCGCCGGCACCAGCTTCGACAAGAGTTCCAGCCTGGGCATCGGCATCCCCACCATCCTCGGCCACAGCTACGACCGCCTGGAAAGCTCGGCGGACAGCTCGCGGGACTTCAAGGGCGACGCCAAGAGCGAGCAGCAGAACTCCCTGCGCGGCGCCATCGCGGTGACCGTGCACCAGGTGCTGCCCAACGGCACCCTGGTGGTCCGCGGCGAGAAGAATCTGCGCCTGAACCAGGGCTCGGAGTTCATCCGCCTCACCGGCCTGGTGCGGGTGGAGGACATCAACCGCAACAACCAGGTGTCCTCGCAGAACGTCGCCAACGCCAACATCTCCTACGCCGGGCGCGGCGTGCTCAACGACAGCAACTCGGCCGGCTGGCTGACGCGCTTCTTCACCCATCCTCTGTTCCCGCTGTGAGGCGCTGCCGGCCATGCGAGCCATCCTGAAATACCTGCTGCCGCTGACGCTGTTCTGCTGGCCCCTGGCGACTCGCGCCGTGCCGCTGCTGGAACTGGTGGACGTGGAAGGCATCCGCGGCAACCAGCTGATCGGCTACGGCCTGGTGGTCGGCCTCGACGGCACCGGCGACAAGACCCAGGTGAAGTTCACCAGCCAGTCGGTGGTGAACATGATCAAGCAGTTCGGCGTCAACCTGCCGGCCAACATCGACCCCAAGCTGAAGAACGTCGCCGCGGTGAGCATCACCGCCGAAGTGCCGCCCTCGTACAGCCCCGGGCAGACGGTGGACGTCACCGTGTCCTCGCTGGGCGACGCCAAGAGCCTGCGCGGCGGCCAGCTGCTGCTCACGCCGCTGCGCGGCATCGACGGCGAAACCTACGCCCTGGCCCAGGGCGCGGTGGCCGTGGGCGGCCTCAACGCCAGCGGCCAGAGCGGCTCCAGCGTCACCATCAACACCGCCAACGGCGGGCGCATCCCCAACGGCGCGACCGTCGAGCGGATGATCCCCAGCGACTTCGCCAGCCGCCCGGACATCATGCTCAACCTGCGCCAGCCCAGCTTCCAGACCGCCGCGCACATCGTCACCGCGCTGGAAAACCTGCTCGGCGCCGGCAGCGCCCAGGCCCTGGACGGCACCAAGGTCAGCGTGCGCGCGCCGGTCTCGGCCAACCAGCGCACCAGCTTCATGGCCCTGCTCGAAGGCGTGGAGGTGCAGGAAGGCCGCGAACGGCCCAAGGTGGTGTTCAACAGCCGCACCGGCACCGTGGTCATCGGCCAGGGCGTGCGGGTGAAGGCCGCCGCGGTGTCCCACGGCAGCCTCACCGTGACCATCAGCGAGAACCCCCAGGTCAGCCAGCCGGCGCCGTTCTCCGGCGGCCGCACCACGGTCACGCCGCAGTCCGACGTCAACGTCGCCCTGGACAAGAAGCCGATGTTCCGCTGGCCCGAGGGCGCCAGCCTGCAGGGCATCATCGACACCGTGAACAGCCTCGGCGCCACCCCGGACGACGTCATGAGCATCCTCCAGGCGCTGGAGAAGGCCGGCGCGCTGAACGCCGAACTCATCATCATCTAGGGCGCGCGCATGAGCATCGTTTCACTCCCCACCGCGCTGAACGCCGCGCGCGGCCAGGACGGCAACCCCCAGGCGCGCCTGGAGGCGGCCGCCGAGCAGTTCGAGGCGCTGTTCCTGCAGCAGATCCTCAAGCAGATGCGCAAGGCCGGCGACGTGCTCTCGGCCGGCGGCATCGGCCGCAGCCGCGACCTGGACACCATGCGCGACTTCTACGACGGCGTGCTCGCCGACAACCTGGCCGAGCGCAAGCAGACCGGCATCGCCGCGCTGCTGGTGCGCCAGCTTTCCGGCCAGGACGCCGACAGCCGCGGCGAGGCGCTGGCCGGCGGCGACCAGCTGGGCCTGCCGCGCAGCCTGCAGCAGGCCGTGGCGGCCGACTGGCAGCGTGGCGTGCAGGCCGCCGGGCGGCTCTGGCAACGCGGCAGCGCGGCCTTCGGCGAACTGGTGGACAGCCTGATCGACCACGAATCCGCCGGCGACGTCGCTGCCATCTCGCCCAAGGGCGCCCGCGGCCTGATGCAGCTGATGCCCGACACCGCGCGGGAAATGGCCGCCAAGCTGGGCCTGGAGTTCGACCCGCAGCGCCTGACCCAGGACGGCGCCTACAACCGCCAGCTCGGCAGCGCCTACCTCGACGAGATGCTGCAGCGCTACGACGGCCACCGCGCCCTGGCCCTGGCCGCCTACAACGCCGGCCCCGGCCGGGTGGACGAGTGGCTGAAGAGCAACGGCGATCCGCGCCGCGGCGAGATCAGCGGCGAGGCCTGGATCGAACGCATCCCCTTCGAGGAAACCCGCCGTTACACCCGCGGCATCCTCGACGACCTCGATCGCCGCGGCCAGGCCGCGGCGCCGGCGCCGCTTAAGCCGGCGGCCGAACCGGTCGCCTATCAACAGCAGGGCACGCAACACCAGGCACTCTCCGCCGCCTTCGCCCAACCGATCCGCCTTCAGCCCAAAGGGAAGCAGTCGTGAGCAATTTGACGCAGATCGCCTACAGCGGCGTGCGCGCCTCGGAGATCGGCCTGTCGATCACCGGGCAGAACACCTCCAACGTCAACACCCCCGGGTTCAGCCGCCTGTCGGTGCTCACCAGCTCCCTCGGCGGGCAGGGCTCGCTCAGCCCCGGCGGCGGGGTGAAGGTGACCGGCATCCGGCGCATGTCCGACGACTTCCTCAACCAGCAGCTGTGGCGCGCCACCACCGCGCAGAACTACTACAGCAACGCCCAGCAGTACCTGGGCGCGCTGGAGGACCTGATGTCCAGCGACGGCGCCAGCATCAGCGTCGGCCTCGACAACTTCTTCGCCGCCCTGAGCGAGGCCAGCGCCACCCCGGACTCCACCGCCCTGCGCCAGCAGATCATCGCCGAGACCGGCAACCTGGCGCAGCGCTTCAACACCCTCTCCGGCAACCTCGACACCCAGCTCAAGTCCCTGCAGGAACAGCGCGGCACCATGGTCGGCGAGATCAACGGCCTGACCGGCAACATCGCCCTGCTGAACAAGAAGATCGTCGCCGCGCAGTCCGCCGCCGCCGACCCCTCGGCCCTGCAGGACCAGCGCGACGCGCTGATCACCCAGCTCAGCCAGTACAGCAGCATCCGCACCAGCGCCGCCGCCGACGGCTCGGTCTCGGTGTCCCTGGCCAACGGCCAGCCGCTGGTGGCCGGCGCCTCCGCCGCGCAGCTGAAGGTCAGCCTGACCAGCAGCGGCGAGCAGGACGTCAGCCTGGCCTTCGCCGGCACCCAGTTCGCCATCCACCAGCAGGACCTGGGCGGCGCCATGGGCGCGCTGTACGACACCGAATACCAGACCCTGCGGCCGAACCTCGACAGCCTGGCGCAGATGGCCACCCAGGTCGCCGACCTGGTCAACTCCACCCTGGCCGGCGGCTACGACCTCAACGGCAACCCCGGCCAGGCGCTGCTGCAGGCCAACCCCGGCAGCACCGGCAAGCTGCTCAGCCTCACCGGCCTGCAACCCACCGAACTAGCGCTGTCCGACAGCGCCGGGGAGAAGGGCAACAACGGCAACCTGCTGAAGCTGATCGACCTGAAGAGCCAGGTCATCACCCTCGACGGCAACCAGGTGACGCTCAACGACGCCTACGCCGGGCTGATCGGCCGGGTAGCCAGCGACAGCCGGCAGAACCAGGCCGACCTGGACACCGCCAAGACCGTGATGCAGCAGGCGCAGAACCAGCGCGACAGCGTCAGCGCGGTGAACCTGGACGAGGAGGCGGTCAACCTGATGACCTACCAGCAGGCCTACCAGGCCAACATGAAGGTCATCAGCACCGCCAAGGACCTGTTCGACAGCATGCTCGCGGCGTTCTGAACGCCGTAGCCCGCCACCCGACGAGACGCCCCATGCGCATCACCAATTCGCAGAGCACCGCCATCCTCCTGGACTCGATGAGCCGCAACACCGAGAAGATGTCGCAGCTGATGCAGCAGATGTCCAGCAGCAACCGCATCCAGCACCCCTCGGACGACCCCATCGCCGCGGTGCGCATCCTGCGCATCCAGCGCTCGGAGGCCAGCCTGGCCCAGTACGGCAGCAACATCGCCGGGGTCTCCGGCAACCTGTCGATCCAGGAAACCAACCTGCAGTCCACCTCCGACACCCTGCTGGACATCCGCGACCTGCTGCTGTGGGCGGCCAACGGCTCCAACGCCAACGAGCAGCTCGGCGCCATGGCCGGCGAGCTGTCGAACCTGGAGAAGACCCTGGTCAGCTACCTCAACGTCAAGGACGAGGAGGGCCGCTACCTGTTCTCCGGCACCCTCACCGACCAGCCGGCGGTGACCTACGACGAGGCCAGCGGCACCTACAGCGCCACCGGCAACGACAAGACGCGCCAGGCGGTGGTGGCCAACGGCGTGATGGTCGACGAGAACGTCGCCATCCGCCCGCTGTTCGGCAACGGCATGGACCTGCTCAATGGCCTCCATGCCCTGGTGGCCAAGCTGCAGGACCCGGCCCTGGACAGCAGCGACCCGGCCATCCAGCAGAGCATCGAGGCCACCCTCGACCTGCTGGACGACAGCCACGGCAAGCTGCTGTCGGCCATCACCGACCTGGGCGGGCGGCAGAACACCCTGACCCTGCTGGACAACAGCAACCAGGACATCTCCCTGGTCAACCAGAAGGTCGAGGGCGACCTCTCGGCGCTGGACTACGCCAAGGCCAGCATCGACCTGGGCAACTACAAGCTGGCCCTGCAGGCGACGCAGAAGACCTACCTGACGGTCAACGGCCTGTCGCTGTTCAGCCTGCTCTGAGGACCCTGGCGCGATGAAGGTCGAGAACCCGTTCCCGGCGGTCGCCGCCATCGACGGCCAGCCGCGCCAGGCGCCGCCGGCAGTGGGCGAGCGCACCCTGCGCCAGCGCAAGCCGGCGCGCAGCGCGGCCAGCGCCGGCGAGCGCAGTGTGGGCAAGGCTGCCGGTTTCAGCATCCAGCTCAACCAGCAGCTCAGCGCCATGCAGAGCGCCGAAGGCTACCTGGGCGAGCTGGCCGACCGCCTCAACCAGCTCAAGCTCAGCCTGGGCCGCGAGCTGGGCAGCGGCCAGGGCGGCAACCGCAAGCAGCTGGAGCAGCCGCTGCAGCAGGCCGCCGAGCTGCTGGCGCAACGCCGCGAGCGCAGCGCCGGCGGGCTGGACGCCAACCTCGACCTGCACCTGCACGAAGCGGCGCGCACCCGCTTCGCCATCGACGGCCTGGCCACCCTCGACGAAGCCCGCGCAGGCGGCCGCGAGACCCTGCTGTTCCACACCGGCCGCGCCCAGGGTGAACCCGGCGTGGTGGTGCTGGACGACGCCATGAGCGACCAGCAGTTGCTGCGCAGCTTCAACGTCGGCCTGGCATCCAGCGGCATCCGCGCGGAACTCGACGCCGACGGCAGGCTGACTTTCTCCATGGCCGAGGCCGACTGGCGCAAGCAGGGCGGCCAGCTCAATGTGCAGGGGGAGGGCAAACGCTTCGCCAAGGACCGCGCCAGCCCTGCCCGCACCCGCGAGCAGCGCCTGCTGGACCTGCCGCAGAGCCTGGCCGGCAGCGACCAGCGCGAGCTGCGGCAGATGCTCGACCAGGTGATAGACGCGCTGGACCGCATCGGCACCCTGCGCGACCAGCTACGCCAGCGCCAGGGCGAGATCCGCGAGTTCTTGGCCCGCCAGGCCGACCGCGACGAGCAGCAATGGGCGCAGGACTACGCGGCGTCGGTGTTCAACCTGGTGCGCGACAGCGGCTCCAGTTACGCGGCGGTGACCCGGACCGTGGTGGCCCAGGCCAACCTGAGCCGTTTCGCGGTGGTCAGCCTGCTTTCTTGAGCCGGGCTTGTTAAGCTGCGCCGAACCCTGGGGCCGATCGACGGTCCCAGTTCGCAGACGACGGACAGGAAGGCTCCGTCCGCACCCTTGACAATGACGGTTAGGTCGATCCGCATGGTTTACGTACAACGCGATGGGCAAGGAAATCTGTTGAGAGTGGAAAGCCAGCCCTTCGAAGGCATGAACGACACGCTGGCCTACCAGAGCGACGAGCTTCGGCAATGGCTGGATGCGCGCACCGAGGTGCGCAGCCGGCTGGACCTGCTGCGCCAGTCCGACCTGGAAGTGATCCGCGTGCTGGAAGACGTGGTCAATGTGCTGGTCGAGCGCGGGGTGATCCGCTACACCGACCTGCCCGAAGCGGCCCGCCGCAAACTCGACGAACGCGCGGTGGCGCGCGCCGAGCTGGAAGGCCTGGCGGACCACCCCGGCGACGGCGACTGAGCGGCCGCACCGAGGCGCTTTTCGCAGGATGGGTACCGCTTCGCTCAACGCCATCCTACGAAAAGCCGTGCCCGTCCGTAGGGTAGGAGCGGACCTTGTCCGCGATGGCCGGACGTTCCAGCGCGGATCGCGGATGAGATCCTACGCCGCCCCCACCTGCGCCATGCCCCTGCAGGAGCGACTGTCTTGCCCCGCGCGCCGAGGCGCTCTTCGTAGGATGGGTTGAGCCTGCGAAACCCATCGGGCCATGGTGATGGGTATCGCTGCGCTCAACGCCATCCTACGTCGCTGAGCCAGGCACCGCCCCCCTGAAGGAGCGAGCTTGCTCGCGAACCCCCGGGTTTGAAAGTCGGCATCGGGGCGCAGGGCGGCTGGCCGCTCGCCTAGACTGGCGGCATCGCCCCCGGAGCCCGCCCATGATCCCACTCGCCGAGCGCATTGCCGCCCTGGACTGGCCAGCGCTGGCCGCGCGCCTGGACGCCGGCGGCCACGCCCTGGTCCCCGGGCTGCTCGACCCGCGTCAATGCCAATGGCTGCGCGCCCTCTACGCCCGCGACGAACCCTTCCGCAGCCGGGTGGTCATGGCCCGCCACGGCTTCGGCCTGGGCGAATACCGCTACTTCGCCTATCCCTTGCCGGCGCCGCTGCAGACGCTGCGTGAGGCCTTCTATCCGCCCCTGGCGAACATCGCCAACGCCTGGCAATGCCGCCTGGGCCTGGCGCCGGCATACCCGCCGCAGCACGCCGAATTCCTCGAACGTTGCCACGCCGCCGGCCAACTGCGCCCCACGCCATTGCTGCTGCGCTATGGCGAGGGCGACTACAACTGCCTGCACCAGGACCTGTACGGCGAACTGGCCTTCCCGCTGCAGGTCGCCATCCTGCTGTCGCAGCCGGGCGAGGAGTTCGGCGGCGGCGAGTTCGTCCTCACCGAACAACGCCCGCGCATGCAGTCGCGGGTGGAGGTGGTGCCGTTGTGCCAGGGTGATGCCGTGGTGTTCGCCGTTTCGCAGCGGCCGGTGCGGCGCGCGCGTGGGGACTATCGGGTGAGCATGCGCCATGGGGTCAGCCGGTTGTTGTGGGGGGAGCGGTTTACATTGGGTGTCATCTTTCACGATGCGCTTTGAGGGCTGCCCTGCGTACCATCGCCTGCCGTACAGCAGACGAAGGAGCGTGCAATGCATTACGAGGTCGTGGTGGCCCATCGTAGCGAGTATCCGGAGCCGATCACTTTTGCCAGGGGCGCGTTGCTGAAGGTGGGTGAGCGCTACGAGGGGCCTGAGGGTTGGGACGATTGGTACTTCTGCGCGGCGGCTGGGCGGGAAGGCTGGGTGCCGGCTCAGGTCTTCGAGCGGGTGGGCGAGGGCGTTGGGCGGGCGCTGGAGGACTATACGGCGCGGGAGATGGAGGTGGGGGTTGGGGAGAGAGTGGTTGGTGGCAGGATTCTTGGGGGATGGGTCTGGTGTTGCCGGGAAGGGGATTCGGGGTGGGTGCCTTTGGCGTGTCTGCGGGCGTTGGGTTGACGCTGTTGACGCTGCTCAAGAGCCCCTCTCCCTAACCCTCTCCCTGAAGGGAGAGGGGACTGTCCGTGCCGATGCTGGAGCCGTGCCTCATTGAGGTTTCAGACGCGGATAAAACGACCAGGGAGATTTGGAATATCGCTTCAGGCCATACGGCCCCCTCTCCCTCTGGGAGAGGGCTGGGGTGAGGGTTGCGGGCCTGCAGCAAACACCCAAACCCCATCCGAGCCCCCCAAAAAAAGCCCCAGCCTGGCGCCAGGGCCGGGCCGCCATCCGCGGCCCAATGTCAGAGGCTCCTGTTCAGTGACGCTCGAGGAAATCCATCAGCAGCGCATTCACCGCTTCCACCGCCTCCATCTGCAGCATGTGCGCCTGTTCCGGCAGCACGTGGACTTCGGCGCTCAGGCCCTGGGCGTGGCTGGCCGGGATGATGGCGTCGGCCTCGCCCCGGATCACCAGCGCCGTGTCCACGCCTTCCAGGCGCTTGTACTTGAGCATGTCTTCCAGCATCTGCCGGTTCACCAGCGCGGCGTCGGAGAACAGCTGTACCAACTGCGGCTTGAGGGCATTGGCCAGCCCCGAGCGCCAGGCCCTGCTCGACGCCCTGGTGCGCCACCGCTGGCAGCCGGGCCCCGCGGCCCAGGCCCTGGGCATCTCGCGGACGACGCTGTACCGCCGGGTGAAGCAGCACGGCATCGAGATGCCGCGGGCGAAACGCGAACCCGCCTGCTCTTCGCACGGCGGAAACCATGGCCCGGCAGGCTCCCCCTACGGGAAGCCTGCGCCTTATACCCTGCCCAGCCTGATGGTCAGCGGCCAGCTCACCTGGCGCGTTTCCACCTCGCCCCAGGCCGCCTGCAACTCCCCGCGCAGCGCCTCGACCGGGTCCTGGCCGGTGGCCTGGCGGTAGCTGGCCACCGCCGACCAGCTGTACAGGTAGTCGACCAGGCGCTGGAAACTCCACTGCGCCTCCAGGGCGAAGGGTGGCGTCTCCACGCGCTCGAAGGGGAAGGGGATGGTTTCGTAGCCGGTCTCCACATGCTTGCGTTCCGGCGCCCAGTAGGGGCCGACCAGGTCGTGGTAGAGATGGCGGATCAGCGCGTCCAGGCGCTCGTCGATGTTCAGCAGGTTGTAGGAGACCACCGCCAGCAGCGCGCCGGGGCGCGACACGCGGCGCACCTCGGCATAGAAGCGCTCGACGTCGAACCAGTGCAGGGCCTGGGCCACCAGGGTGAGGTCGACGCTGGCCGACTGCAGCGAGGTGCTTTCCGCCGGTTCGCAGCGGTAGTCGATGTTGGCCTCGCGGGGGGCCTGTTCCAGCTGCTTGGCGTTGATGTCGGTGGCCACCACCTGCTGGAAGTGCCGGGCCAGATCGAGGCTGGCCTGGCCCGAGCCGCAGCCGCAATCCCAGGCCAGGGCGGTGGAGGGCGCCACCTGCGCCAGCCAGGCGAAGAACGCCGGATCGTAGGTCGGGCGACCGGCGCGGTAGGCGTCGGCCTGCTGGCTGAACAACTGGCGGGTGTCGGTCATGGGGGAGCTCCGGGAGCGGCGGGCGGGGGACTATCTTGCCGGTGGGGCTGGGAGAGGCTCAAGGGGCGGAGTCAGCCCCGATGCTCCGGCACAACCGGGAAACTCCGTTCGCGAGCAAGCTCGCTCCTACAGGTGCAGGAGACATGCTGTCGTAGGATGGGTTGAGCGAAGCGATACCCATCGCCACGGCCACATGGGTTTCGCAAGCTCAACCCATCCGGGCATAAAAAAGCCCCGCGATCAGCAGCGTGCGTCGCGGGGCCAAGTGGCCGGAGAGTGGCCAGGGAGGAACCTGTCAGGCCCGGGGTTGCCAGCCGCCGCCCAGGGCCTTGTAGATGGCGACTATGCCGCGGTAGACGTCGACTTCGGCCAGGGCCTGGGCGTCTTCGGCGGCCAGTTGTTCGCGCTCGGCGTCCAGCAGGTTTAGGAAGTCCAGGGTGCCTTCGCGGTATTGCACGCCGGCCAGTTCGGCGGCCTTGCGGCTGGCCTCGGACTGGCGCACCAGCACCAGCATGCGCTGCTGGCGCTTGCCGTAGTCGCTGAAGGCGTTGGAGGACTCTTCCAGGGCCAGCAGCACCTGCTGCTCGTAGCTGGCGAGCGCGGCGTCGGCGTCGGCCCTGGAGGCGCGCAGGCGGGCGCGCACGCTGCCCAGGTCGAAGGCGGCCCAGCTGATGGTCGGCGATACGCCCCAGGCGCGGGCGGCGCCTGAGCCTATCTGCGAGCCGCGCCCGGCGGTGTAGCCGAGGAAGCCGCCGAGGCTCACCCGCGGGAACAGGTCGGCGGTGGCCACGCCGACATCCGCCGTGGCCGCGGCCAGCCGGCGTTCGGCGGCGGCGACGTCGGCGCGGCGGCGCAGCAGGTCGCCCGGGTCGCCGATCGGCAGGGCCTTGGCGATGGCCGGCAGCTGTTTGGGCGAGAGGTCCACGCTGAGCTGGTCCGGGCGCTGGCCGAGGAGGGTGGCGATGCGGTTGCGCTGGCGCACTTCCTCGGCCTGCAGTTGCGGCAGGGTGGCTTCGGTGGCGGCCAGGCGCGCCTCGGCGCGCTGCACGTCCAGTTCGTTGCCCACGCCGTTGTCGCGCAGCTGAATGGTCAGGTCGCGGGACTCGCGCTGGTTCTTCAGGTTGTCGCGGGCGATGCCTTCCCTCAACTGCGCGCCGCGCAGTTGACCGTAGGCGTCGGCCAGCTCGGCGACCAGGCTGACCTGCAGCTGCTGCAGGTCGGCCTGGGCCGCCTGGCTCTGGGCGTCGGCCGATTCCAGTTCGCGGCGCACGCGGCCGAACAGGTCGACTTCCCAGATCATGTCCAGGCCCAGGTCGTAGCGCTCCTGGTTGACGCGGTCCTCGGTCTGCCCGGGCACCTGGCCCTTGCCGACCTCCGAGGAGACGCGGCTGGTCACGGTGGGGAAGCGGTCGTTGGAGACGTCGTCGCGGATCGCCCGCGAGGCCAGCACGCGGTCGTAGGCCACGCGCAGCTCGCGGTTTTCCTTCAGGGCCTGGTCGACCAACTGGCTCAGCACCGGGTCGTCGAACTGTTTCCACCAGGCGTCCTCGAAGCGGCTGCGGTCGAAGGCTGCCGCGCCGGTTTCGAGCTTGGCCGGCGCGGTGTCCGGCTGCTGGTAGTCGGGGCCGACCATGCAGGCGCTGAGGCTCAGGGCCAGCAGCGCCGGGGCGAAGTGTTTCAGGTTCATGCGTGGCTGGCCTCGTGGGTCAGGCGGGCTTGTTTCTTCGCTTCGCGGGCTTCCATGAAGCGGCGGATGAGGACGTAGAACACCGGTGTCAGCAGCAGGCCGAAGAAGGTCACCCCGAGCATCCCGGAGAACACCGCGACGCCCATGGCATGGCGCATCTCGGCGCCGGCGCCGGTGGACAGCACCAGCGGCACCACGCCCATGATGAAGGCGATGGAGGTCATCAGGATCGGCCGCAGGCGCAGGCGGCAGGCTTCCAGCACGGCGGCGACGCGGTCCATGCCTTCTTCCTGCTTGTCCTTGGCGAACTCGACGATGAGGATGGCGTTCTTGCACGCCAGGCCCACCAGCACGATCAGGCCGATCTGGGTGAAGATGTTGTTGTCGCCGCCGGCGACTATCACCCCGCCGATGGCCGACAGCAGGGTCATCGGCACGATCAGGATCACCGCCAGCGGCAGGCCCCAGCTCTCGTACAGCGCGGCCAGCACCAGGAAGGCCAGCAGCACGCAGAGCGGGAAGACGAAGGCCGCGGTGTTGCCGGCGAGGATCTGCTGGTAGGTCAGGTCGGTCCACTCGTAGGTCATGCCGTTGGGCAGTTCCTGCTTGAGCAGTTTCTCCATCGCCGCCTCGGCCTGGCCGGAGCTGTAGCCGGGCGCCGCGGCGCCGTTGATCTCGGCGGTGATGAAGCCGTTGTAGTGCATCACCCGGTCGGGGCCGGAGGTGTCGCTGATCTTGATGAAGGTGGCCAGGGGGACCATTTCACCGAGGTTGTTGCGCACCTTCAGCTGGCCGATCTGTTCCGGGTCCAGGCGGAAGCGCTGGTCGGCCTGGACGTTGACCTGGTAGGTGCGGCCGAAGCGGTTGAAGTCGTTGGCGTACAGCGAACCCAGGTACACCTGCAGGGTGTCGAAGATGTCGCTGATGGCCACGCCGTGGGTCTTGGCCTTCTCGCGGTCGATGGCGGCGTCCACCTGCGGCACGTTCACCTGGTAGCTGGTGAACACCGACATGGGGTTCAGCTCGGGCAGCGCGCGGGCCTTGGCGAGGATGTTCTGGGTCTGCGTGTAGAGCTCCTCGTAGCCCAGGCTGCCGCGGTCCTCGACCTGCACGCGGAAGCCGCCGATGGTCCCCAGCCCCTGTACCGGCGGCGGCGGGAAGATGGCGATGTAGGCGTCCTGGATGTCGGCGAACTGCTTGTTCAGCTCGGCGGCGATCTCGCCGGCGGACATGCCCGGGCCCTTGCGCTGGTCGAAGTCCTTCAGCGGGGTGAAGACGATGCCGCTGTTGGGGCTGTTGGTGAAGCCGTTGATCGACAGGCCCGGGAAGGACACGGTGTGCTCGATGCCCGGGTGCTTGCCGGCGATTTCCGACATGCGCTTGATCACCGCCTCGGTGCGGTCGAGGGTGGCCGCGTCGGGCAACTGGGCGAAGGCCACCAGGTACTGCTTGTCCTGCTGCGGCACGAAGCCGGTCGGGGTGCTGGAGAAGCCCAGATAGGTGAGGGCGATCAGCCCGGCGTAGATGAACAGGGCGATGGAACTGCCGCGCAGCACGCGGGTGACGGTGCCGACGTAGCCATGGCTGGCGCGGTCGAAGAAGCGGTTGAACGGGCGGAACAGCCAACTGCCCAGCAGCTTGTCGAGGATCAGCGAGAAGCGGTCCTTGGGCTCGTGGTGGCCCTTGAGCAGCACGGCGGCCAGCGCTGGCGACAGGGTCAGCGAGTTGAACGCGGAGATCACCGTGGAGATCGCGATGGTCAGCGCGAACTGCCGGTAGAACTGCCCGGTGAGGCCGGAGATGAACGCGGTCGGCACGAACACGGCGCACAGCACCAGGGCGGTGGCGATGATCGGCCCGGTCACTTCCTTCATGGCGCGCTTGGTGGCCTCGATCGGTGTCAGCCCGAGGCCGATGTTCCGCTCGACGTTCTCTACGACCACTATGGCGTCGTCCACCACGATACCGATGGCCAGCACCAGGCCGAACAGCGACAGCGCGTTGAGCGAGAAGCCGAAGGCGTGCATCACCGCGAAGGTGCCGATCAGCGACACCGGCACGGCGGCCAGCGGGATGATCGACGCGCGCCAGGTCTGGAGGAACAGCACCACCACCAGCACCACCAGCACCAGGGCTTCGAACAGGGTGTGCACCACCGCCTCGATGGAGCCGCGGACGAAGATGGTCGGGTCATAGACGATGGAGTAGTCCACGCCCTGGGGGAACTGCTTCTTCAGCTCGGCCATCTTCTCGCGCACCTCGTTGGAGATGGCGATGGCGTTGGAGCCGGGGCGCTGGAAGATCGGGATGGCCACCGCCGGCTGGTTGTCCAGCAGCGAGCGCAGGGCGTACTGGCTGGAGCCCAGCTCGATGCGGGCGATGTCCTTCAGGCGGGTGATCTCGCCGTCGGGGCCGCTGCGGATGATGATGTTCTCGAACTCTTCCTCGCTGACCAGGCGGCCCTGGGTGTTGATCGACAGCTGGAAGCTGGTGGCGCTGGGCGCGGGCGGCGCACCGAGGGCGCCGGCGGCGACCTGGCGGTTCTGCTCGCGGATGGCGTTGACCACGTCGGTGGCGGTGAGGTTGCGCGAGGCCACCTTGTTCGGGTCCAGCCATACGCGCAGCGAGTAGTCGCCCATGCCGAACAGCTGCACGTCGCCCACGCCGTCCAGGCGCGCCAGCTCGTCCTTGATGTTGAGGATGGCGTAGTTGGACAGGTAGAGCATGTCGTAGCGGTTGTCCGGCGAGGTCAGGTGCACGACCATGGTCAGGTCGGGCGAGGCCTTGTCGACGGTGATGCCGATGTGGGTGACCTCCTCGGGCAGCTTCGGCTCGGTGCGCGTCACGCGGTTCTGCACCTGTACCTGGGCGTTGTCCAGGTCGGTGCCCAGGGCGAAGGTGATGGTCAGCGTCATCTTGCCGTCGGCGGTGGACTGCGAGGACATGTAGAGCATGTTCTCGACGCCGGTGATGGCCTGCTCCAGGGGCGCGGCGACGGTCTCGCCGATCACCTTGGGGTTGGCGCCGGGGAAGGTGGCGCGCACCACCACGGTGGGCGGCACCACTTCGGGGTATTCGCTGATCGGCAACTGGAACAGCGAGATGGCCCCGCCGATCAGGATGATCAGCGAGAGCACGGCGGCGAAGATCGGCCGCTGCACGAAGAATTGCGAGAAGTTCATGGTTCGTTCCTGGCGCGCGGGGCGCTAAACCCTGGGCAAAAGGTCACCCGCGGCCCTGGGTGGGGCCAGGGCCGGGTACTGCGTTGTCGATGTGCCCCGCTCAGGGGCGGGTCGTCGTCAGATGCGGCTGGGCTTGCCCGGCGACTGTTCGGCGACCTTCGGCGGCTCGCTGTCTTCCACCGCCTGGCGCGAGCGGGCGAGGGCGGCGAGGGTGTCCGGGCTGGCCATGGGCACGCCCTGGGCATCCACCTCGGCGCCGGGGCGCACGCGCTGCAGGCCGTTGACCACGATGCGGTCGCCCTTGGCCAGGCCGCTGCGGACGATGCGCAGGCCTTCCAGCTTCGGCCCCAGCTCGATGGCGCGGTAGGCCACCTTCCTATCGGCGCCGACCACCAGCACGAACTTCTTGCCAAGGTCCGTGCCGACCGCTTCGTCCTTGATCAGCGCGGCGTCGTAGGTGCCGGAGCCGACCAGCTTGATGCGCGCATAGAGGCCGGGGGTGTAGAGGCCGTCCTTGTTGTCGAACACCGCGCGGCCGCGGATGGTGCCGGTCTTGGGGTTGACCTGGTTGTCGAGGAAGTCCAGGCGGCCCAGGTGCGGGAAGCCGTCCTCGCCGGTCAGGCCGAGGTACACCGGGGTGCTGCCGCGGGCGTCCGGGCCGCCGGCGCGGGCCATGGCCACGTACTTCAGGTAGACGCGCTCGTCGGCGTCGAAGTAGGCGTAGACCTTGTCGGTGGAGACCAGGGTGGTGAGCAGGCTCTGCCCGGCGTTGACCAGGTTGCCGGCGGTGACTTCGGCGCGCGAGACGCGGCCGTCGATGGGCGCGGTGATCTGGGTGAACGACAGGTTCAGCCGCGCGTTGTCCAGCTCGGCCTGGATCGCCGCGACCTGGGCGCGGGCTTCGGTGGCGGCGGCGCTGCGGGCGTCGGCCAGCTCGGCGGAGATGGCGTTGGTGGCGCGCAGGCGGTCGCCGCGGGCGGCTTCGTTGGCGGTGCGCGTCTGGTTGGCGCGGGCCTGCGCCAGCTGGGCCTCAAGGCGATGGACCTCGGCCTGGAACGGGCGCGGGTCGATCTGGAACAGCAGGTCGCCCTTCTTCACCAGGGCGCCTTCGCGGAAGGTCACCTTGTCGATGTAGCCGGAGACGCGCGGGCGCAGCTCGACGGATTCGGGCGCCTCCAGGCGGCCGGTGAACTCGTCCCACTCGTTGACCGGCTGTTCGATGACCTCGGCGACGCTGACCTTGGGCGCGGGCATGTTCTGCGCGGCTTCCTGGGTCTTGCCGCAGGCGCTGAGCACCAGGACGGCGGCCAGTGCGAGGGGGATACGCAAGGAATTGGGTGAACGCTCCATGGGGAAGACTCCGGCATTTTTTCTGTAATGGGCGGAGTCTGCGTTCCAGGCGTCTAAGTCGCTAATCGAACGGGAGCATTCTTATTATCACGGCCAGTGATAAACCCTGTTGCATTATCCGTATCAATCGATGGGGGATTTTCTGCTACTCGCTGTGCGGTGGGCCGTTTGCGTACATGGATTCAGGGAGCTTCCAGGTTCCGCTTCACGCCGAACGGTCCCCTCTCCCGCTTGCGGGGGAGGGTTAGGGAGGGGGAGCGGAGTGCAGGGTTGGCAGCGGAGTGTCGGCGAAGTCCGCAACCCTCACCCCAGCCCTCTCCCAGAGGGAGAGGGGGCCGTCCGGCGCGGGCGGCGAAGCCGGAGTCATCCTGATATGCCTGGGGCGTTATGCGCCCCAGGCTACAGGAGAGACGCCATCGTAGGATGGGTTGAGCGAAGCGATACCCATCGCCATGACCGAGCGATAGCGGCGCGGGATCAGGCCTTGGCCAGGCGGGCGCGGGCCACGCGGGAGCCGTTTTCCTTGCCGAGCACCTGGCAGATGCGCTGGCCGGCGGCGATCAGGGCGTCGAGGTCGATGCCGGTGTGGATGCCCAGGCCGTTTAGCAGGTAGAGCACATCCTCGGTCGCCACGTTGCCGGTGGCGCCCTTGGCGTAGGGGCAGCCGCCGAGGCCGGCGACCGAGCTGTCGAACACCGCGATGCCTTCCAGCAGGCTGGCATAGATGTTCGCCAGGGCCTGGCCGTAGGTGTCGTGGAAGTGCCCGGCCAGGCGTTCGCGCGGCACGCGGGCGCCGACCGTTTCGAACATGGAGCGGGTGGCGCCGGCGGTGCCGACGCCGATGGTGTCGCCCAGGGAGACTTCGTAGCAGCCCATGGCGTCCAGCTCAGCGGCCACGGCGGCGACCTGCTGCACGTCCACCTCGCCCTGGTAGGGGCAGCCGAGCACGCAGGACACGTAGCCGCGCACGCGGATGCCGTGCTCGCGGGCGGCGTCCATCACCGGCACGAAGCGTTCCAGGCTCTCCTTGATCGAGCAGTTGATGTTCTTCTGCGAGAAGGCCTCGGAGGCGGCGGCGAATACTGCCACTTCCTTCACCCCGGCCTGCAGCGCGGCCTCGAAGCCCTTGAGGTTGGGCGCCAGGGCGGCGTAGGTGACGCCGGGTTTCTGCTGGATGCCGGCGAAGACTTCGGCGGAGCCGGCCATCTGCGGCACCCACTTGGGCGAGACGAAGCTGCCGACTTCGACGTAGGCCAGGCCGGCGGCGCTCAGGTCGTCCACCAGGCGCACCTTGTCGGCGACGCTGATGGGCTGTTTCTCGTTCTGCAGGCCGTCGCGCGGGCCGACTTCGACCAGGCGGACGTGTTGGGGCAGGGGCATGCTGGGTCCTCGTTGTGTTCTGTGGGGGACTGTCCTGCGCAGCGGTGGCGGGCGGAGCGTAGGGCGAATAACCGTTCGCGGTTATCCGCCGCTACACCGATCTCATGCCCGGCTTCCCGGTCGAACTGGAAGGCTCTGGAACAAACGCTCCGTGACCAAATCCGCATCGCGCCGGGAGCCAAGGCCAAACGGCGTATAACGCGGAGCGTTATACGCCCTACGCAAGGGTCAGGCCTCTTCCAGTTCGACCAGCGCCGTACCCTCGGCCACCAGTTCGCCTTCGCTGCAATACAGCGATTTCACCACGCCGGCGTGCGGCGCGCGAATGCTGTGTTCCATCTTCATGGCTTCCAGCACCACCAGGGCGGTGCCGGCTTCCACGCTTTGCCCGGGCTGGACCAGGATGCGCACGATGCTGCCGTTCATCGGCGCGCCCAGGCCGCCGTGGTGGGCGTGGGCGGCTTCGGCCTCGGCGATGGCGTCGTAGCGGCGCACCGGCACCAGTTCGCCCTGCCATTCCAGGTACAGGCTGTCGCCCTGGCGCAGGGCCAGGTGGCGGCGGCGCAGGCCGTCGAGGTCCACTTCCAGCCATTCGCCCTTGAGCGTCGCGCCGCGCACGCCATCGGCATGGCGCAGGCGCACCACCTGGGATTCGCCCTTGGCCAGCAGGTGCAGGTCGGTTTCCCCCGGCAGGCCGCTGCGCCAGCCGTCGCGGGCGCTCCAAGGGGAGTGGGCGTCGTCGCCGCGCACACGTTCGGCCTCGCTCTGGGCCCAGGCTTCGCCGGCCAGTTGCCAGAATTGCGGCGGCAGTTCGCCGGGCGCCGGCAGCAGTTGCTCCTGGTGGCGGGCGATGAAGCCGGTGTCCAGCTCGGCGGCGGCGAAGGCCGGGTGGGCCAGCACGCGGCGCAGGAACGCCAGGTTGGTCTTGAAGCCGCCCACGGCGGTTTCGCTCAGCATCGCCAGCAGGCGCTGGCGGGCTTCCTCGCGGTTCTCGCCCCAGGCGATCAGCTTGGCCAGCATGGGGTCGTAGAACGGCGAGATGTCGTCGCCCTCGCGGATGCCGCTGTCCACCCGGCGGCCGGGGCCGGCCGGCGGTTCGCGGTACAGCGCCAGGTGGCCGCTGGCGGGCAGGAAGCCGCCTTCCGGGTCCTCGGCGTAGAGGCGCACTTCGATGGCGTGGCCGTTCAGCGGCACCTGCTCCTGGCTGATCGGCAGCGGCTCGCCACGGGCCACGCGAATCTGCCAGGCCACCAGGTCGAGGCCGGTAATGGCCTCGGTGACCGGGTGTTCCACCTGCAGGCGGGTGTTCATTTCCATGAAGAAGAACTGGCCGCTGCCTTCGTCGTAGAGGAATTCCACGGTGCCGGCGCCGACGTAGCCGATGGCCTGGGCGGCGCGCACGGCGGCCTCGCCCATGCCGCGGCGCAGTTCCACCGAGAGGCCGGGGGCGGGGGCTTCCTCGACCACCTTCTGGTGGCGGCGCTGGATCGAGCAGTCGCGCTCGTTGAGGTACAGGCAGTTGCCGTGCTGGTCGGCGAACACCTGGATTTCCACGTGGCGCGGCTTGGTCAGGTATTTCTCCACCAGCATGCGCGAGTCGCCGAAGCCGGACTGCGCCTCGCGCTGGGCGGATTCCAGGGCCTCGGCCAGTTCGCTTTCGCGTTCCACCACCTTCATGCCCTTGCCGCCACCGCCGGCGGCGGCCTTGAGCAGCACCGGGTAGCCGATGCGCGCGGCTTCGCGCTGGAAGGTCGGGTAGTCCTGGGCCTCGCCGTGGTAGCCGGGCACCAGGGGCACGCCGGCGTCTTCCATCAGCGCTTTGGCCGCGGACTTGCTGCCCATGGCGTCGATGGCGCTGGCCGGCGGGCCGAGGAACACCAGCCCGGCCTCTTCGCAGGCGCGGGCGAAGCCGGCGTTCTCCGAGAGGAAGCCGTAGCCGGGGTGGATGGCCTGGGCGCCGGCGGCCTTGGCCGCGGCCAGCACGGCGTCGGCGCGCAGGTAGGATTCGGCGGGCTTGGCGCCGCCCAGGTCGATGGCGATGTCCGCCTCCTCGACGTGGCGGGCCTGGCGGTCGGTGGCGCTGTGCACGGCGACGGTGGTCAGGCCCAGGGCCTTGGCGGTGCGCATCACCCGGCAGGCGATCTCGCCGCGGTTGGCCACCAGTAGCGTTGTAATCATTGTTTTGCTCCGTTGAAGAGCTGGAAGCCGGAAGCTATAAGCTGGAAGCTGAAGAGCACTCCCGCTTCAAGCTTCCGGCTTCAAGCTTCTAGCTGCTCTTCTGCCATTTCGGTTTGCGTTTCTCGAGGAAGGCGTGCAGCCCTTCCTGGCCCTCGGGGCTGATGCGGATGCGGGCGATGGCGGCCTCGGTGTAGCGGCGCAGGTTGGGGCTCAATTCTCCGCTGCCGATCTCCTGGAACAGCGCCTTGCAGGCCACCAGCGCGGCCGGACTGTTGTTCAGCAGGTTGGCGACCCAGGCCTCGACCTTCTCCTCCAGCTCCTCGGCGGCGTAGCACTCGTCCAGCAGGCCCAGTTCGCGGGCGCGGGCACCGTCGAAGCGCTCGGCGGTGAGGGCGTAGCGGGTGGCCGCACGCTGGCCGATGGCCTTGGTCACGAAGGGCCCGATGGTCGCCGGGATCAGCCCGATGCGCACCTCGGACAGGCAGAACTGCGCCTGCTCGCTGCCCAGGGCCATGTCGCAGCAGGCCACCAGGCCCACGCCGCCGCCGAAGGCTGCGCCCTGGACCACGGCCAGGGTCGGTTTCTTCAGCAGGTGCAGGTTGTTCAGCAGCTCGGCCAGTTGCTGGGCGTCGGCGAGGTTGCCCTGGTAGTCGAGCTTCACCGCCTCCTGCATCCAGGCCAGGTCGGCGCCGCCGCAGAAGTGCCTGCCGCGGCCGCGCAGCACCAGCAGGCGCACTTCGGCGTCGTCGCTCACCTGGTCCAGCGCCCGGATCAGCTCGGCGATGGTCTGGGCGTTGAAGGCGTTGTTCTTGTCCGGGCGGTTCAGCCACAGGGTGGCTACGCCGCGGTCGTCTTTCTCTAGCTGGATGTTTTCGTAAGTAGGCATGGTCGTTTCCTGGCTGGAAGCCGAAAGCTGGAAGCGAAAGCCGCGCGACTTCCGGCTTCAAGCTTCCAGCTTTCTTACATCCTGAATACGCCGAAGCGGGTCGGTTCGATAGGCGCGTTGAGCGAGGCGGACAGGGCCAGGGCGAGCACTTCGCGGGTCTGCGCCGGGTCGATCACGCCGTCGTCCCACAGCCGCGCGCTGGAGTAGTAGGGGTGCCCCTGGCGCTCGTACTGGGCGAGGATCGGCGCCTTGATCTTCGCCTCGTCCTCGGCGCTCAGCGTATTGCCGGCGCGCTCGGCCTGCTCGCGCTTGACCTGGGCGAGCACGCCTGCGGCCTGCTCGCCGCCCATCACGCCGATCCGTGCGTTGGGCCACATCCACAGGAAGCGCGGGTCGTAGGCGCGGCCGCACATGCCGTAATTGCCGGCGCCGAAGCTGCCGCCGATGATCACGGTGAACTTCGGCACCTGGGCGCAGGCCACCGCGGTGACCAGCTTGGCGCCGTGCTTGGCGATGCCGCCGGCCTCGTACTTCTGGCCGACCATGAAGCCGGTGATGTTCTGCAGGAACAGCAGCGGGATGCCGCGCTGGCAGGCCAGTTCGATGAAGTGCGCGCCTTTCTGCGCGGCCTCGGCGAAGAGGATGCCGTTGTTCGCCAGGATGGCGATGGGGTAGCCGTGCAGGTGGGCGAAGCCGCACACCAGGGTGGTGCCGAACAGCGCCTTGAACTCGTCGAACTCGCTGCCGTCGACCAGACGGGCGATGATCTCGCGCACGTCGAAGGGCTGCTTGCTGTCCACCGGAATCACCCCGTACAGCTCCTCGGCCGGGTACAGCGGCGCGCGCGGGGGCTGGGTGTTGAGCTTGCCCTGCTTGGTCCAGTTGAGGTTGGCGATGCAGCGGCGGGCGATGGCCAGGGCGTGCTCGTCGTCCTCGGCGTAGTGGTCGGCCACGCCGGACGTCTTGCAGTGCACGTCGGCGCCGCCCAGGTCCTCGGCGCTGACCACCTCGCCGGTGGCGGCCTTCACCAGCGGCGGGCCGGCGAGGAAGATGGTGGCCTGCTCGCGGACCATGATGGTCTCGTCGCTCATCGCCGGCACGTAGGCGCCGCCGGCGGTGCACGAGCCCATCACCACGGCGATCTGCGGGATGCCCTGGGCGCTCATGTTGGCCTGGTTGAAGAAAATCCGCCCGAAGTGCTCGCGGTCGGGGAATACCTCGTCCTGGCGTGGCAGGTTGGCGCCGCCGGAGTCCACCAGGTAGATACACGGCAGGCGGTTCTGCTGGGCGATGGCCTGGGCGCGCAGGTGCTTCTTCACGGTCAGCGGGTAGTAGCTGCCGCCCTTCACCGTGGCGTCGTTGCCGACGATCATACATTCCACGCCTTCCACGCGGCCGATGCCGGCGACCACGCCGGCGGCGGCCACCTCCTCGCCGTACACCTCGTGGGCGGCGAGGGCGGAGACTTCGAGGAACGGCGAGCCGGCGTCGAGCAGGCGGTTGATACGCTCGCGCACCAGCAGCTTGCCGCGCGCGCTGTGCTTGGCCTGGGCAGCGGCGCCGCCGCCTTCATGCACGCGGCCGAGCAGGGCGCGCAGGTCCTGAACGCTCTCCAGCATGGTCGCGGCGTTGGCGGCGTATTCGGGGGAGCGCGGGTTGATCTGGGTATGCAGTAGGGCCATGAAAACCTCGAGAAGAGCGCTGTAGGCTGGAGGCTGGACGAGGACTGGAGCGGCTTTTTCGTCCAGCCTTCAGCCTCCAGCGGCTTTTATCGTTATTTGGTTTCGTTAAAGAGCTCGCGCCCAATCAACATCCGACGGATCTCGCTGGTGCCGGCGCCGATCTCGTAGAGCTTGGCGTCGCGCAGCAGGCGGCCGGTGGGGAACTCGTTGATGTAGCCGTTGCCGCCGAGGATCTGGATCGCGTCCAGGGCCATTTGCGTCGCGCGCTCGGCGGTGTAGAGGATCACCCCGGCGGCGTCCTTGCGGGTGGTCTCGCCACGGTCGCAGGCCTGGGCCACCGCGTACAGGTAGGCGCGGCTGGCGTTTAGCTGGGTGTACATGTCGGCGACCTTGCCCTGGATCAGCTGGAATTCGCCTATGCTCTGGCCGAACTGCTTGCGGTCGTGGATGTAGGGGACGATCACGTCCATGCACGCCTGCATGATGCCGATCGGGCCGCCGGCAAGCACCACGCGCTCGTAGTCCAGGCCGCTCATCAGCACCTTCACGCCGCCGTTGACCGCGCCCAGCACGTTCTCTTCCGGCACTTCCACATCGTCGAAGAACAGCTCGCAGGTGTTCGAGCCGCGCATGCCCAGCTTGTCGAACTTGTTGCCGCGGCTGAAGCCCTTCCAGTCGCGCTCGACGATGAACGCGGTGATACCGTGGGCGCCCTTTTCCGGCTCGGTCTTGGCGTAGATCACGTAGGTGTTGGCGTCCGGGCCGTTGGTGATCCAGGTCTTGCTGCCGTTGAGCACGAAGCGGTCGCCGCGCTTGTCGGCGCGCAGCTTCATGGAGACCACGTCGGAGCCGGCGTTGGGCTCGCTCATGGCCAGCGCGCCGACGTGCTCGCCGCTGATCAGCTTGGGCAGGTATTTCGCTTTCTGTTCGGCATTGCCGTTGCGCTTGATCTGGTTGACGCACAGGTTGGAGTGCGCGCCGTAGGACAGGCCGACCGAGGCCGAGCCGCGGCTGATCTCCTCGATGGCAATGACGTGGGCCAGGTAGCCCATGTTGGCGCCGCCGTATTCCTCGCTGACGGTGATGCCGAGCAGGCCCATGTCGCCGAACTTCTTCCACATGTCCATGGGGAACAGGTTGTCGGCGTCGATCTGCGCGGCGCGCGGGGCCAGTTCGCTGGCGACGAAGCCCTGCACCTGCTCGCGGAGCATGTCGATGGTTTCGCCGAGGCCGAAGTTGAGGGACGGGTAGCTCATGGTTGCACCTGCTTTCTTGTACTTGGATAAGGGTAGGGCGCGCTCAGGCGCGCTGTTTCTTCTCGGTCTCGGCCAGGGCCGCCAGGCAGCGCTCCTCGGCCGTGTCCAGTTCCAGCTTCATCTGCTCGATGTCGAGCAGCTGCTGCTCCAGCTGCGCGCGGCGCGCGGCGATCTTGCCCATGAAGGTCTCGAGCTGCTTGCGGTTGCCGCTGCTGGGGTCGTAGAGGTCGATCAGCTCCTTGCACTCGGCCAGCGAGAAGCCGATGCGCTTGCCGCGCAGGATCAGCTTCAGCGCCACCAGGTCCTTGGGGCTGTAGATGCGCTCCTGGCCGCGGCGCTCGGGGCTGAGCATACCTTGCTCCTCGTAGAAGCGGATGGCGCGGGTGGTGACGTCCAGTTCGCGGGCCAGGTCGGAAATGCTGTAGGTGGTCGGCATCGGGCTTGCTCGTTCGTTTACCTTTACGTTAACGTAAACCTGCGTCGAGGGGCTGTCAATCACTTCGCCGCCGACCGGCTGGCCCGCTAATTGCGTGCGTTGCCGGGCAACCGGGAGTCCTCTTTACTGAAGGGGAGGACGGGTGTAGACAGTCCCTGACCAGCCTGACGTCCCGCGCGGCAACGCACCGCGCGGGCAAGCGGAGCCGAGATCGACATGACAAGAACAATAGGCAGCGACCTGCTGCGCGAGGCCCACCGGGCCCGCGAACGCCTGCAGCGCGAGGGCGAGCTACCCGCCGGCGTGCTGCGCGAGGAAATCGACGCCTCCTGGCGGCGCAGCCTGGGCCACGGCCTGGACTGCGGCAGCAGCAACGACCAGGAGCTGGACAACCGCGCCGGCATCGAGCTGCTGCTGGAGAACAACCGCCTGCTGCTCGACGCCGCCACCCCCGAGCTGGACTTCCTGCGCCAGCGCCAGGGCCACGACGCCCTGGTGATCCTGGCCAACGCCGACGCCACCATCGTCTCGGTGGCCGGCGCCCACGAGCGCCTGCGCCGCATCGGCCTGGAAGACATCACCCCGGGCGCCTGCTGGAGCGAGGCCGCGCGCGGCACCAACGCCCTGGGCACCGCCCTGGTGGAAGGCCGCGCCACCCAGATCGACTGCGGCGAGCACTACCTGGAGCGGCTCAGCCGCTTCTCCTGCACCTCCGTGCCCATCAGTTGCCCCCAGGGCAATCTGCTCGGGGTGCTCGACCTGACCCGCGAAGGCCCCCTGGCCGGCCCGGTGGAAAGCCTCAGCCTGCTCAACCGCGCCGCGGTGCAGATCGAGGAGCGGCTGTTCGCCGCCAGCTTCCCGGGGCAGGTGGTGCTGTCCTTCCACAGCCGCCGCCAGTACCTGGATTCGCCCTGGCAGGGCCTGCTGGCGCTGAGCCTGGAGGGCCGCATCCTGGCCCTCAGCACGCCGGCCTGCCAGTTGCTCGGCGCGCCGCGCGAAACGCTGGTCGGGCGCCGCTGCGAAGACCTGCTGGGCGCCAGGGGCGAGCAACTGCTCGCGCGCCTGCAATCCGGCGCCCTGGGCAGCCTGCAGACGGCCAAGGGCGAGTTCTTCTACAAGGTGCTGCAGGCGCCGCTGCGCGCCAGCGCGGTGTCGGTGCCGGCGCGCCAGCCGCAGCGCCCGGCCCCGGCCGCGCCGGATCTGGAAGCCCTGGCCGGCGGCAACCCGCGCTACGCCCGCGCTTTGCGCATGGCCCGCCAGGGCCTGCTGAACGAACTGCCGGTGCTGCTGCTGGGCGAGACCGGCAGCGGCAAGGAAGTGGTGGCGCGCGCCCTGCACCAGAGCAGTGCGCGCTCCGGCAAGCCGTTCATCGCGGTGAACTGCGCGGCCATCCCCGAAGGGCTGATCGAATCCGAACTGTTCGGCTACCGCGAGGGCGCCTTCACCGGCTCGCGCCGCGGCGGCATGGTCGGCCGCCTGCAGCAGGCCCACGGCGGCACCCTGTTCCTCGACGAGATCGGCGACATGCCCCTGGCCCTGCAGGCCCGCCTGCTGCGCGTGCTGCAGGAGCGCAAGGTGGCGCCGCTGGGCGCGGGCGAGGAGCAGGACATTGATGTAGCGCTGATCTGCGCCACCCACCGCGACCTCAAGCGCCAGGTGGAAGAGAAGCAGTTCCGCGAAGACCTCTACTACCGCGTCAACGGCATCAGCGTGCGCCTGCCGGCGCTGCGCGAGCGCGACGACCTCGGCCAGCTGGCCCAGGGCCTGCTGGCCAAGCTGGGCGCGCCCGAGGCGCGGCTGGACGACGAACTCTTCGCGCTGCTGGCCGACTACCACTGGCCGGGCAACATCCGCCAGCTGGAAATGGTGCTGCGCACCGCCCTGGCCATGCGCGAGCCGGGCGAAAACACCCTGGGCCTGGAGCACCTGCCGGACAGCACCCTGGAAGAACTCGCCGCCGGCGAACGGCAACCCTGCGGGCGCATCCGCGAGACCGAGATGGAGCTGATCCGCCAGGCCCTGGACCGCCACCAGGGCAACGTCTCGGCGGCCGCCGACGCCCTGGGCATCAGCCGCGCCACCCTGTACCGCAAGCTCAAGCAACTGAAGGGCGGCTGATGTTCTTCACCCGCCTGATCGACAGCGACGACCCCAAGGCCCTCAAGGAGGCGCTGCACTGGCTGTACGGCTTCGTCCGCCCGCAGCGCCTGGCCATCCTCGGCCTGCTCGGCCTGGCCCTGTGCGCCTCGCTGCTGGCCCTGGCGCAACCCTGGCTGACCAAGCTGCTGATCGACGACGGCCTGCTGGCCCGCGACTTCCCCCTGCTGGCGCTGCTGGCCGGGGTGATGATCGTGGTCGGGCTGGTCGGCACCGTGCTGTCGGGGCTCAACCGCTACCTGCACACGCGGCTCTCCGGGCGCATCCTGTTCGCCCTGCGCGACGCGCTGTACCGCCACCTGCAAAGCCTCTCGCCGACCTTCTTCGCCCGCCGCCGCATCGGCGACCTGATGTCGCGGCTGGACGGCGACGTCGCCGAAATCCAGCGCTTCGCGGTGGACTCGCTGTTCTCCGCGGTGTCCGCCGTGATCGGCCTGGTCGGCTCGCTGGCATTGCTGCTGACGCTCAGTTGGCAACTGTCGCTGCTGGTCGCCGTGCTGATCCCGCTGGACGTGCTCTGGCTGCGCTGGATGCGCAAGAAGGTCGAGCGCGAGGCGCGCCAGCTGCGCGAGCGCTCGGCCGACCTGTCGTCGTTCTTCGTCGAGACCCTGCCGGCGATGAAGTTCATCCAGTCCGCCGGCCAGCAGGGCCGCGAGGCGCAGCGCCTGGAAGGGCTGGGCCAGGGTTACCTGGGCCAGCTGCTGCGCCTGCAACTGACCGAATTCTTCACCCAGGCGCTGCCGGGGACGCTGATGTCGCTGTCGCGCGCCTGCGCCTTTCTGGTCGGCGGCTACTGGGTGGTGCAGGGCACCTGGCAGCTGGGCTCGCTGATCGCCTTCTCCACCTACCTGGGCATGGCCATCGGCCCGGTGCAGAGCCTGCTGGGCCTGTACGTGGCGCTGCAACGCATGACCGTCAGCCTGGGCCGGGTGATGGAACTGCGCGGCGAGGCGCCGGGCGTGGCGTCGCCGGCGCAGCCCAGGCCGATGCCGAGCGTCGGCGAACTGCGCCTGCAAGGCGTGAGCTTCAACCACGCCGGCCGCAGCCAGCCCTTGCTGGACCAGGTGGACGCCTGCATTCCGGCCGGGCGCAAGGTGGCCCTGAGCGGGCCCTCGGGCGTCGGCAAGTCGACCCTGACCGACCTGCTGCAACGCTTCTACGACCCGGACCAGGGCCGCATCCTGCTGGACGGCGTGGACCTGCGCGAGCTGGACCTGTTCGAGCTGCGCCGGCGCATCGCCGTGGTCAGCCAGGAGCTGGTGCTGTTCCGCGGCAGCCTGGCGGACAACCTGTCGTACAGCGCGCCCCACGTCAGCCGCGAGGAGATCGAAAGGGTGGCGACCCTGGCGCAGCTGGACGGCCTGATCGCCAGCCTGCCCGAAGGCCTCGACAGCCCCCTGGGCGAGCGTGGCCAGCAATTGTCCGGCGGGCAAAAGCAGCGCATCGCCATCGCCCGCGCGCTGCTGCAGGACCCGCTGGTGCTGATCCTCGACGAAGCCACCTCGCAGGTGGACGAAAGCACCGAGCGCGAGGTGATAGCCGCCATCGACCGGCTGTTCGCCGGGCGCACGCGCATCCTCGTCAGCCACCGCCCCTCGACATTGGCCGAGGCCGACCTGCGCCTGGAGCTGCAGGACGGCCGGCTGAGCGTGCGCGAGGTGCCGCTGGTGGCCGTGGGAGGGCAGGGTGGCTGAGGTGCTGGTGGGGGTGGTCGACAGTGGCCATGCCCTGGAGCAGGCGGGTTGCGTGGTGGCTGGGCAGCGTTTCTGTCTGGCCGATGATGGACTGGAGCGACTGCCATTGGCGGCCGATGCCCTGGACCATGGCTCGGCGGTGATCCAGGCGGTGCTTGCCCGGGCGCCGCAAGCGCGTTTCAGCGTGGCCCAGGTGTTCGATGGGCGTGGCGTGACCAGCCCGTTGCAGATTGCGGCTGCGTTGCAGTGGCTGGGCGGGCAGGCTGTGCGTGTGGTCAACCTGAGCCTGGGGGTGCGCCAGGATCGGCCGATCCTCCGCGAGGCCGTCGCCGAACTGGTGGAGGCGGGCGTTCTGGTCTGTGCGTCCAGCCCGGCGCGGGGCGAGCCGGTGTTTCCGGCGGCCTATCCGGGGGTGGTGCGGGTGACCGGGGATGCGCGTTGTGGCGAGGGGGAGTGGTCGTGGCTGGGGAGTACGCAGGCGGATTTCGGAGCGGCTGTGCGGGTTGCGGGGCAGGCGGGGGCGAGTTTGGGGTGTGCGGCTTTTTGTGGGCATCTGGCGGCTTTGCTGGGGGAGCGGCCGGGGGTGTCGAATGAAGAATTGTTGGCGTTGATGCGGGAGGGGGCTGTGTACAAGGGGATCGAGCGGAAGGTGAGCTTATGAGTGGGGGTTGGGTTCCTTTCCCTCACCCCAGCCCTCTCCCGGAGGGAGAGGGGACTGTACGGAGCGGCGGCGAGGTTCGACATTCCGCCGGCCACGTCGGAGTAGCAGGATGACTCGGAATTCAAGCTCGCACCGAACGGCCCCCTCTCCCTTCAGGGAGAGGGCTGGGGAGAGGGCGCGGCCTCACAGCCAACACAAAACTCCCCAGCGAACACCCCCATGCCCCCAATCCTGATCCTCGGCTCCGGCCCCGCCGGAGCAGCCACGGCCATGGGCCTCCACCGCCTCGGCCACCCCGTCACCGTCATCAGCGAATGGCGCCGCTTCGCCGCCGTCGAAGGCGTCTCCCAGCGCGTCCTCGACGGCCTGCGTCACGCCGGCCTCAACCACGCCCTGGCCTGCACCGCGCCGCCTTCGCAACGCCGGGTGAACTGGAACGGCAGCGAAAGCGCGCAGAACGTCGAATTCATCCTCGACCGCCCGCTGTTCGACCAGGGCCTGCGCCAGGACCTGCATGACGCCGGCATCCAGGTGCTGGAAGACCGCGTGCTCGGCGTGGAATCCGACGCCACGGGCCACCACGTGCGCCTGGAAAGCGGCCAGCACCTGCACACTCCCTTCCTCGTCGAAGCCCGCGGTCGCCAGGCGCCGCTGAACCAGAAGGCCGGCAAGGCCCGTCGCGGCCCGGAAACCCTCAGCCTGCTCAGCCGCTGGCAGGGCGCGCCGGGGCCGGTGGCCAGCGCGGTGCAGAGCCTGGCCGATGGCTGGGCGTGGATGGCGCGGCTGGCCGACGGGCGCTGCTACTGGCAGCTGACCCTGGACGTGGCCAGCAGCGCGCTGCCGCCCAAGGAGCAGCTACTCGACTACTGCCGCGAACGGCGCCAACGCTCCGCACTCAGCCAGGCATTCTTCGGCGGCCACCCCGAGCAGGACCTGGAACTGCACGCCCGCAGCAGCACGCCGATCCTCTGCCTGGAGGCCTGCGGCGAGAACTGGATTCGCGTGGGCGATGCGGCCATGGCGGTGGACCCGCTGTCCGGCAACGGCATCTTCCAGTCGCTGTCCTCGGCGTTGCAGGCGCCTGCTGTCATCAACACGCTGTTGCGCGCCCCGCAGCGCGCCGAGTTGGCCAAGCGCTTCCACCAGCGCCGGGTGGAGCAGCTGTTCCTGCGCTTCGCCCGCGTCGGTCGCGACTTCTACGCCGAAGAAAAACAATGGGCCGAGCAACCCTTCTGGCAGGCCCGCCGCGCCTGGCCGGACGAGGTGCCCAGTCACGCCCCGGCGGACTTCGACGCCTTGCGCATCGAGCGCGCCCCGGTGCTGCGCGACGGCCTGGTGGACGAGGCCGAGGTGGTGGTCAGCCCCGACCAGCCCCTGGGCATCTGGCACCTGCAGGGCCTGGAGCTGGCGCCCTGGCTGCGGCGCCTGCGCAGCGAGCCGCAGGCGCAGGTGCTGGCCGCGCTGCCGGAGCAGCAGCGGCGCATCTTCCAGGGCTGGCTGCTGAGCCAGGGCTACCGCCCGCGCTGATCAGGCCTTGAACTGCTGCACCAGGCGGTGCTGCTGCTCGGCGCTGTGGTTCAGCTGCTGGCTCAGGCGCGCCGAGCGCTCGGCCTGGTCCGACAGGGCCTGGGTCACGTCGCGGATGGCGCCGATGTTGCGGCCGATCTCCTCGGCCACGCTGCTCTGCTCCTCGGCGGCGCTGGCGATCTGCAGGTTCATGTCGCTGATCAGGTTCACCGCGCCGGTGATGCGCTGCAGCGCGTCTATCGCCTGGCGCGCCTGGTACAGCGACAGGCCGATCAGGGTGGCGGCGATGCCCAGCAGGCACAGGCCGGCGAGCCAGGTGATGCGGCCCTGGAGGGTGGAGTGGATGCTGCGCATGGGGAGGCCTCCCTGGAAACCGCGAAACCCGCCGGCGCGCCACGGCCGGGATGGGGGCCGGCGGTGGCGCGGAGGCGGGTTCGTGGCTTGTGGCTTAGAAGGTACTGGTGAAGATCAGCTGGGTGTAGAGGTTGTCGTCGTTGCCGCCGATCTGGGTGCCGCCTTGCTCGGCGCTCTTCTTCGGCTTGTACACGCCGACCAGCGGGGTGATGGTCAGGTGCGGGCTGACGGTCCAGTCGGCGTACAGGTCGATCTCGTGGCCGCCGAGGTTGCCCAGGTCCTTGTCGATGGTGTCGAAGCGGAACCACTGCAGGCCGACGTCGAAGGTCTCCGTCGGCTGGATCTTGGCGCCGACGTTGTGGACGCGGGTGTTGCTGTTGAAGGGGCCGGAGTAGTTGCCCGCCACCTCGCCCTGGAACCAGGTGCCGAAGCCGCGGCTGAAGCCGTAGAACAGCGGGTCGAAGCCTTCGGAGAAGCGGCTGAAGCGGTAGCTGACGTAGGGCTTCCAGGCGGCGTCGGCGAAGGTCCAGCCGGCCTCCAGGTACCAGGCGTTCTCGTCGTCGGCGTGGCGCTTGTCCTGCCAGGCGTATTCGCCGGAGAGGAACAGGTTCTCCACGCCGGCGTTGCCCTGGCCGCGCAGGCTGTAGGTCTTCATGTCCTTGCGGTCGAGCTGGGCGGGGGAGGCGTACTGCTCGTCGATGTCGGTGACGTCGATGTAGGTCAGGCCCAGGGTGCCGGCGTCACTGACGTGCTCCAGGGTGCCGACGTACAGCTCGGGCTTGGCCTGGGCCGGGTTGTCGGACTTCAGGCGCATGATGTCGCCGCGCCAACCCTGCTTGCCGCCGATGCGCAGCACTGCGGTCTCGTCGAAGCTGCGGCGGCCGGCCAGGTAGTAGGCGCCGCCGCGGTCGAACATGCCGTCGGCCAGGCCATTGCCGAAGTTGAGGGCGTCGCCGTTGATCAGGAAGCCGTCGCCGACCACGATGTTCTGGCGGCCAAAGGAGAAGTCGATGCCGTCCTCGCCCAGCACCGGGAACAGCGTGCCCGAGCGCCAGCCCAGGTAGGCGTCCTCGATCTTGGTGGTGCGCTCGGAGCCGTCGGTGAAGCCGGCGGCGTCGCCGTCGCCCCAGGTCGCCGAGCTGAGCAGGGCGAAGGCGCCATACAGGCTGCCGGCGCCGCCCAGGCGCTGGTCGCCGCTGAGGCCGTACTTGATGAAACCTTCCTGCCAGTAGGACGAACCCTTGTCCTTGGTGCCGCTCTGCGCGTAGTTCTCCTGGCTGTGCAGCAGCGCATAGACCGCGGTGAGGTCGGCGTTGAGGTGGGTGTCGTCGGTGGAATACAGCGAATAGGCGCTGGCCTGGCCGCTGCCCGCGATCAGCAGGGCGAGCAGCGTCGGGCGCAGGACGGTGGATCGGGTCATGGCGTGCATCCGTATCGTTATTGTTGGCAGGGGACGAAACTCCCTGGGATGCTAAGGCCATGGGCGCAGCTGGCCTTGTGCCTGTCTGCCAAGTGCTTGGATGTGCTTGCCAGATCGCGGACGGAGCCCGCTCCGGCTGCAGGGGAAACACCCGTAGGATGGGTTGAGCGAAGCGATACCCATCGCCGATGGCCGCATGGGTTTCGCAAGCTCAACCCATCCTACGAAAAGCATCTCGGCGCAGGTGGCGGGATGCAGGGCGGGTGCCTCACGGAAACCTGTAGGAGCAGGCCCTGCCTGCGATTCGCGCGCAGGGCGCGCTCCTACATGGGAATGGCGTGAGTGGCGCAGCGTAGGAGCGGATCTCATCCGCGAACCGCGCCGGAATTCCCGGCTATCGCGGACAAGGTCCTACGTTCCAGGAAGCACGGCTTTTCGTAGGATGGTGTTGAGCGAAGCGATACCCATCAGCGCAACCGCATGGGTTTCGCCAAGGCTCAACCCATCCTACAAAAAGCGCCTTGGCGCAGCCGGCAAGACAGTTGCTCCTACCATACGGGCGGCGCCGTGGTGCCTGTAGGTGAACCAGGCCGGCGGCGCTGTCCGGGGCGCCGACAATCCCCCGGACAGCGCCGCCGGCTTGGCTGCTCAGTGCCCGGCCGGCTTGGCGGCGGCGCGCCCGGCGAGCATGCGGCCGAGCAGGGCGAGGAGGGTGAGGGCGATCAGCAGCACCGAGATGGCCGCCACCGCCGGGTCGATGTTGTCGCGCAGGCCGGACCAGATCTGCCGCGGCAGGGTGTTGACCTCGGTGCTGGTGACGAACAGCGTCACCGCGATCTCTTCCCAGGAGAGTGCGAAGCACAGCAGCGCCGTGCTGGCCACGCCCAGCTTGAGGTTCGGCAGCACCACCAGGAAGGTGGTCTGCGCCAGGCTGGCGCCGAGGTTGCGCGCGGCCAGTTCGATGCGCCGGTCCAGTTGGCTCAGGGCCACCAGCATGGTCACCACGCCGTAGGGCACCACCATCACGATGTGCGCGATGGTCAGGCCGAACAGGGTGTCGTAGCCCAGGCCGGGGGCGAGCTTGCTCACCGTGGTTTCCATGAAGTACAGCACCATCGCCGAGATCATCGGCGGGATGGCCATGGGCAGCAGCACCAGGCCGATCAGCAGCGCCGCCCAGCGCGAGCGCAGGTACCAGATGCCCAGGGCGAAGCTCACCGCCAGGGCGGTGGCGACCACGCAGGCGGCGCTGGCCACCACCAGGCTCTGGCCCACCGCCGAGAGCCACTCGGGGCTGTCCAGCAGCGCCTTGTAGTGGCGCAGCGACCAGTTGCCGTCGGGCATCGACAGGAAGCGCTTGCCGGTGAAGGACACCGGGATCACCGCCAGCAGCGGGAACAGCATGAAGATCATCGCCATGGCGGCGAGCAGGCGGCTCGGCGCGCGGCTTTCGTGTGCGTTCATTCGGCTTTCCTCATCCCACCAGCTTGTCGACGCGGGTCATGCGCAGCAGCGCCCAGATCAGCCCCGCCACCAGCGCCAGCAGCACCACCGAGAGCGCCGCGCCCAGGCCCCAGTTGCTGGTCTGGAACATCTGCAGGTAGACGTACTCGGCCACCATCACCGTCTGCCCGCCGCCGAGGATCGCCGGGGTGATGAAGAAGCCCAGGCAGAACACGAAGACGATGATGAAGGCGCCGAGGATGCCGGGGATGGTCTGCGGCACGAAGATGCTCCAGAAGGTGCGCAGCTGCCCGGCGCCCAGGCCGCGGGCGGCCAGCAGCACGCGCGGGTCGAGGCGGCGCATGGTCGACACCAGCGGGAACAGCGCGAAGGGCACCATGAAGTGGACCATGCCGATCACCACCCCCAGCTCGTTGCGCGTCAGCTGCAGGGGCTCGCTGATGATGCCCAGCGCCTGCAGCCAGCCGTTGAGCAGGCCGTTGCTGCGCAGGGCGATCAGCCAGCCGAAGGCGCGCACCAGCACCGACAGCCAGAAGGGGATGAACACGCAGATTTCCACCATGCGCTGCCAGAACGGCGGGCTGTACACCCAGCAGTAGGCCATCAGGTAGGCGATCAGCAGCGACACCACGCTCACCGTGGTGCACAGGCGGAAGGTACGCCAGAGCACGTCGTGGATCGCCGGGTCGCTGGCGATGCGCTGGTACTGCTCGATGCCCGGGGTGGGCAGGCTGAAGCTCCAGCCCACCACCCCGGCGAAGGGCAGCACGTAGAACAGCAGCAGCACCAGCGGCAGCGGCGCCAGCAGCAGGGCCAGCTTCAGCCGCGAGGGATTCTCCGCCATGGGCTCACCTCACTTGGAAACGTGGGTCAGGTACTGCTCCAGGGCCACCGCGTAGTGGTCGGTGTACCACTCGTGGCTGAGCATGATCTGCTTGGGCAGGTTGTCCGGGTCGGTGCAGTTCAGGGGCCTGCGGTCGGCCGGGATCAGCGAGGCGGCCGCCGGGTTGGCCGGGCCGTTGCCGAACAGCTTGAACAGCTCCACCTGGGATTGCGGGTCCTGGGCGTAGGCGATGAAGCGCATGGCCGCATCCTTGCCCGCCGGGTTGCCCTTGAGCACGCCCCAGTTGCTGCAGCCCAGCAGGGCGTTGTCGAAGGTCCATTTGATGCGGCCCTCGCTGTCCTCGGTGATGACCTGGGCGCGGGTGTTCCAGATGGCGCCCATGCTCACCTCGCCCTCGATCAGCAACTGCTGGGTCTCGGCGCCCGAGCCCCAGAAGGCCAGGATGTGCGGCTTGAGCTCGTCGAGCTTCTTCAGCGCGCGCGGCACGTCCAGCGGGTAGAGCTTGTCCGGCTCGACGCCGTCGGCCAGCAGCGCGGCCTCCAGCATGCCGTTCATCCACTTGTACAGGGTGCGCTTGCCGGGGAAGGCCTGCACGTCCCAGAAGTCCTTCCAGGTCTTCGGCGCCTTGTCGCCGAAGCGCTTGCTGTCGTAGGCGATCACGTAGCTGAGCATGTAGTCGGCGATGCCGTATTCGTAGGCGAAGCCGGGCAGCACCTTGTCCCTGGAGACGATGCCGTAGTCGATCGGCTCCACCAGGTTTTCCTTGCCCAGGTTCTGCAGGATGGAGCTTTCCGCGTCGACCACGTCCCAGCTCACCCGGCCGCTGCTCATCTGGGTGCGGATGGCGCCCTCGGTGGGGCCGCTGCCGTCGATCTTCACCGGGATGCCGGTGCTCTTGGAAAAGCCCTCGGTCCAGGCCTTGCCGAACGCCTTGATGGCGTCGCCGCCCCAGTTCACCACCACCAGCGGCTTGTCGCCGGCGGCGAAGCTGACGCCGCTGCGCAGGGCCAGGGGCAGGGCGGCCAGCAGGCCCATGCCCTTGAGGAAGGTGCGGCGGTCGATCTGCCCGCGGCGGGCCTTTTCCATGAGGACTTCGATGCAGTCTTGCTGATGCGGGTTGAACATGAATGCAGCTCCCAGGCGGGGATGGCGAAAAGGGGGAGGGCGCGCGGGCGCCCCGGGAATCAGGCGAGCAGCAGGCTCTTCTCGATCGGCCAGCTCAGCCACACGCGGGCGCCCTGGTCCAGGCGTGCGGCCTGGTGCTCGGCGTGCACCGCCAGGCTCATGGGCAGCGCGCCCTCGGCAGCGGTGGCCAGGCCCAGTTCGGTGCTGGCGCCCTGGTAGGTCTTGGCGGTGAGCACCGCCTGCACCACGTTGTGGCCTTCCACCTGCGGCGGCGCGCTGTGCAACTGCATGTGCTCGGGGCGCACCGCCAGCAGCGGCGCGGCGGCGTCCAGGGCGGCGGAGGGTTCGGCGTGCAGCTGGGCGTCGCCGAAACGCCCGCAGGCGAGGGCGCCGGCGCGGCCCACCTGGCTCAGCGGGAACAGGTTCATCTTGCCGAGGAACTCGGCGACGAAGCGGTTGGCGGGCTGGTTGTAGATGGCCTGCGGGGTGTCGATCTGCGCCACCTGGCCGCGGTTGAAGATGGCGATGCGGGTGGACAGCGCCAGGGCCTCGTTCTGGTCGTGGGTGACGAACACGAAAGTGGTGCCGACCTGGCGGTGGATGCGCTGCAGTTCGGCCTGCAGCTGTTCGCGCAGGTTCTTGTCCAGCGCCGAGAGGGGTTCGTCGAGCAGCAGCAGGTCCGGCTCGAACACCAGCGCGCGGGCGATGGCCACGCGCTGCTGCTGGCCGCCGGAGAGCTCGCCGGGGCGCTTGCCGCGGTGCTCGCCCAGGCCCACCACTTCGAGCATGTGGCGCACCCGGCGGTTGCGTTCCTCGGCTTTGACGCCACGGATTTTCAGCGGGAAGGCGACGTTGTCGTCGATGCTCATGTGCGGGAACAGCGCGTAGCCCTGGAACACCATGCCGAAGTTGCGCTTCTCCGCCGGGCGCCGGGTGATGTCCTGGCCGAGGGCTTCGAGGCGCCCGCTGGACGGGTCCTGGAAGCCGGCGAGGATCATCAGGAAGGTGGTCTTGCCGGAGCCGGAGGGGCCGAGGAGGGTAAGGAACTCGCCCTGCTGGATATCGATGGACACATCGCTCAGGGCGCGGAAATCGCCGTAGCGCTTGCCGATGTCGATGGCACGAAGTTGGGGCTGTCGCTCCACTGCATTCACCTCGTCTTATTCTTGTTCTGTGGCGCGGCGACCCAGCGGTCAGCCGTCCTTTTGCGCAGTATTGTCAAATCCTCCTGCGCTTCAATCGCGTTTTTTCGCCGTCATTGTTCAAATTCCTTCACCAATCACGCCGCCGCGGCTGCCCTTGCGGAACTGCTCGGACAGCCGCAGCTCGGCCTTCATCCAGGCCTTGAAGGCCTGCACGTCGGGGCGTTCGCTCTTGGCCGCGTCGGTGACGAAGTAGTAGCGGTTGGGCGGCTCGATGGAGACGTTGAACAGCCGCACCAACTGCCCCTTGGCCATGGCGTCGCCGCTGACCAGGGCGTCGCCCATGGCCACGCCTTGCCCGGCGATGGCCGCCGACTGCACCAGGTGCGCGTCGGAGAAGACGATGCCGTTGCGCACGTTGAGGTCGCGCACCCCGGCGGCGGCCGCCCACAGCAGCCAGTCGGAGTGGTCGACCATGTGCAGCAGCGGCAGGTTGGCCAGGTCCTCAGGCGAGTCCAGCCCGCCGGCGGCGTTGAGCAGCGAGGGGCTGCACACCGGGAAGGTGTCGAGGGTGGCGATCAGTTCCACGCGCAGGTCCGGCCAGTCGCCCACGCCGTAGGCGATGAACAGGTCGACGTCGCGGTTGCTGACGTCGTCGGGAATCCGCGGCGACACCAGGTTCAGTTCGACCTGCGGGTGGGCGCGCTGGAACTTGCCGATCTGGTGGCACAGCCAGTAGGTGGCGAAGCCCGGGGTGCAGCTCACGCACAGGCGCCCGGCGATCTCCTGGGCGTCGGTGAAGCGCCGCGCCTCGTTGAGGATGCCCAGGGCGCGCTGGGTCTCGCGGGCGAAGTACTCGCCGCGGTAGGTCAGCACGATGCCGCGCCCGGATTTCTCGATCAGCGCGGTGCCCAGGCATTCCTCCAGGCTGCGCAACTGGTGGCTCACGGCGCTGCGGGTAAGGCTCAGCTCGCTGGCGGCGGCGGACAGGCTGCCCAGGCGGGCGACGGCGTCGAGCACGCGCAGGGCGGTCATCGAAGGGAAGCGCATGGGCTCACTCCTGATTAGTGCGGGCGCGCCGCTGGCGGAAGCCTTCCGGGGTGGTCCCGGCGTGGCGCAGGAAGGCGCGGTGGAAACTGGTGACGTGTTCGTAGCCGAGCAGGAAGGCGATCTCCTGCAGGCTCATGCGGCTGGCCAGCAGGTAGCGCTCGGCCAGGGCCATGCGCACCTCGTAGACCACGCCCTTGAAGGTCAGCCCATGGGCGCGCAGGCGCCGCTGCAGGGTGTGCGGCGGCAGGCGGAAGTGCGCGGCGGCCTGCTCCAGGTCCGGCAGTGGCACCCGGGCGTTCTGCAGCAGGTAGAAGCGCAGGTCGTCGGGCAGGGCCTCGCCGCTCTCGAAGCTGGCCAGGGTGGCCGCGCCCTGGGCCTGGCACAGGCGCAGCACCGAGGGGTTGGAAGTGGAGAAGGGGCGCTCGTGGAATTCCCGCGGGATGCGCAGCTCGGCGCGGCTGGCGGCGAATTCGCTGCGGCCGGGGAACAGCTCGGCGTAGAGCGCGGCGTGGGGCGGCGCGGCGAACGGCAGGCGCACCTGCATGCCGGCGCACTCGGCCAGCTCCGGCAGGCGCTGGCACAGCCAGCGCCAGGTGCTGCTGAACCATTCCTCCAGCAGCGCCTGGGTTTCCATGGGGCTGTAGGGCGGCGCCTGCAGGGCCAGCACCAGGTGCTCGCCGTGTTCCTCGCGGGTGACGTGGATGGGGTGCGGCAGCAGGCTGGAGGGCTGGCCCAGGGAGATGTCCCAGGAGCGCCGCAGGTTGGCCGCGCTGATCAGCGCGTAGCCGATCACCCCCAGGTCGAACAGGTTGTAGCGCTGGCCCAGGCGCAGGAAGAAATCGCTGGCGCCGAGCAGCCCGGCGGCCTGGCGCAGCAGGCGGTAGTAGCGGGCGAAGGTCATGTTGGCGGCGGCCTCGGCGGCCGGCACGCCGAGCCCGGCGAGCAGCGGCGCGAGCGGCGGCAGCCGGGGCCGGGCCTGCCATTCCTCGAGGAAGCGCTGGTACAGCTGGCGCGCGGCGTAGTCGATGTCGGACTGCTGGTCGGGCATGCTCGTGCTTGTTATCTGAGGCTAGCGAGTTGTCATCTTATGCTAGTCAAAGGCTTCTGGCAGCTCCCTATACTCGGCGCAAAACAACAAGGGGAGCACCGACATGACGGCGCCCGATACATTCCGTTCGTCCCATTCGCCTGCCAACCGCCACGCCGACCTGCTGCTGCGCAGCGGCCGCTTCTACACCCTCGACCCGGCGCAGCCCTGGGCCGAGGCCGTGGCCATCCGCGACGGCCGCTTCCTCGCCGTCGGCCGCGCCGAGGACCTGGCGCACCTGGTCGGCCCGCAGACCCGCCAGCACGACCTCGGCGGCGCCTTCTGTATGCCCGGCCTGCACGACATGCACACCCACCCGGACCTGGCCCTGGCCCCGCGCTACGCCGACGACCTCGACGTGGGCATCGAGGACCCGAGCCCCGAGCAACTGGCCGCGGCCATCCGCGCCTACGCCGACAGCCACCCGGGCGATGGCTGGGTCTATGGCCAGTACTGGGTGCGCTACACCTTCCGCGAGGCCGGGCTGAAGCCGGGCCGCGAGTGGCTCGACAGCGTCATGCCGGACCGCCCGGTGGCGCTGCTCGACCGCATGTGGGGGACCATGATGGTCAACTCCCGCGCCCTCGAACTGGCCGGCATCGATGCCGCCACGCCCGACCCGCGCAACGGCTACCTGGAGCGCGACGAACTGACCGGCGAGCCCAACGGCCTGCTGATCGACGGCGCCTACGCGCTGATCCACGCCGCCATGCCGCCCACACCCATCGAGGTGCTGCGCCGCGCCTACCGCGATGGCGTGCACTTCCAGAGCGCCCGCGGCGTCACCGCCAGCAAGTACGTGCACGTCTGTGAACGCCGCCTGCAGGCACTCAAGGAACTGGACGACGCCGGCCAGCTGACCCTGCGCGTGGAAGCGGCCATCAGCTGGCAGGACGACATCTTCCCGGTGCGCCGGCGCTGGGAACTGCTCAGCGGCGAGCGCCACTACTACCACAGCGCGCGGCTGTCGGCCAACGCCGTGAAGTTCCACTTCGACGGCACCGTGGAGCCGCGCTCGTCGTTCCTCATCAGCCCCTGGCCGGGCGAGGACAGCTGGCGCGGCAAGCTCAACCTGACCCCCGAGCACATCACCGACATGGTGGTGGACATGGACCGCCGCGGCATCCGCGTGATCGCCCACTGCACCGGCGACGGCGCCTCCGACGTGTTCCTCGACGCGGTGGCCGAGGCGCGCCGGCGCAACGGCTTCAGCGGCATCCGCCACCAGTGCGCGCACAGCACCATCCTGCACCCGGGCAACCTCAGGCGCTTCCGCGAGCTGGAAGTGATAGCCGAATTCTCCCCGGCGGCCTGGTACCCCACGCCCTTCGCCAGCGGCGCGCGCTCCGGCTACGGCGCCGAGCGCCTGAAGCGCATCTACGACTACAAGGGCGTGCTCGCCGCCGGCGGCATCGCGGTGATGGGCACCGACTGGCCGGTGGCCTCCATCGACCCCTGGCTGGCCCTGGAAACCATGATCACCCGGCAGAACCCCTGGAACGACGACCCGGCCTGCTTCGGCGAGCCCATCGGCCTGGAGCAGGCGCTGCAGGTGGTGACGCTGAACGGCGCCCACGCCATGGGCCTGGAGCACCTGACCGGCAGCATCGAGGCCGGCAAGTCGGCGGACTTCATCGTGCTGGACCGCGACCTCTTCGCCCAGCCGCCGCGCGGCTACATCCACCGCACCCAGGTCGAGCAGACCTTCGTCGAGGGCCGCCCGGTCTACGACCGCCAGGGCGTGTTCAGCGGCCCGCTGCAGGCGGTGTGGCAGGGCGAAGTGCCGCAGATCATGAGGGACGACCGATGAGCATCCCGGTGACCGTGGTCGCCGGCTTCCTCGGCGCCGGCAAGACCACCCTGCTGCGCCGCCTGGTGCAGCAGTGCGCCGGGCAGCGCCTGGCGCTGATCGTCAACGACTTCGGCGAACTGAACGTGGACGCCGAGATGATCGCCGAGCAGAGCGACGCGGTGTACGCCCTGCAGAACGGCTGCCTGTGCTGCACCATGCAGGACGACCTGCTGGCCCAGCTCGGCCGCCTGGCCGCGATGCAGCCGGCGGTGGAGCGCATCGTCATCGAATGCAGCGGCGTGGCCGACCCGCAACCGATCATCCAGGCCCTGGGCTACCCGCAGCTGCTCAGGCACATGCACCTGGACGCGCTCATCACCCTGGTGGACGCGGCCCGCAGCCAGCCGCTGGAAGGCGAATACGCGCAACTGGAAAGGCGCCAGGCGGCCGCGGCCGACCTGCTGCTGCTGAACAAGGCCGACATAGCGACGCCGGAACAACTGCAGGCCCTGCGCCAGCGCTTCGGCGAGCCGCGGCGGATGCTGCAGACGGTGCAGGCGGAAATACCCGACGAGCTGCTCTACGGCGAACGCCCGGAGCGCGCGCAACGCCTGGCGCCGCTGGGTGTCGATCACAGCCGGCTGTTCGACAGCTGGACCTGGCGCCACGCCGGCCAGCTCGACCCCCAGCGCCTGCGCGCCTGGCTCGACCAGCTGCCGGAAGGCCTGTTCCGCCTCAAGGGCCGCGTACAGGTCAGCGGCCGCGAACAGCCGCTGTGGCTGCAATACGTCGGCGGGCGCAGCCAGTTCCTGGCGGCGCAGGCGCAGGAGGGCGACAACTGCCTGGTCTTCATCGCCAGCGCCGCTGCCGGACTGCGCGAGCGTCTGGAGGCCAGCCTGGAACAGTGCCTGGCCGCCTGACGCGAGGCTCTTCGTAGGAGCGGGCCCTGCCCGCGATATCACGCGCAGGGCGCGCTCCTACATGGAATGGCGTGGGTGGGGCAGCGTAGGAGCGGATCCCATCCGCGAATCGCGCCGGAGGTTCCGGCCATCGCGGACAAGGTCCGCTCCTACGGGGGGAGGAATACCGTGCCTCCCGGCAACCTGTAGGAGCGGGCCCTGCCCGCGATTCGCGCGCAGGGCGCGCTCCTACATGGGAATGGCGTGGGTGGGGCAGCGTAAGAGCGGATCTCATCCGCGAATCGCGCCGGAGGTTCCGGCCATCGCGGACAAGGTCCGCTACGGGGGGAGGAATACCGTGCCTCCCGGCAACCTGTAGGAGCGGGCCCTGCCCGCGATATCGCGCGCAGGGCGCGCTCCTACATGGGGACGACTGTGGGTGGGGCAGCGCGGATCTTATCCGCGAATCGCGCCGGAGGTTCCGGCTATCGCGGACAAGGTCCTACAGGAGCCACGAAGCTCAGCGGAATTTCTCCAGCAGCTGGTAGTACCACATCCCCGCCGCCAGCATCGGGTTGCCGAACACGTCGCCCAGGGGCACTTTCACGTGCTTGCACTGGGCGAAGGTGTCGAATTGCTCCAGGTCGCCGCTCATGGCCGTGGCCATGATCTCGCCCATGATGTGGGTGGTGGCCACGCCGTGGCCGGAGTAGCCCTGGCAGTACCAGACGTTGTCCGAGAGCTTGCCCAGCTGTGGGATGCGGTTCATCACGATGCCCATGGCGCAGCTCCACTGGAACTCGATCTCCACGCCCTTGAGCGCCGGGAAGGTGCGTTCGATGCAGGGGCGCAGTTCGCCGGCGATGTCCCGCGAGTCGCGGCCAGAGTAGTTGGCGCCGCCGCCGAACAGCAGGCGCCCGTCGGCGGTCAGGCGGTAGTAGTCGAGGACGAAGCGGCAGTCGTAGACGGCCAGGTCCTGCGGGTTGATGCGCTTGGCCAGCGCGCCCAGCGGCTTGGTGGTGACGATGCCGCCCATGGCCGGGAAGATCATGCCCTTGAGCTGCTTGCGCTCCAGCTTGTGGTAGACGTCGCCGGCCAGCAGCACCTGGGCGGCGTTGATCCGCCCGCCGGTGGTGACCACCGCCGGCCGCGGGCCGTGGACGATGTCCAGCACCTCGGAGTGCTCGAAGATCAGCCCGCCCAGGCTCTCCAGGGCCTTGGCCTCGCCGATGCACAGGTTGAGCGGGTGCAGGTGCATGTTGCGCATATTCTTGATGGCGCCGCAGTACAGGTCGCTTTCCAGGTGCTGGCGCACGCCGGCGGCGTCGAGCAGGTTGACCTCGGCGCCCATGCCGCGGCGCACGGCTTCTTCGTAGGAGGCTTCCAGCTCGGCCATGTGCGACGGCTTCATGGCCGCGTGCAGGTGGCCGAACTTGAGGTCGCAGGCGATGCCGTATTTCGCCACGCGGCTCTTGATGATCTCGTGGCCGCGCCAGCGCAGGTGCCAGATGAAGTCGTCGACGTCGTTGCCCAGCCACTGCTGCATCTGCTTGCGCATGGCCGAGTCGCCGGACAGGCTGCCGGTGACCTGGCCGCCGTTGCGCCCGCTGGCGCCCCAGCCGACCTTGTTGGTCTCGACGATGGCCACCTTGTAGCCGCGCTCGGCCAGCTCCACGGCGGTGGTCACACCGGTGAAGCCGCCGCCGATGATGGCGATGTCGACGTTCACTTCGCCTTGCAGGGTGGGGTAGTCGGTTTCCGTGTTGAGGCTGGCGGAATAATAGGAAGGGGCGCGCTCGGGGGCGGCTTTGGCGGGTTTCAGTGCGGCGTTCATTCTTGTGTTTTTCCTGTTGTCTGGTTTCCCTCTCCCTAGCCCTCTCCCTGAAGGGCGAGGGGACTGGATCGGAGCGGGCTTTTGATTCGGTTTCAGCCGGTTGCGCCGTTGTTCAGCGTTACGCCGGACTGCCCCCTCTCCCGCTTGCGGGAGAGGGCTGGGGAGAGGGGCTCTTAGGCCTCAAGCCTGATGCAGATACCACCGCCAATCCTGCTCCCCGACCTCACCCATGAACTGCCGGTACTCCGCCTGCTTCACCTTCAGGTACACGCCCAGGAACTCCCGCCCCAGCGCATCCCGCGCCCAGCTCGACCGCTCCAGCGCGCGCAGCGAGGTCAGCCAGTCGGTGGGCAGCAGTTCCTTGGCCTGGGCATAGCCGTTGCCCTCGACGGGCGCGCCCGGGTCGATGGCTTCGCGGATGCCACGGTGAATGCCGGCAAGAATCGCCGCCGCCGCCAGATAGGGATTGGCATCGGCCCCACAGATGCGGTGCTCGATGTGCCGGGTGTGCGCCGGCCCGCCCGGCACGCGCAGGCTGACGGTGCGGTTGTCGACGCCCCAGGTCGGCGCCAGCGGCGCGTAGCTGTTGGCCTGGAAGCGCCGATAGGAGTTGGCGTTGGGGCAGAACAGCAGCAGCGAGTCGAGCAGGCTGGCGAGCATGCCGCCCACCGCCTGGCGCAGCAGCGGCGTGCCGGCCGGCTCTGCGCTGGCGAACAGGTTCGCCCCGGCGGCATCGGCCAGCGACACATGCATGTGCATGCCGGTGCCGGCCAGGTCGTCGAACGGCTTGGCCATGAAGCAGGCCTGCATCCCATGCTTGTGTGCCACACCCTTGACCAGGCGCTTGTAACGCACGGCCTGGTCCATGGCGGTGAGGGCGTCGCCGTGCTCCAGGGTGATCTCCACCTGGCCCGGGGCGTATTCGGAGATGGCGGTGCGCGCCGGGATGCCCTGGGCCTTGCAGGCGGCATAGAGGTCGGCGAGGAAGGGCTCGATCTGCTCCAGCTCGCGCAGGCCGTAGACCTGGGTGGAGCGCGGCCGGCCGCCGTCGGCGTCCAGCGCCGGCTGCGGGCGGCCGTTGGCGTCGCGCTTGGCGTCCAGCAGGTAGAACTCCAGCTCGCAGGCCATCACCGGGTGGTAGCCGGCGGCCTTGAGTTCGTCGATCACCTTGACCAGTACGTGGCGCGGGTCGGCGATGTCCGCCGGCTTGCCTTCGACCGGGTGCATGCTGACTTGCACCGCGGCCGTGGGAATCTGCCGCCAGGGCAGGCGCACCAGGCTGCCGGCCAGCGGGTAGGCGCGGCAGTCGATGTCGCCGACCTCCCACACCAGCCCGGAATCCTCCACGTCCTCGCCATGCAGCGTCAGGCCGAGAATGGTGCTCGGCAAGGGCCGGCCGGACTCGTAGACCGCCAGCAGTTCCTCGCGGTGCAGCAGCTTGCCGCGGGGCACGCCGTTGGCGTCGAGGATGAACAGCTCGACCATCTCGATGTCGGGATTGGCGGCCAGGAAGGCCTGGGCCTCTTGCACGGGGGCGAATTTCATTGGTGTTCTCGCATAGCGCCAATGGGCGCGCTGATGGCCTGCGCGGCCGGGCTGCGGCGGGGCAGGCGATGCAATGGCTACGCCAACTCGCGCAGCGTCGGGCGCCTGCGTTCAGCGTAGTTCCAGCAAAGGGCCGGGCGCGGGGCGCCCGTCAGCGTGCGGCGCTATCCGGTGGACGCGCGTGGCGGCAGTGCCAGAGCGCCCAGAAGGCCAGCTCCAGCGGCAGCGAGAGGGGTTGCAGGCGCAGCCAGCGGCAGCGTTCGCGCGGCAGGCGCAGGGGCTCTGCCTGGGAGGCGGAGGCGCTGGCGGCGACGAAGTGCTGTTGCAGAATGTGCATGGGTGGCTGCGTGGGGGACGATGCCGGCAGACTCGCACAGGCGATGGGTGCTTTAAATGTGAATCTAGTTGAACTCACTTGAGCGAAATCGAAACTGATTGCTGCCCGGTCGACCCGTGCCGCCGCCAGCCCCGCCTGAGTACCTGCCGCCTGTATGCGCCTGGCCTAGGGCTGCCCGTCGCGCTCGTCCTGCTTCTGGTAGTGCGCCAGGATCATCCGCGCCGGGATCAGCGCCGCCAGGCCCAAGGCGCCGCACAGGGTGATGATGCTGGTGGCGGTGGGGTCTTCCAGGCTGTCGCCCAGGGCCGCCAGGCCGATGGTCAGCAGGATCATCACCAGGCCGAACCATTGCGCCATCTGCGCCCAGCGCAGCAGCATGGCGCGGCGCGCCTCGTGCAGGTGGAAATCCGGGTGGCTGTGGTGCCGCATGCTCGTATCCTCCTCTTGTTCTCGCACCAGCCTACGCCGCTGGCGGCGTCGGCGGCGGCGGCCGGCCGAGCGGTAGGCGCTGGGGGCGCTTTCTTCGCGTGAGGGCATCGCTCGCAGTTGACCGGTTGCGCCGCGCTGAAAACTTCGGCGCAGGCCTGCCATGTACGCACAGGTACAGTAAAATGCCGGCCCCCTTACAAACGGCAAGGCCCGACCTTCATGTTCAAGACCTGGCGCGACAGCTACTGGAAACGTTGGCTGGAACGGCACGATACCGAGTTCCGCAGCGGCGTCAGCCAGCTGGGGCGCAGTAAGCGCCTGATCGTCGAGGCCCCCGCGCGCATCGGCGAGGCCGATTTCAAGCTGCGTGACCAGGAACTGCACATCGGCGCCTTTGCCGTATTGCGCAAGACGCTGTTCCACCGCGTGTCGCACATCGGCCGCTATGTCACCACCGGCCAGGACTCGCGCGTCGGCCTCGGCGCGCGGGCCCACCCGCTGGACTGGCTGAGCACCAACTCCGTGCAGTACGAGCCGGGCTTCTTCGACCGTTTCGACGCGCCGCGGCTGCGCTACGAAAGCGTGGGCGACAGCGATACCTGGATCGGCAACGACGTCTTCATCGGCGAGGGCGCGGCGGTGCTGAGCGGGGTGAAGGTCCACGATGGCGCCGTGGTGGCCGCTATGTCGGTGGTGACCCGCGACGTGCCGCCCTATGCCATTGTCGCCGGCTCGCCGGCGAAGATAGTGCGCTACCGTTTCGCGCCGGACATCTGCGAACGCCTGCAGGCCAGCCGCTGGTGGGACCTGGCGCCGCAACAGGTCGCGGCCCTGCCGATGAACCGCATCGAGGACGCCCTGGAGCGTATCGAGGCCTTGCGCGCCAGCGGCGAGGCGCAGGACGCGCTATTCCCCCGGGTGGAAATACGCCGCCAGGGCTGCCGCGTGCTGGCCGGAGGGTAGGGCGCCGCCACCACGGCCGCCGCGTGATCCATTTCGAGCGAACCTTGCAGCCATCCCACCTGTCAGAGGTCCGTATCGGAAAACATACAAAGGATCACGGACCCCATGTTGAAGCGTTGGCGCAACAGTCACTGGAAGCACTGGCTGGAAGGCTACGACATCGAATTCCGCAGCGGCGTCAGCCGCCTGGGGCGCGGCAAGCGCCTGCTGGTCGAGGCGCCGGGCAGCATCGGCGAGGCGGAGTTCAAGATCTACCGGGACGAGATGCACATCGGCGCCTTTTCCACCATCCGCGCCACCAGCTTCCACCGTATTTCGCACATCGGCCGCTTCAGCTCCACTGGCCAGCTCTGCCGCATCGGCCTGGCCGCCCGGGCGCACCCGATGGACTGGCTGAGCACCAGCTCGGTGCAGTACGAGCCGGGCGTGTTCGACCGCTACGACACGCCGCGCCAGCGCTACGAGGACACCGACGCCGACACCTGGATCGGCAACGACGCCTTCATCGGCGAGGGCGCAGTGGTGATGAGCGGGGTGAAGATTCACGACGGCGCCGTGGTGGCCGCCATGTCCGTGGTGACGCGTGACGTGCCGCCCTACGCCATAGTCGCCGGCTCGCCGGCCAAGGTGGTGCGCTACCGCTTCCCGCCGGACATCTGCGAGCGCCTGCAGGCCAGCCGCTGGTGGGACCTGGCGCCGGCGCAGATCGCCGCGTTGCCGTTGCAGCGCATCGAGGAGGCGTTGGAGCGTGTGGAGGCCTTGCGGGCCAGCGGCGAGGCGCGGCCGCCGATCTATCCGAACATCGAAATCCGCCGCCAGGGCTGCCGCCTGCTGTCCGAGGGGCCGGCCAGCTCGTGAAGCGCGGGGCGGCACTGCTGCGCCGCCCCGCACGCAAGCGCCCAGGGGCGCTCAGCTCCGGCTCTGGGCCAGTCGGTAGAGTTGCCGAGCTTCCGCCGCCATCGGCAGCAGGGCCGAGACCAGGCGGGCCTGGCCTTGTACCAGCGGCATTTCGTCGGGGCAGTCCGCCAGCAGGCAGAGCAGGTCTTCCAGGGCTATCAGGCGACGCTCGGCGGCTTCGTACAGATGCTCGGCGGGGGCGCTGGCATCGACGAACAGCACGTCGTCGTGGGGTTGCGAGAGGGTGGTGACGGGTTGCAGGTCAGTCATGGTGCGCCTCCAGGGTGTGGAGGGCGAAGTACGGATAGTGCATGTTCCATTGCTCCTGAGCGGGATCAAGAGCCGCCTCCCGGAAAAGGGAGGCGGACCGTACGGGGGTAGGATACCGCAGCAAAGGAGACGGCAGGCCCGAAGGCCTCCCCGGACGGCCCGCCATGGAACGTGAGTGCATACAACGATGGACCGACTGCTCTCACGGCTACGACGCACCACCCTTTACTGCGGGATCCTACCCCCGACCACAACAAGGTTGCGGCAGGGCGGAATCTATCCAGCGCCCTCGTAGGACCTCAAGGCGATTTCAGCGTGGGAATTTTCACGAAGGGTAGCGGCGCGGAACCGGCCGAATCGCTATGCTCGACGCCATGAACGGCCAGCTCCCCCTCCGCCAACCCTGCCCGCCGGGCGCCTGCGATTGCGGGCGCGAGGCGCTGCTGGCCGAGCCCCATGGTGACATCCGCATCCTCCTGCTCACCCGCCAGGAAGAGCAGCGCCTGGTACAGCGCCTGGAACAGCTCAAGGACCTGGCCGACCTGCAGCACATGCAGCAGCGCATGTACGAACAGCTCGGCCTGCGCCTGAGCATCGCCCCCGGCTTCAACGAGGTGCGCAGCATGCGCGGTCTCGACATCCGCATCGCCGCGCAGCCCGGCCTGTGCCGCAAGACTCGCCAGGCCATCCCCGCGGCCATCCGCCGGGGCCTGGAACGCACCCCGGAAATCGCCTGGCGCCTGCTCGACTCCTTCGACCTGCTGGGCGGCAGCCACTAGGGGCGTGCATTTTCCCAAGGCTTTGCTAATGTCGTTAGGCAGGAGATGGCATTCCTCCTCTAACCGCCCCCCGGCTGATGATGCCTACGCATAACCCTTCATGGGCGGCGTAGGCATTGTTCTGCTGTCCATGGTTTGCCCGTGGACAGCGAACATGCCCAACCCATCCCGTTCCGCCGCTTTTCCTCTTGCGCTCCGCGCCGTCCCCCGGCTTCAGCGGAGCCGCCGCCATGACTGAGATCTGGGCCCAGGCCGCCCTGTGGCTGGGGCTGGCGCTGCTGGCGACGCTGGTGTCGATCTTCCTGCGCATCGCCACGGCATTGTCGGAAATCGTCGTGGGGACCATCGCCCAGCTGATCATCGGCGCGCTGCTGGGCATGGCGGTGCTGCAGGGCGACGCCAGCTGGATCAAGTTCCTCTCCGGCGCCGGGGCCATCCTGCTGACCTTCCTGGCCGGCGCCGAGCTGGACCCGAAGGTGTTCCGCGCGCACTGGAAGCAGGCCACGGTCATCGGCCTGGTCGGCTTCGTGGTGCCCTTCCTCGGCTGCGCGGCGCTGGCGCGCTGGGGCCTGGGCTGGAACTCGCAGGCCAGTTGGCTGGCCGGCATCGCCATGTCCACCACCTCGGTGGCGGTGGTCTACGCGGTGATGCTGGAGCTGGGGCTGAACACCAGCGAGTACGGCAAGATCGTGCTGGCCGCCTGCTTCGTCAACGACCTGGCCACGGTGATCGCATTGGGGCTGATCTTCGCCCCCTTCACCCTGAAGACCGCCGGTTTCGCCGGGGCCCTGGTCCTGGCCGCGCTGTTGCTGCCGTGGCTCACCCCGCGCTTCTTCCGCCGCTTCGGCGGCCGGCCCTCGGAGCTGGAGGCCAAGTTCCTCATGCTCTGCCTGTTCGGCCTGGGCGCGGCGGCGACCTGGGCCGGCAGCGAGGCGGTGCTGCCGGCCTACCTGATCGGCATGGTGCTGGCCGGCACCGTGGGCAAGGACCACGCGCTGATCCGCCGCCTGCGCACCCTGACCTTCGGCCTGCTGACGCCGTTCTACTTCATCCGCGCCGGCTCGCTGGTGTCGCTGCCGGCCCTGGCCGCCGCGCCCGCGGCCTTCGTGCTGCTGTTGCTGGTGAAGATGCTCACCAAGCTGGTGGGCGTGTACCCCACCTGCCTGGTCTACGGCTCGCCGCGCCGGGAAGGGGCCTACACCACGCTGCTGATGTCCACCGGGCTGACCTTCGGCACCATCTCGGCGCTGTTCGGCCTGGCCCACGGGCTGATCGACCAGGGCCAGTATTCGGCGCTGGTGGCCGCGGTGATCGGCAGCGCCGTGGTGCCGACGCTGATCGCCAACGCCTTCTTCCTGCCCCGGCACCTGCTGCCCAAGGGCGATGCGGAGGAGGAGGGCGCCGCCCCGCCGGCGGAGCCCGCGCGCCACGACGACTTGCGCCCGCAGACGCGGCGCAGAGGAGGTGAAGCATGATCAAGCGCATCCTGGTGGCCTACGACGCCTCCACCGCGGCGGAGCTGGCCCTGAACTTCGCCAACGAGCTGGCCGAACGCTTCGGCGCCGGCCTGCACATCCTCTCTGTGGCGCAGCCGCCGGAGTTCGGCGACGAGGTGGAGACCGAGGCGGTGATCGAGCGCTCCCGCGCGCATTTCCACCACGCCTTCAAGCTGCTGGGCTACAGCCGCCTGCCGGTCGAGGAACGGCCGACCACCCACGTCTCGGTGGGCCGCCCGGCCGAGCAGATCGTGCGCTACGCCGAGGAGCACCACATCGACCACATCGTCATCGGCCACCGTGGCCACTCGGGCTTCGAGCGCTGGCTGCTGGGCTCGGTGGCGCGCCAGGTGATCGACCACGCGCCCTGCGCGGTCACGGTCATCCGCGGCTGAGCGGCCGGGGGAGGAAGCGACATGCTGCAGATCGACATTCCCGGGCTGGGGAGTTTGCAGTTGAAACACATGATCTGTGACTACAACGGCACCCTGGCGGTGGATGGCCGGATGATCGACGGGGTGGCCCAGCGCCTGGAGGCGCTGGGCCGCAAGCTGGCGCTGCACGTGGTCACCGGCGACGCCTTCGGCAGCGCCGAGGCGGAACTGGCGGCGCTGGACGTCAACCTGCTGGTGCTGTCGGAGAAGGACCAGGCCATTTCCAAGGAGGACTACCTGCGCACCCTGGGCCTGCACGGCGTGGTGGCCATCGGCAACGGCAGCAACGACCGCTACATGCTGCAGCAGTCGGCCCTGGGCATCGCGGTGATCGGCCCGGAGGGCGCGTCCTCGGTGGCCATCGGCTCGGCGGACCTGGTGGCGCTGGACATCCTCTCGGCCCTGGATATGCTGACCCACCCGCAGCGTATCATCGCCAGCCTGCGCTGCTGAACCTTCGAAGGAGCAGGACGATGACCAGGATCATTCTGACCCGCCACGGCCACGTGGACTGGATCGCCCCGGAACGCTTCCGCGGCCGCGCCGAACTGCCGCTGTCGGCCCTGGGCCGGCGCCAGGCCGAGGCAGTGGCGCGGCGCATAGCCGAAAGCTGGCAGCCGGTGGCGATCTACACCAGCCCGCTGTCGCGCTGCATCGACACCGGCGCCGCCATCGCCCAGGCCACCGGCGCCCCGGCCCAGGCTCTGGAGGGCCTGGCGGATACTGACTATGGCCAATGGCAGGGCCTGACCCACGATGAAGTCCGCGCCCGCTGGCCGGAAGAACACCGCACCTGGCTGGAGGCGCCGGACCTGGCGGCCATCCCCGATGGCGAGAGCCTGGCCGACGTGCTGGCCCGGGGTACCCGTGTGCTGCGTGAGGTGTTGCGGCGTCATGCCGGGCAGACGTTGGTGTTGGTGGGGCATGACAGCATCAATCGGGTTCTGCTGCTGCAGGCGCTGGGGTTGCCGTTGGCGCGGTATTGGCGGTTGAAGCAGGAGCCTTGTTGCGTCAATGAGATTGGCGTTGAGGATGAGGTGTTTACGTTGTATCGGATCAATGAGACCTATCATCTGGTTGGGCTGAAGGCTGAAGGCTGAAGGCTGAAGGGGAGGCCGTTTTCAACGACGGATGATCGCGACGGAGTCCGCTCCTACGGTTCCAGGAAACACGACTTTTCGTAGGAGCGAGCTTGCTCGCGAACGGTGCTCGCCGGTGGTGTAGGTGCCGGGTTTAAGAGCCCCTCTCCCCAACCCTCTCCCTGAAGGGAGAGGGGGCTAGTCCGTGCCGAGAGAAGGTATGGTTTCAACCAGAAAGCACGGTGCCAGCCGGCTGACTCCAGAACATCAGACCCTGCCCAACGGTCCCCTCTCCCTTCAGGGAGAGGGTTAGGGAGAGGGAAAGGCGTCCAGCCAAAACACCGCAGCCACCGGTGAGCACCTGTTCGCGAGCAAGCTCGCTCCTACGAAGAGCACCTCGGCGGCTCCAGGGAGCCTAGGGCGTAGGAGCGGACTCCGTCCGCGATTGGATTCGCCGGCCATGCCGGACATCCCGGTGGTACGGCCAACGGCGGATAACCGCGAACGGTTATGCGCCCTACGGCGGAGTATCAGGATGACGCCGAAGTCTCCGCTCGCTCCGAACGGCCCCCTCTCCCTCCGGGAGAGGGCTGGGGTGAGGGGCCGGAGTCAACCCAATGCGCCATCGCCACAGTAAACACGGCTCGCGCGCAAGAACAGGGCGCCGCTTCGCGCCTACGAAAGCAGTGAGCACCTCAATGCCTGGAGGTCGGTGCCTTGCCAGTGGGCGTGCACGCCACCGATTCGTGGGTTTCCTCGCGGGTAACGACCTGGATGTCCAGCGGATCTGCGTAAGCGTCAGCTGGCAGGAGCGTCGCGGTCGGCCTTGCGCTTGCCCACGGTGCCCATTTCCACGGGGGTCTTCACGTAGAACAGGGCGAGGTCCTCGGCCTCCAGGCGTTCGAACAGGCGCTCGCACTCGTCTTCGGTGACGGCCAGGCAGATTTCCACCGGCTGGTCGGCCAGTTCGAAGAAGTGGTAGGAGTGCACCCGCCCGGCGTGGCCGAAACCTTCCGCGCCGACGACCAGGGTGGCGCCTTTGAGCTTCATGCCCCGGGCCAGGTCGACCATCCAGTCGGTGATCAGCTTGCCGCCGTGGCGGCGGCTCTGTTGGGTGAAGAATGTCACCAGGTAGCCTTTCATGATTGCGCCTCCGTCAGCGTGCGCCCAGCAATGTGTAGGTTAGAACGCCCGCGGCGGTTGCCAGCAGCGAACCTACGACGTGCACCGCGATTTCCCCCAGCGCCCAGGCCACGCGGCCGGTCTGCAGCAGCGAGAAGGTTTCCGCGGAAAAGGTCGAGAAGGTGGTCAGGCCGCCGCAGAAGCCGGTGACCAGCAGCAGGCGCCATTCCGGGCTGAGGGTCGGGTTGGCGGCGAAGAAGGCCACGGCCAGGCCGATGACGTAGCCGCCGATCATGTTGGCGGCCCAGGTGCCCGGCGGAATGGTGGGGAACAGGGCGTTGAGCTGCAGGCCGAGGAACCAGCGCAGCAGGCAGCCGATGGAGCCGCCGAGGACGATCACCAGGATGGATTTCAACATGCCGGCGAGCCCCCATGGAAAGAGGGTACGGGCGATGCGGGGGAGGGGAATGGGTGGGGTGTTGCGGTCACGGTCCGGTCCTTTTGCAAAAGGACAGGACGCACACCTACGCACCCTGTCCAGGGTTCACGTAGGCATCATCAGCACGGGGGCGGTTAAAGGAGGAATGCCATCTCCTGCGGCGAAAGCTAGCACTTTTGCCGCGCTGGGGGAAAGCCCCTGCGTGCGCCTTGCAGCCATGGGCCGAACAGGTTCTTCTAAGCTGCAACGGGTGACGCCCGGCGGGTATTCCGCTGGACCCCGGAGCCGCCTGCCTGCGCAGGGCCCGCGCTCCGCCAACGAGGAGGCATGATGGAGCCGTCGCAGCAGCGGGCCCCGGAGACGGCCGGCAAGACGGGCCGCGCCGCCTGGCTCAACGCCACGGTCGTGGGGGCGGGGGTGACCAGCGCCCTGGGCGATTTCTGCTACGAGACCACCACCGTGATCCTGCCGGGGTTCCTGGCGGTGCTCGGGGTGCCCGCTGCCGCGCTGGGCACCATCGAGGGCATCGCCGATGCCCTGGCCGCCTACACCAAGATGTTCTCCGGCTACATCGCCGACAAGCTGGGGCATCGCAAGCTGCTGGTGGTGGTCGGCTACGGGCTGACGCCGGTCGGCCAGGTGCTGCTGGCCCTGGCGCTGGGCTGGCCGCTGATCCTCCTCGGCCGGCTGGTGTCCTGGTTCGGCAAGGGGCTGCGCGGCCCGTTGCGTGATGCCATCGTGATCCAGGCGGTGACCGCCGAGACCCGCGGCCGGGCCTTCGGCTTCCATCGCGCGATGGATACTGTGGGAGCCGTGGCCGGGCCCCTGCTGGGCGTCGCGCTGCTCGGCTGGGCCCAGCAGTTGCACTGGGACGATGACAGCGGGCCGTTCCGCCTGGTGCTGTGGCTGAGCGTGATTCCCGGCGCGCTCGCCGTGCTGGCGTTCCTGACCCTGGTGCGCGACCCGCAGCATTCGCCGAACCCGCAACTGAAACTGCTGCAGACGCTGAAGGGCCTGCCCCTGCGCTTCAAGCGCTACCTGGGGGCGGTCGCGGTGTTCGGCGTCGGCGACTTCAGCCACAGCCTGCTCATCCTCGCCGCCACGCAGCTGCTGGCCGGCGGCCTGGGCCTGGTCCAGGCGGCGCAGGTGGCCGGCCTGCTGTACGTCTGGCGCAACCTGGTGCAGGTGCTGACGTCCTATCCCGTCGGCGCGCTGGCCGACCGCCTGGGCTCCCTGCCGGTGCTGGTGGCCGGCTATGCCCTTGGCGTCCTCACGGCGCTGCTGGCGGCCCTGGCCTTCTGGCTGCGGGTGGACAGCCTGCCGTTGCTGGTGCTGCTGTTCACCGTCGCCGGGCTCTACGTCTCGGTGCAGGAGGCCCTGGAGTCCACCGTGACCGCCGACATGGTGGAGCCGCAGACATTGGCCCTGAGCTATGGCGCGCTCGGCACGGTGAACGGCACGGCGAAGTTCATTTCCAGCGCCACCGTCGGGCTGCTCTGGAGCGCCGTCTCGCCGGTGCTCGCATTCGTCTGCGCCGCCGTGCTGATGGCCGCGGGCACAGCCGCGCTGGCCCGGCTGCCGGCCCGCGCCGGCTAGCCGCTGCGGCTTCAGGCCGGTTCGCCGAAGACCTGCGCATACAGGTCGGTGCCGAAGGCGGTGGCCAGCGGCTCGCCCTCGACGATGCGGAAGGTCCGCCCGCCGTCGTCCCGGCGTTCGGCGCGCAGGAACAGGCTGCCCGCGGGCGGCTCGCGGTAGAGGCTTTCGGCGAAGTCGTGGAGGTGGGTGACGAAGAAGGTCTTCACCCCGGCCTCGGCCAGGGCGCGCACGACCTGGCGGGCGATTTCCGAGCCTTCGCGCTCGTTGGTGGCGGCGAAGGATTCGTTGCACAGCAGGATGGAGCGCGGGCTGAGGTGGTCGACGATTTCGCTCATGCGCGCCAGTTCCTCGTCCAGCTTGCCGCGCCTCATGCTGGCGTCTTCCTCGCGCTTGTAGTGGGTGTACAGGCCGTCGCAGAGGTTGGCGCGCAGGCGCCGGGCCGGGACGAACAGGCCGCACTGCAGCATCAGCTGGGCCAGGCCGATGCTGCGCAGGAAGGTGGACTTGCCGCCCTGGTTGGCGCCGGTGATGACGAACAGCCGGCGGCCGTCGCCGGCCAGGTCGTTGCCCACCACCTGGCGCCGCATGTTCAGAGCCAGGCAGATGTCGTAGAGGCCTTCGAAGGCCTGCTGGTACTGCCCGGCGGGGGTGACCTCGGGGAAGCCGATTGCGCAGCGCAGCTCGCTCAGGCGCTCGCGCAGGTTCAGGCAGCCGATGTAGAACGCCAGCTCCGTGCGCAGCATCTCGAAGAAGCTGGTGATGTGCTCGGCGGCCTGGGCGAGGGCGTTGGCGACCTCGTTGGCGCCCCTGTCCTGCAGCTCCGCCAGCGCCGTGGCGCCGGTTTCGTCGCGCTCGGCGATCTCGTAGACATAGCTCTCCGGTTTCTTCTGCACCAGGCGCTGCAGCCAGTTGCCCCGGGGCTTGGGGTAGCGCCGCAGGCAGTAGTCCAGGCCGCGGTTCAGCGGGCCCAGGCGGGCGCTGACGAGGAAGCCCTTGCGCAGCTTGAGCTGCTCGAAATGCGCATTGAGTTCGGCGAAATACTGGTCGCTGATTTCCTCGCGGATCAGCCCGAACAGCTTGCCGAAGCCGTCCGAGGCGAAGCGCCCGGCCTGCTCGTCGGCCATCCGCCGCAGGCGCCGGAGCAGGTCGATCTGCAGGTGCAGCAGCTTCAGCGAGCGGTGCATGATGCTGCTGGGGTACTTGGTCATGAAGCTCAGGTAGACGTTTTTCTCCAGCCCCAGCACATCCAGCGCGAGCTGGTACAGGTCGCGCACCAGCGCCTGGTTGGCCAGGCAGTCGCGCAGCACCGCCTGGCGATGGCCGACCACTTCCGGGGTGCTGTCGAAGGCGGTCAGCAGGGCGCAGCGGGCGACCTGGCGGAGGAACTTGTCGTCGCCGGCCATGGCGTCGAACAGGCTGTCCAGGGCCAGGTCCTGGACCAGGTCGTCGGCGTGCAGCGGCGGCTGCCTGTCCAGGTCGAAGTCGGCCTGCGGGTACATGAGGTGGGCTTTCATGGCCGGATGCGCTCCTTCACGCTGGCGTAGGTGAGGCGGTGCTTGCGGGCGATGGAGAGGGCGTAGGACAGCCGGTCCGGCGGCTTGCGCAGGACCTTGAAGGTGCGCCGGGACGGGTCGTCCGGGTCGACGCAGCTCATCATGCTGACGATGGTCTCGCCCATCTGCGTCAGCTCGTAGATGAAGGTGACGCACACGCAGAGGGCGTCCAGTTCGATGATCCGCCCGAGGATCTTCTGGCCGAGGAAGGCGGCGTCGGCGGCGGTGGTCGAGGAGAAGATTTCGTTGATCAGCACCAGGCTGCGCTCGCTGGCGCCTTCGAGTATGCCGCGGGCGCGGAGCAGGTCGTCCTGCAGCTTGCCGCGCAGGTCGCCGGGGCGCTCCTGTTTCTCGAACAGGGTGAACAGGCGGTCGAAGAGGAACAGCTCGGCGGACCCGGCCGGCACCCGGCAGCCGATGCAGGCCAGGTAGTGCAGTTGGCCGAACAGGCGGGCGAAGGTGGTCTTGCCGCCCTGGTTGGGGCCGGAGACCACCAGGATGCGCTCGCGCCCGGCAAGCTCGAAGTCGTTGCACACCACCTCCAGCTTGTTGCTGTTGCGCACCAGGCGGCTGGCCAGGGCGAGGTCGAAGGCATTGCGGGCGAACACGGCCTTGCTGTCGGTGCGCACGCCGGGGAAGCAGAAGCTCATGCCGGCCTCCACCAGCGGCTGGATGTAGGCCAGGTACGCCAGGTAGAACTGCACCTCGCGGTCGAAGGCCTGCACGGTGGCGTCGAGGAAGCCGGCATGCCTGTCGCAGAATTCCGCCTGCTCGGCGAAGACCTCCGGGTAGAGCTGCGCCACCATGTCCAGCACCGCCGCCTCGACGTGGTTCATGCCCGGCCATTCGTTGAACTTGGCGTGGTAGTCGCGCACGTCGCCCTGGCGGAACTTGGCGAAGGTCCTGCCGATGGCCGTGCCGATGTCCTCGGTCGGCTCGTAGCGCTGGACGCGGACCTGGTTGCCGCTGATCAGCATCGAGTAGGTGACGGCGCCGAGCCCGTCGAGCAGGTGCCGGGTGTCGCCGGCCAGGCCGGTGAAGCGTTCCGAGGCCAGGTAGCGCCCCAGGTACGCCAGCAACCCGCGCAGGCCGCGCGACTCGAAGGGGCGGGCGGCCAGGGCCTGGGCCAGCTGGTTGAGCGTGGCGCAATAGACGCGCACCGCCTCGACGAAGCTGCGCTGCTGCTGGCGCGGGTAGTAGAGCTTCTCTTCCGGCACCAGGTGGCGGCGCACGGCGCGCATGCCGGCGGCGAAGGCCTGGAGGTCGGCGAGCAGGCCGGGGTCGAGCAGGTCGTGCATCACCTCCTGGCGGTAGACGATGGCGTCGAGGTCGTCCAGGTGGGTGTAGAAGAACGGCTCCAGGTCGTACTCGTGGCGGTCGGCGGTGATGGCGTCGACCACCTGGTCGAGGTTCAGATCCTTGAAGCAGGGCGGCGGCGCGCTGGCCAGGGGAGGGCGCCGGGCGCCGGGGAAGAGGATGCTGTGGAAGTCGCCGGCTTGTGTGTCCGCGACCTGCGGATCGAGCGCGGCGGTGCCGGAAAGCGGCTGCATGGCTGATGACATGATCCATTCCTCCGGGGGCGGATGTCGTCCGGGGTCATGCAGGCATCATCAGCACGGGGGCGGTTAAAGGAGGAATGCCATCTCCTGGGTTTCAACCCTAGCAGAATCCCATTGCGTCCGCCGGCGCTTGACGACAGACTTCATCCCTGATTTATTGAAACCGGTTTCATAACCCTTCCAGCAGAAGCGCATACAAAAGGATCGAAAGGGTGAACGACATGCTGCCGCCTGCCCGCGGGCGGGTCACCATCAGCGAGGTGGCCCGTGCTGCTGGCGTTTCCAAGGCCACGGTCTCGCGCTACATCGGCGGCGACCGGCAACTGCTCGCCGACGCCACCGCCCAGCGCATCGAGGCGGTGATCGAGCAGCTCGGCTACCGCCCCAACCGCATGGCCAGCGGCCTCAAGCGCGGCCGCACGCGGCTGGTCGGCATGCTCCTGGCAGACATCCGCAACCCTTACTCCGTCGCCGTGATGCACGGCGTGGAGACCGCCTGCCGCCAGCACGGCTACAGCCTGGTGGTGTGCAACACCGACCGCGACGACGAGCAGGAGCGCCTGCACCTGGAGGCGCTGCAGTCGTACAACGTCGAAGGCCTGATCGTGAACACCCTCGGCCACCACGCCGGCGAGCTGGCCAGCCTGGCCCGCGAGCTGCCCATGGTGCTGGTGGACCGCCAGTTGGAAGAGCTGCGCTCCGACCTGGTGGGGCTGGACAACGCCGATGCCGTGGAGCAGGCCCTGGACCACCTGCAGGCCCGCGGCTACCGCGACATCCTGGCGGTCAGCGAGCCGCTGGACGGCACCAGCTCGCGGCAGGAGCGGGTGGCCGCCTTCCAGGCCTCCATCGCCCGCCGGCCCGGCCTGCGCGGCCAGGTGCTGGAAACCGGCGGCGACCTGCGCGGGCAACTGGCCGCCTTCCTCGCCGGCGCCGGGCACGGCCCGCAGGCGCTGTTCACCTGCAACGGCGTGGCCACCCTGTGCGCCACCCGCACCCTGCACGAGATGGGCGTGCGCCTGTTCGACGAGGTCGGCCTGCTGGCCCTCGACGAACTGGACTGGTACCCCCTGGTCGGCGGCGGCATCACCGCCCTGGCCCAACCCACCGAGCGCATCGGCCAGGCGGCCTTCCAGTGCCTGCTGGAACGCCTGCAGGGGGCCACGCTGCCGGCGCGGCGCCTGGACCTGCGCGCCGAACTCATCGTCAGAGGCTCCACCCCAGCACGCGGCTGAAACCGGGGCGGTCCGGCGCCGCGATGGTTTTCGGCCAGAAATGAAACCGGTTTCATCCGGCTGAACGAGAAGGACAAGAACAATGCACGCGAACCCCGTATCCATCAGCCTGTCCAGTTTCGGCGCCGATGCCGTGCGCCAGCGGGGCCAGGCCGCCTACCTGGCGCTGCTGGCCGAGGCCGGCGCGAGCCGCGTCGAATGGCGCGAAGAACTCTTCGACGCGCTGCCCGATGCCGCCACCCTGGCCGCGGCCAGCGCCGCCCAGGGCCTGGAAAGCCTGTACTCGGCGCCGCTGGAGCTGTGGCGCGCCGACGCCAGCCTGGAGCCGGCTGTGGCCGAACGCCTGCGCCTGGCAGGGGAGGCCGGCGCCGTGGCGCTGAAGGTTTCCCTCGGCCACTACCGCGACGAATGTGACCTGGAGGCCCTGCGCCCCTTGCTGGCGCAGGGGCCGGCGCTGCTGGTGGAGAACGACCAGACCGCCCGGGGCGGCCGCGTCGAGCCGCTGCTGCGCTGTTTCCGCCGCGCCGCCGAGCTGGGCCTGCCGCTGGCCATGACCTTCGACATCGGCAACTGGCACTGGCAGGGCGAGTCGCCGCAGCGGGCCGCGCGCCTGCTCGGGCCCTGGGTGCGCTACGTGCATTGCAAGGCGGTGCGCCGCCGCGAGGATGGGCGCCTGGTGGCCATACCACCGCAGCCCGCCGACCTCGACGAGTGGGAGGCGCTGCTGGCGCGCTTCGCCCCCGGCGTGCCGCGCGCCATCGAATACCCGCTGGCCGGCGACGACCTGGCCAGCCTGATCCGCGAGCAGGTGGCGCAACTGGCGCAGCTGGGCCGCGCCGCGGAGGTGCGCCATGGCTGAACACGACGTGCTCTGCTTCGGCGAGACCATGGCCATGTTCGTCGCCGAGCAGTGCGGCGACCTGGCCGAGGTGGAAGGCTTCGGCAAGCGCATCGCCGGCGCCGACAGCAACGTGGCCATCGGCCTGGCGCGCCTGGGCCTGCGGGTGAACTGGCTGAGCCGGGTGGGCGACGACTGCCTGGGCCGCTTCGTGCTGGCCAGCCTGCGCCGCGAGGGCCTGGACTGCGACGGCGTGGAGGTGGACGCGCAGCACCCCACCGGCTTCCAGCTCAAGGCCCGCTGCGACGACGGCAGCGACCCGCGGGTGGAATACTTCCGCCGCCATTCGGCGGCCAGCCGCATGTCGCCGACGCTGCTGCGCCCGGGCCTGCTGCGCGCCCGCCACCTGCACGCCACGGGCATAGTACCGGCGCTTTCGGCGAGCTGCCGCGAGCTGTCCCACCAACTGCTGGACGCCATGCGCGCCGCCGGCCGCAGCGTGTCCTTCGACCCCAACCTGCGCCCCTCGCTGTGGCCGGACCGCGCCACCATGGTGCGCGAGATCAACGCCCTGGCGTCCAAGGCCCACTGGGTGCTGCCGGGCCTGGAGGAGGGCCGCCTGCTGACCGGCCGCCAGTCGCCCGAAGCCATCGCCGGCTTCTACCTTGAACGGGGCGTGGAGTGCGTGGCCATCAAGCTCGGCGCCGAGGGCGCCTACTTCCGCGACGCCGACGGCCGCGAAGGCGTGGTGCCGGCGCAGCCGGTGGCGCGGGTGGTGGACACCGTGGGCGCCGGCGACGCCTTCGCCGTGGGCGTGATCAGCGCCCTGCTGGAAGGCTGCGACCTGCGCCACGCGGTGGCCCGCGGCAACTGGTGCGGCAGCCGCGCGGTGCAGTCGCGCGGCGACATGGAAGGCCTGCCCCTGCGCCACGAACTCGAAGCCCACGACGCCCGCCTGCGCGCCTGAACCGGACCTTATAACCGCCGGCCCGGCCGGCACCTGTTGCGACAAGAACAACAAGCTCAGGAGAAATGCCATGCAGATCGACCGACTCGCCCCACGCCGCTGGTGGCACATCATGCCCATCGTCTTCGTCACCTACAGCCTGGCCTACCTGGACCGCGCCAACTACGGCTTCGCCGCCGCCTCCGGCATGGCCGAGGACCTGAACATCACCCCGGCGCTGTCCTCGCTGCTGGGCGCGCTGTTCTTCCTGGGCTACTTCTTCTTCCAGGTGCCCGGCGCCATCTACGCCGAGAAGCGCAGCGTGAAGAAGCTGATCTTCGCCAGCCTGATCCTCTGGGGCGGCCTGGCCACGCTCACCGGCATGGTCCACGACGTCTACCTGCTGGTGGGCATCCGCTTCCTGCTGGGCGTGGTGGAGGCGGCGGTGATGCCGGCCATGCTGGTCTACCTCTGCCACTGGTTCACCCGCGCCGAGCGCTCGCGGGCCAACACCTTCCTGATCCTCGGCAACCCGGTGACCATCCTCTGGATGTCGGTGCTCTCCGGCTACCTGGTGAGCCAGTTCGACTGGCGCTGGATGTTCATCATCGAGGGCCTGCCGGCGGTGCTCTGGGCCTTCATCTGGTGGCGCCTGGTGGATGACCGCCCGGCCCAGGCCAAGTGGCTGGACGAGGCCGAGAAGGCCGCGCTGCAGCGCGCCCTGGCCGCCGAGCAGCAGGGCATCAGGCCGGTGAAGAACTACCGCGAGGCGTTCCGCTCGCCCAAGGTGATCATCCTCTGCCTGCAGTACTTCTGCTGGAGCATCGGCGTGTACGGCTTCGTGCTCTGGCTGCCGTCGATCCTCAAGCAGGCCTCGGGCCTGGACATCGTCAGCGCCGGCTGGCTGTCGGCGCTGCCGTACCTGGTGGCGGTGCTGGCCATGCTCGGGGTGTCCTGGGCCTCGGACCGCCTGCAGAAGCGCAAGCGCTTCGTCTGGCCGCCGCTGCTGGTCGCGGCCCTGGCCTTCTACGGCTCCTACGCCCTGGGCAGCCAGCACTTCTGGGCTTCCTACGCGCTGCTGGTGATCGCCGGTGCCTGCATGTACGCGCCCTATGGGCCGTTCTTCGCCATCGTCCCGGAAGTGCTGCCGAGCAACGTCGCCGGCGGCGCCATGGCGCTGATCAACAGCATGGGCGCGCTGGGCTCGTTCTCCGGCTCCTGGCTGGTGGGCTACCTCAACGGCGCCACCGGTGGGCCCGGCGCCTCCTACCTGTTCATGTGCGGCGCGCTGCTGGCGGCCGTTGCCCTGACCGCCATCCTCAACCCCTCGCAGAAAGCCGAGCGCCTTCGTCCGGCGCTGGGCCACTAGGAAGATTCGACCATGAAGAAACGCATCGTCCTCTACAAGCGCCTGTCCGACGCGCTGATGCAGCGCCTGCAGGCCCACGCCGAGGTGACCCTGATCGAGGACCCGGCCGCCGACGGCCTGGCCCGCCTGCGCGCGGCGCTGCCCGGCGCCCAGGGCCTGCTGGGCGCCAGCCTGCGCCTGGACGCCGGGCTACTGGACCTGGCGCCGCAGCTGGAGGTGGTCTCCAGCGTCTCGGTGGGCGTGGACAACTACGACATCGCCGAGCTGGAGCGCCGCGGCGTGCTGCTCACCAACACCCCCGACGTGCTCACCGAGACCACCGCCGACACCGGCTTCGCCCTGCTGCTGGCCAGCGCCCGGCGGGTGGCCGAGCTGGACCGCTGGATCCGCGCCGGGCACTGGCAGGCCGGCATCGGCCCGGCGCAGTTCGGCTGCGACGTGCATGGCAAGAGCCTCGGTATCGTCGGTATGGGCCGCATCGGCGAGGCCCTGGCGCGCCGCGCCCAGGCCGGCTTCGGCATGCGGGTGCTGTACAGCGCGCGGCGGCCGCGGCCGGAGGTGGAGGCCCGCTACGGCGCGCGCCACCTGTCGCTGGATGCGCTGCTGGGCGAGGCCGACTTCGTCTGCCTGTGCGTGCCGCTGAGTGCCGAGACGCAAGGGCTGATCGGCGAACGCGAACTGGCGCTGATGAAACCCTCTGCCATCCTGGTGAACATCTCCCGCGGCCGCGTGCTGGACGAAGAGGCACTGCTGCGGGCCTTGCGCGAGCGGCGCATCCGCGGCGCCGGCCTCGACGTGTTCGTGCGCGAGCCGCTGCCGGCGGATTCGCCGCTGCTGCGGCTGGACAACCTGGTGGCGACGCCGCACATCGGCTCGGCCACCGAGGAAACCCGCGAGGCCATGGCCCGCTGCGCGGTGGACAACCTGCTGGCGGCCCTGGCCGGCGAACGCCCGGCGAACCTGGTCAACCCCGGCGCCTGGGCGCGTCGATCCGGTTGAACCGCCGCCTTTTCACCCGGTCCGACCCGTGACCGACCCTCTGCCTGCAAGGACACGCCCATCATGATCAAACCCGCCGCCCTGACCCTGCTGCTGTGCGCCGGCACCGGCCTGTTCGCCGGGCCGGCCAGCGCCGCCCAGCAATACGACCTACTGGTCGGCACCTACACCGGCGCCGGCAGCCAGGGCATCTACCGTTACCGCTTCGACAGCGCCAGCGGCCACATCCAGGCCGAGGCGTTGCAGGTGGTGCCCAGCGAAAACCCCTCCTGGCTGACGCTCAATGCCGACCAGACGCGCCTCTACGCCGTCAACGAGAACGGCCCCGGCGCGAGCGACCCGCTCGGCAAGGTCAGCGCCTTCGCCATCGACCCGGCCAACCACCAGCTGAGCCTGCTGAACCAGGTGCAAAGCCGTGGCGACGAGCCCACCCACTCCAGCCTGGCGGCCGGGGGTGGGCACCTGTTCGTGGCCAACTACGCGGTGCACCCGGACCCGGGCGGCAACCTGGCGGTGCTCGGCATCGACGAGCAGGGCCAACTGAGCGGTGTGGTGCAGCAGGAGCGCCACGGCGCCTCCCGCGTCAACCCCGAGCGCCAGGCCAGCAGCCACGTGCACTCGGTGGTCTCCGGGGTGGACGGGCGCTACGTCTACGTGCAGGACCTGGGCGCGGACAAGGTCTTCGTCTACCGCTACGACGCGGCCAACCGCGAACACCCGCTGAGCCCGGCGCAACCGGCGGCAGTGGACCTGCCGCCGGGCAGCGGCCCGCGCCACCTGCTGTTCAGCCATGACGGCCGTTATGCCTACCTGACCCTGGAGATGGCCGGGCAGATCGCCGTGTTCGAGGTACGCGACGGCCAGTTGCAACGCACGCAACTGGTGGACATGGCCGCCGGCCAGGACGCCGCGCACAAGGCTGCCGCCGCCGTGCACCTGTCGCCAGACGGGCGGTTCCTCTACGCCAGCAACCGTGGCAAGGCCAGTGAGCTGCTGGTGTATGCAGTGGATCCGGCGAGTGGCCAGTTGAAGGAGTTGCAGCGGCGCTCGGTGGAGGGCATCGAGCCGCGCGAGTTCAGCCTCGATCCCAGTGGGCGCTTCCTGCTGGTGGCGAATCAGAAGAGCAACCAGGTCGTGGTCATGCGCCGCGATCCGGCCAGCGGCAAGCTGGGGGAGACGGTGCAGAAGTTCGCCATCGACTCGCCTTCCGATTTGAAATTCCTGCGCTGAGGTCTCCCCAGCCTCTACCGCAAGCGGGAGAGTCCCATGCCTCCGGACCCGTAGGAGCGGACTCCGTCCGCGATTCGGATTTCCAGCCCCGTAGGATGGGTTGAGCGAAGCGATACCCATCACCCCGACAGCATGGGTTTCGCAAGCTCAACCCATCCTACGAAAAGCGCCCGTGCTTCCCTGTAACCGGCGCGCTTTCGATAGCCACCTATGCTTACCGACACGAACAACAGCCCCACGCGCCCGGCACCACCGGCCGCAAAAGGGGCGAGAAGACCTACACGACCTGATTGACCTGTTGGAAAAAGGAGAGACCCAGCCATGTCCAACGACGACCCAGCCGCCGCGCAACCGGCGCGGCGTGACTTCCTGCGCAAGTCCCTGGCGCTGATCCCCGTGGCCACCCTGGCCGGCACCGGCGTGGGCAGCGTGGTGCTCGGCGGCCCGAGCACGCCCGCGGCCGACCCGCAGCCCGCCGCCGAGCCGCGGCAGGGCGGCGCGCGCGCCTACCAGCCGACTTTCTTCACCGCCCAGGAATGGGCCTTCGTCCAGGCCGCCGTGGCCGTGCTCATCCCCACCGACGCGCTGGGCCCGGGGGCCGCGGACGCCGGCGTGCCGGAATTCATCGACCGCCAGCTGAACACCCGCTACGGCAGCGGCGGGCTCTGGTACATGCAGGGGCCCTTCCACCCGGATGCCGCGCCGGAGCTGGGCTACCAACTGAAGCTCAGCCCGCAGGAAATCTACCGCCTGGGCATCCAGGAGACCGATGCCTGGTGCAAGGCCAAGTGGAACAAACCCTTCGCCGAACTGGACGCGGCGCAGCAACAGCAGGCGCTGGAAGCCCTGGACGGCGGCAAGGCCGAATTCCAGGCGGTGCCGGCGGCGACCTTCTTCGCCATGCTCTGGCTGAACACCCGCGAGGGCTTCTTCAGCGACCCGCTGCACGGCGGCAACCAGGGCCTGGCCGGCTGGAAGCTGATCGGCTTCCCCGGCGCCCGCGCCGACTTCATGGACTGGGTGGAGCGCGACGAGCGCTATCCCTTCCCGCCGGTTTCCATCAGTGGCGAGCGAGGTTGAGGCAATGGCCCAGGTATTGAAGAAAGTCGATGCGGTCATCGTCGGGTTCGGCTGGACCGGCGCCATCATGGCCAAGGAACTGACCGAGGCGGGGCTGCAAGTGGTGGCCCTGGAGCGCGGCCCGGCCCGCGACACCTACCCCGACGGCGTCTACCCGCAGACCATGGACGAGCTGACCTACAACTCGCGCAAGAAACTGTTCATGGACATCTCCCGCGAGACCGTGACCCTGCGCCACGGCCTGAGCGACCTGGCCGTGCCCTACCGCCAGTTCGGCGCCTTCCTGCCCGGCACCGGCACCGGCGGGGCGGGGCTGCACTGGTCGGGCGTGCATTTCCGCGTCGACCCGGTGGAACTGCGCCTGCGCAGCCACTACGAGGAACGCTACGGCAAGGCCTTCATCCCCGAGGGCATGACCATCCAGGACTTCGGCGTCAGCTACGACGAGCTGGAGCCATACTTCGACTTCGCCGAGAAGGTCTTCGGCACCTCCGGCACGGCCTGGTCGATCAAGGGCCAGGTAGTGGGCCGCGACAAGGGCGGCAACCCCTTCGCCGCCGACCGCTCCAGCGACTTCCCGCTGCCGGCGCAGAAGAACACCGTCTCCGCGCAACTGTTCGAGAAGGCCGCCCGCGAGGTCGGCTACCACCCCTACAACCTGCCCTCGGCCAACACCTCCGGGCCCTACACCAACCCCTACGGCGCGCAGATGGGGCCGTGCAACTTCTGCGGCTTCTGCAGCGGCTACGCCTGCTACATGTACTCCAAGGCCTCGCCCAACGTGAACATCCTGCCGGCGCTGCGCCAGGTGCCCAACTTCGAACTGCGCAACAACGCCCACGTGCTGCGGGTGAACCTCAACGCCGAGAAGGACCTGGCCACCGGCGTCACCTACGTCGACGCCCAGGGCCGCGAAGTGGAGCAGCCGGCGGACCTGGTGATCCTCGGCGCCTTCCAGTTCAACAACGTGCGCCTGATGCTGCTCTCGGGCATCGGCAAGCCCTACGACCCGCTGAGGAACGAGGGCGTGGTGGGGCGCAACTTCGCCTTCCAGAACATCTCCACGGTGAGCGCCTTCTTCGACAAGGCCAGCCACCACACCAACCCCTTCATCGGCGCCGGCGGCAACGGCGTGGCGGTGGACGACTTCAACGCCGACAACTTCGACCACGGCCCCCACGGCTTCGTCGGCGGCTCGCCGTTCTGGGTCAACCAGGCCGGCACCAAGCCCATCGCCGGGGCCAAGGTGCCGCCGGGCACGCCCAAGTGGGGCAGCGCCTGGAAGGCCGCGCTGGCCGACAGCTACCGGCACATGCTGGCGATGGACACCCACGGCGCGCACCAGTCCTACCGCGACAACTACCTGGACCTCGACCCGCTGTACAAGGACGCCTACGGCCAGCCGCTGCTGCGCATGACCTTCGACTGGAAGGACAACGACGTGAAGATGAACCGCTTCATGGTCGCGCAGATGCGCAAGATCGCCGATGCCATGGGCGCCAAGGTGGTCACCGCGCCGATGAAGGAGTTCGGCCAGCACTTCGGCGCCACCGTCTACCAGACCACCCACCTCAACGGCGGGGCGATCATGGGCACCGACCCCAAGACCAGCGCCCTGAACCGCTACCTGCAGGTGTGGGACGTGCACAACGTGTTCGTCCCCGGCGCCTCGGCCTTCCCCCAGGGCCTGGGCTACAACCCCACCGGGCTGGTGGCGGCGCTGACCTACTGGTCGGCGCGGGCCATCCGCGAGGTGTACCTGAAGCACCCGGGCCCGCTGGTGCAGGCATAGGAGGCCGGAACATGAAGACATTCCTCAGCGCCGCCCTGGCCATGGCCGCCAGCACTGCGCTATACGCCGCCGATGCGACCGACCCGGCGCAGGTGAAGCAGGGCGAATACCTGGCCCGCGCCGGCGACTGCGTGGCCTGCCACACCGCCAAGGGCGGCGAGCCCTTCGCCGGCGGCCTGCCGATGGCCACGCCCATCGGCACCATCTACTCGACCAACATCACCCCGGACAAGACCGGCATCGGCAACTACAGCTACGAGGACTTCGAGCGCGCCGTGCGCCAGGGCATCGGCAAGGGCGGCAGCACCCTGTACCCGGCCATGCCGTACCCGTCCTATGCCCGCGTCCGCGACGAGGACATGCGCGCGCTCTACGCCTACTTCATGCACGGCGTGGCGCCGGTGGTGCAGGAGAACAAGGACAGCGACATTCCCTGGCCGCTGAGCATGCGCTGGCCGCTGGCGATCTGGCGCGGGTTGTTCGCCCCCGAGGTGAAGCCCTTCGCCGCCGCCGGGCAGGACCCGACCCTGGCCCGCGGCGCCTACCTGGTGGAAGGCCTGGGGCACTGCGGCGCCTGCCACACGCCGCGGGCGCTGACCATGCAGGAGAAGGCCCTGGCCGCCGCCGACGGGCCCGAGTACCTGTCCGGCAGCGCGCCGCTGGAAGGCTGGATCGCCAAGAACCTGCGCGGCGACCACAAGGACGGCCTGGGCAGCTGGAGCGAGGCGCAGATCGTCGCCTTCCTCAAGACCGGGCGCAGCGAACGCAGCGCGGTGTTCGGCGGCATGAGCGACGTGGTCGAGCACAGCATGCAGTACATGACCGACGCCGACCTGGCCGCCATCGCCCGTTACCTGAAGTCCCTGCCGCCGGTGAACCCCGACGACAAGCCGTTCCGGGAAGACCGCCAGGTCGCCGGGGCGTTGTGGAAGGGCGACGACGGCAAGACCGGCGCCGCGCTCTACGTCGACAACTGCGCCGCCTGCCACCGCACCGACGGCAAGGGCTACGCCCGGGTGTTCCCGGCGCTGGCCGGCAACCCGGTGCTGCAGAGCGCGGACGCCACCTCGCTGATCCACATCGTGCTCGACGGCAGCACCCTGCCGGCCACGGCGACGGCGCCGTCCACCTTCAGCATGCCCGGCTTCGCCTGGCGCCTGTCGGACCAGCAGGTGGCCGAGGTGGTCAACTTCATCCGCAGCAGCTGGGGCAACCAGGCCGAGCCGGTGGATGCCGGGCAGGTGAAGGCCTTGCGCAGCCAGCCCAGGCCGGAGCTGAAGGCGGCGACGTTGATCGGCGATACCACGGGGAAGGAGGCGCCGTAGGGGGCGCCGCCGGCGGGTCCAATCGCGGACAAGGTCCTACGACCGTGCTTCCTGGAACCGTAGGAGCGGACCTTGTCCGCGATAGCCGAAACCACCGGCGCGATTCGCGGATGAGATCCTACGCCTCCGGCAAACACCACACCCCGTAGGATGGGTTGAGCGAAGCGAAACCCATGCGGCCACGGTGATGGGTATCGCTTCGCTCAACCCATCCTACGAAAAGCACCCCGGCACCGCCGCCAATCCAAACCTCAATACCTGGGCAACGACTGAATCCGCGGATCGATCTGTTGCCTGGGAATCTGCTGGCGGCTGTCGCGTTCCTTGCAGTCCGTCTGCTGCCCGGAGGCGCAGTCCCGGCTGCTGCAGGCGGCCGTTCCCAGCGTCAGGACGATCAGCGTGGCGAGCGAGAACAGGATCTGCCGGCACATGGCGGGCCCTCCGCGAAGGTGGTGCTTAAAGCAAACACGCGAATGCCCGCGGGCGCCCGGGCGGGCGACGAGCGGAGGCGGGTGGTGCGACGAACTACAGGCTCGCCGTCAGTCATCAGTGCGCCACCGACCACCCATCCCCCCATCACGGCGCCCGGTGAACTCATTGCGCCGTTGCGCTGTCTGTCTGCTGTCGGCCCCCCGGGCGGCGGGCCCGGGCCCGCGCCAGCCGGGTGATTGCGCCGCGCCGATAGCAAGATCGTAGCCGCCCCGGAGCATCTGCCTGGCCGGCTTTTTACCGCGCCCGCTCGCCGGGGTTCGTTTATCGCCATGTGAAGATTGCCCATGTCCCTATCCCGTCATTTCCCCGCCTCCGTATCCCTTCCCACCCGCGCCCTGGGCGCCTGCCTGCTGGGTGGCCTGCTGGCGGCCGGCGCCGCGGCGCAGGCCGAGGAGGGCGCCGGCAATGCGCGCTGGGTGAGCGACAGCCTGACGACCTACGTGCGCAGCGGCCCCACCGACGGCTACCGCATCGTCGGCACCCTGACCTCGGGGCAGAAGGTCGAGCTGCTGAACACCCAGGGCGACTACAGCCAGGTGCGCGGCGAAAGCGGCAGCAGCGTGTGGATCCCCAGCCGCGACCTGCAGGACAAGCCCGGCCAGGCCGAGCGCCTGCCGCAGCTGGAGCAGAAGGTGAGCGAGCTGAGCGCTGAACTGGCGGGCATCAACGACAGCTGGAAGACCCGCGTGCAGGGCATGCAGGAAACCCTGGACTCGCGCAAGAAACTCATCGACGAACTGCAGGCGGCCCGCGCCGGCCTCGACGACGAACTCACCAAGGCCCGCTCCGAACTGCGCGCGGCGCAGGCGCAACTGGGCGACGAGAACAAGCAGGTGCTGATGCGCTACATGGCCTACGGCGGCAGCATCGCCGGCGCCGGGCTGCTGGTCGGGCTGATCCTGCCGACCCTGCTGCGGGTGCGGCGCAAGCGCAACGATCAGTGGATCTGAGGCGCTGGTTGCGGTGGGATTAGGGGGGGCCTTGGTTCAGCGAAGGCGCCCAGTCCAGGCTCCGCACCCTCACCCCAGCCCTCTCCCGGAGGGAGAGGGGCCGTTCGGCGTGGGCGGCGAGTTCGGAATCATCCTGAGCGCGTAGGGCGTATAACCGTTCGCGGTTATACGCCGTTGGCCGAAACGCCGAAGCGATTCTGGACCCGTAGGAGCGGACTCCGTCCGCGATTGGTTTGGCTAGACGGATGTGGGGGCAGGGCGCTTCGTGATTGCGTTTCATGCCGAACGGTTCCCTCTCCCGCTTGCGGGGGAGGGTTAGGGAGGGGGAGCGGAGTCAGGGTTGGCAGAGGTGTGTGGGGGGAGTCCGTAACCCTCTCCCCAGCCCTCGGCTGCGCGCCCCGCCCTGAAGGGAGAGGGGGCCGTTCGGGGCGGGAGGAAAATCCTGAGTCATCCTGAAACGCCTAACCATCCCCCGTCATTCCCGCGAACGCGGAAACCCAGTGACTGCGGGGTTCGCGAGCAAGCTCGCTCCTACGAAGAGCAAAAGCGGCTCTTGCTCTGGTTTTTGGTCTTCCAGAGCCAAGGGAAAGTGAAACGACCCACCGTCGTCTAGGCTATCTCCAAGCCCTGCCGGCCTCCCGCCGGCACGCGTGGCCGACCCTGCGCAGGTGTTTTCCACGGGCCGCGGCCAGCAACCCGAGGAGGTGCTTCCGTGAAAAACGCCGTCGCTTTCATCGGCAGGTGCGTGCTGGCAGGCCTGCTGGTCGTCCTGCCGATCTACCTGGCCCTGCTGCTCCTGCTCAAGGGCATCGCCTCGGCCGGCCAACTGGTCCGGCCCTTCACCCAGCTGCTGCCGGAGAGCCTGCCGGCCCAGCAGATATTGTCCGTGCTGCTCGTGCTGGTGATCTGCTTCGTCATCGGCCTCGCCGTGCGCACCCGCCTGGGAAAGCTGGCCCGAGGCCGGCTGGAGCGCTCGGTGTTCGAGCGCATCCCCGGCTACGAACTGCTGCGCAGCCTGACCCTGCAGGTGGCCGGCGAGAAGAACGACGGCATCTGGAAGCCGGCCCTGGTGGAAATCGAAGAGGCCCTGGTGCCCGGCTTCATCATCGAGGCCTTCGAGGACGGCCGCTACACCGTGTTCGTGCCCTCGGTGCCGACACCCTTCGCCGGCGCCGTGTACGTACTGGAGGCGCATCGCGTGCACCCGGTCGACGTGCCCTTCACCGAGGCGGTGAAGGTCATCACCAAATGGGGCTCCGGCGCCCGCGGCCTGGTGCAGGCCATGGAGGCGGCCCGTGGCCGGGAGTCGCCGCCCGGCGGCGGTTCCGCCTGACCGGCCGCCCGTCTCAGCGCCGGAAGTCGTCGGGCCCGTGGCGTTCGGGCACTTGCTCGTGGGCCTCGCCCCAGGTCCGGTTGACCTTGACCCCACGCTGCACGGCGGGGCGCTTGCCGATTTCGTCCGTCCAGCGGCGCACGTGGGTGTAGGTCTCGACGTCGAGGAACTCGGCGGCGGCATAGACCTGGTTGTTCATCAGCGCGCCGTACCAGGGCCAGATCGCCATGTCGGCGATGCTGTACTCGCTGCCGGCGACGTAGCGGTTGCTCGCCAGCTGCCGGTCGAGCACGTCCAGCTGGCGCTTGACCTCCATGGCATAGCGGTTGATGGGGTACTCGAACTTTTCCGGCGCGTAGGCGTAGAAGTGGCCGAAGCCGCCACCCAGGAAGGGGGCGCTGCCGACCTGCCAGAACAGCCAGTTCAGGGTTTCGGTGCGCCCGGCGATGTCGCCGGGGATGAAGCGCCCGAACTTCTCGGCCAGGTAGAGCAGGATCGAGCCGGACTCGAAGACGCGCAGCGCGGGCTCCAGACCGGTATCCAGCAGGGCGGGGATCTTGGAGTTCGGGTTGATCTCGACGAAGCCGCTGCCGAACTGTTCGCCCTGGCTGATGCTGATGGGCCAGGCATCGTATTGCGCGCCGTCCAGGCCCAGTTCCAGCAGCTCTTCGAGCAGGATGGTCACCTTGACGCCATTGGGCGTGGCCAGCGAATACAGCTGCAGCGGATGCTTGCCGCGTGGCAGGGGCTTGTCGTGGGTGGCCCCGGCGACGGGACGGTTGATGCTGGCGAAGGTGCCGCCGTTGTCCTTGTCCCAGGTCCAGACGCGCGGTGGAGTGTAGGTTTCGTTCGGCATGTCGATCCTCGCCTTGGACGGAGTTCGTCGGTCGCCACGCGCTTGGTTCTGTCGTGGCCGCTAAAGCCCTTCAGAAAACCCTGTCAGCCGCCTGATGTCCAGCCTCTCGTTGTAACGGGAGGGGCGGCCTCCGGCAACCTGCGCGGCGACTGGGGCCGGCCGCTAGCGGATATAACTGCCGCCGTTCAGGTCCAGCGTCGCGCCGCTCAGGGACGGCAGCGAGGGCCGCAGGGCGAAGGCCACCAGTTCGGCCACTTCGTCCGGCTCGGCCATTTCGCCGATGGGGATTTCGGCGACCGCCGCGGCCTTGCCGTGCCTGGCGATGAAGTCTTCGGCCATGTCGGTGCGCACCCAGCCGGGGGCGATGGCCACCGCCGCCACGCCGTCCTGGCCGAAGCTGCGGGCGATGGATTTGGTGAGGTTGAGCAGCGCCGCCTTGGTCGCGCCGTAGGGCATGGCGTCGGCGGCATAGCCGCGTTGCCCGGCGCGGCTGGCGAGGTTGACGATGCGCCCGCCGCCGAGGGCGCGGAAATGGCGCAGGGCTTCCTTGCACAGCGTGGCGGCGGAGAAGAAGTTGACCTGGAACTCCCGTTGCCAGGCCGCCGTCCAGGCCGCCTCGTCGGCATCGATGGAGATTTCCGTGCGGATGCCGGCGTTGTTGACCAGGCCGTGCACCCGCCCGGCCAGGGCCTGGGCCTCGCGCCACAGCTGGAAGGGCCCCTGCGCGTCCGACAGGTCGGCCTGGACCAGCCAGCCCTCGCCGCCGACAGCGGCGAGCAGCGCCTCGGCGCCGGCCCGGTCGCGGCCGAAGTGGATGATCGGCCGGGCGCCTTCCCGCGCCAGGCGGCGGACGATGGCTGCGCCGATCTGGCCGGAGGCGCCGGTGACCAGAATGTTTTGCCCGCACAGCGGTTTCGCGGAAGACATCCCTTGCTCCTATTGGTGGTTGAAGTTCGGGGGTGGTTGAAGTTCAGGCCAGGCTCATTTTCGCCGTCAGGTTCTGTTGCATGTATTCCAGGAAGCGGCGCTGGAACAGCATGGTGTGCTCGTGGGCGGCCTTTTCGGCGGCTTCCGCGTCGCGGGCGGCGATGGCTTCGATGATTTCCTCGTGGTCGCGGCCCAGGCGGGCGGTGCCGGCCGAGCTGACGATGTAGTCGAAGTGCAGGTGCAGCAGGCGCTGGCCTTCGCCCAGCAGGCGTTCGTAGTAGCTGACGAAGTAGGGGTTGCGCCCGGCCTCGGCGATGGCCATGTGGAAGGCCTTGTTCAGCTCGGACATCGCCTGGAAGTCGCCGGATTCCACCGCCGCCATGTAGGCCGCGTCGGCCTTGCGGATCGCCTGCAGGTCCTCGTCGCTGCGCTGGAGCGCGGCCAGGCGGGTGACCGCCCGCTGGATGAGGTCCAGCGCGGCCACGTAGTTGGGGAACTCCTCGATCTCGAAGGGCGTGACCAGGGTGGTGCGGTTGGGCAGGATGGTCACCAGGCCTTCGCTGGTCAGCCGGGCCAGGGCATCGCGCACCGGCGAGCGCGACAGGCCGAACTGCGCCGCCAGGGAGACTTCGTCCAGCTGCACGCCGGGCTTGAGCTTGAGGGTGAGGATCTGCTTGCGCAGCTCCTCGTAGATATAGCGTCCGCCATGGCGGCGCCCGGGGCTTTCCACTTCTTCTTCTTTGGCCATCATCAGGTCTCGGTGTGCGCGGGCTGTGTCATACAGACCAGCCCGCCATCTTAGCGTGGCCGCGTTCAGCGCGGAAACGCCGGGCCCCAGGTGTCGCTGAGCATGAAGCCCGCGGCCAGCGGGTCGTCCGGGTCCACGCCGATCTGCTGGATGCCGTACAGCCAGGCGCGGCCTTCCACCCGCGGCAGCACTGCCGGTTTGCCGGCCACTTCCGTGGCGCCGAGCAACTCCACCTGGAACTCGCCGCCGATGGTGGAGCGCGACACCAGGCGCTCGCCGGGCCGCACCAGGCCGCGCGCGCTCAGCGTGGCGAGGTTGGCCGAGCTGCCGGTGCCGCAGGGCGAGCGGTCGACGCGCCCCGGCGGCAGGGTGGTGCAGGTCTGGTAGGTGCGCGCGTCCAGGCGGTTGCGGAACATCACGTAGGCCACCTCGTCGATCTGCGGGTACAGCGGGTGCCGCACGCGCACCTGCTGGTTGATCAGGCCGCGCAGCTTCACGCCGGCATCGGCCAGCTCGCGGGCGTTCTCCGGGGCGATGGCCAGGCCAACCTGCTCGACGTCGATCAGCGCGTAGTACACGCCGCCGAAGGCGATGTCGGCCTTCAGCGGGCCGAACTCGCCGCCGTCGATCGGCACGTCCAGTTGCTCGACGAAGGCCGGCACCATGTCCAGCGACACTCCCAGGCAGCGCCCGTCGGCGCAGCGCGCGCGGGCGGTGACCAGCCCGGCGGGGGTGTCCAGCACCACGGTGGTTTCCGGCTCCTGCATCGGCAGCATGCCCAGCTCCAGCAGCGCGGTGACCACGCAGATGCAGTTGCTGCCCGACATCGGGTGGGCCTTGTCCGCCTGCAGCACGATGAAGCCGGCGTCGGCCGCAGGGTTGGTCGGCGGCAGCAGCAGGTTCACCGACATCTGCAGGCAGCCGCGCGGTTCCATGACCACCAGGCGGCGCAGGCTGTCGTCGACCTCGTTGATGTAATTCATCTTGTCCAGCATGGTCTCGCCGGGGATGCCCAGCACCCCGCCGGTGATGACCTTGCCGATCTCGCCTTCGCAGTGCACGTCGGCCAGTTGCAGCGTCTTCTTCCAGCGCATCAGTCGCACCTCACTTGATGTACCAGCCCCAGGGCTGCTCGCTGTCGTAGCGGGTGATCTGCTTGGTTTCCAGGTAGTTGTTCAGGCCCCATTCGCCCAGCTCGCGGCCGATGCCGCTGTGCTTGTAGCCGCCCCAGGGCGCCTCGCTGAAGGTCGGTTGCGAGCAGTTGATCCACACGATGCCGGCACGGAACCGCCGGGCGACGCGCTCGCAGCGCGGCAGGTCGCGGGACATCACCGCGGCGCCCAGGCCGAAGCGCGAGGCGTTGGCCGAGCGCACGGCTTCGTCCTCGCTGTCGAACGGGCGCACGCAGACCACCGGGCCGAAGATTTCCTCGTTCCAGATCCAGGCGTCTTCGGGCACGTCGGCGAACACCGTCGGCTGCACGTAATAACCCTTGTCCAGGCCGGCCGGGCGCTCGCCGCCGCAGACCAGCCGCGCGCCTTCTTCCTGGCCGCGGGCGATGGCCTGCAGCACCTTGTCGTACTGCGTCTTGTTGACCAGCGGGCCGAGCAGCACGCCTTCGCGCAGGCCGTTGCCGATGGTGATCTTCCGCGCCTCTTCGGCCAGGCGCGCCAGCAGCGGTTCGTACAGCGCCCGCTGCACCAGCACGCGGGAGGTGGCCGAGCAGACTTCGCCCTGGTTCCAGAAGATGCCGAAGAGGATCCACTCCACGGCGGCCTCGATGTCGCTGTCGGCGAAGATCACGAAGGGCGACTTGCCGCCCAGCTCCAGGCTGATGTTTTTGATGTCGCGGGCGGCGGCCTGCATGATCCGGCTGCCGGTGGGCACGCTGCCGGTGAAGGCCAGCTTGTCCACGCCCGGGTGCTCGGCCAGCGGCGCGCCGGCGTCGGCGCCCAGGCCGGTCACCACGTTGAGCACGCCCGCCGGCAGGCCGGCTTCATGGGCGATCTGGGCCAGGTGCAGGGCGGTCAGCGGCGTCAGTTCCGAGGGCTTGAGCACCATGGCGCAGCCGGCAGCCAGGGCCGGGGCGACCTTCCAGGCGGCCATCAGCATGGGGAAGTTCCAGGGGATGATGGCGCCGGCCACGCCCACCGGCTCCTTGCGCGCCACCGAGCTGAAGCGCTCGTCGGCCAGGGCGATTTCCTGCTCCTGGCCGGCGTCGAGCTTTTCCGCCAGCCCGGCGTAGAAGTCGAAGCAGCCGGCGGTGTCGCCGATGTCCCACAGCGCCTCGGGCAGCGGCTTGCCGTTGTCGCGCACTTCCAGTTCGGCCAGTTCCTGCTGGCGGCCGCGGATGCCTTCGGCGATGCGGCGCAGCACGGCGGCGCGCTCGGCTCCGCTCATGCGCGGCCAGGGGCCTTCGTCGAAGGCCCGGCGGGCGGCGCGCACCGCGGCGTCCACGTCCTCGGCGGTGGCGGCGGCCACCCGGGCGAGGAGGGTTTCGTCGCTGGGGTCGAAGGTGTCGAAGCTGCCGCCCTTGGCGGGGGCGAGCCATTGGCCGTCGATGTAGAGCTGCTGGTAGTTCATGCGGTTCCTCCGATGAAGGCGAAGCGGCGAGTGCTGAAGGGGCTGAGGTCCTGGGCCGGGCGGCGGCCGGCGGCGAGGTCGGCGACCAGGCGGCCGGTGGTGGCGCCCAGGGTGAGGCCGAGCTGGCCGTGGCCGAAGGCCATGAGTACGTTGCCCAGGCGCGGCGAGCGGTCGATCACCGGCTTGGTGTCGGGCAGGAAGGGGCGGTAGCCGACGCCGAACTCGACCTTGGCGGTGTCGAGCTGCGGCAGCACGCGGCGGGCCTTTTCCAGGATGATCTCGGCGCGCCGGAAGTTGGGTTCGGCGTTGGGGCCGGCGAACTCGATGGTGCCGCCGATCTGCAGGCCGCGGGTCATGGGGGCGAAGCAGAAGCCGCCGTCGGCGTAGATCACCGAATGGCGGATGTCCACGCCCGGGGTGGGCAGCACCGCCTGATAGCCGGCGATGCCGGCCAGCGGGATGCTCACTCCGAGTTGCTCGAAGAACTGCCGCGAGCCGGTGCCGGCGGCCACCACCACCAGTTGGGCGGGGTAGCGGCTGCCGTCGGCCAGGGTGACGCCGGCGGCGCGGTCGGCGCTTTCGTCGATGTGCTTCACCCGCTCGCGCACGCGGATGCCGCCCTGGGCGATGAAGCTCTCGGTCAGCGCGGCGATGAAGCCTTCGGTGTCGTTCACCGCGCGCCAGTCGGGGAACAGCAGGCCGTGCCGGAACTTGCCGGCCAGGGCCGGTTCGAGGTCGCCGATGGCGGCGCCGTCGAGTTCCTCGGACTGGAAGCCCAGCGACTTGCGCAGCTCCAGGTGCGGGCGCTCGTGGACCAGGGCGGCGGGCGAGTCGAACACCTCGATGATCGGCCGCTGGCCGAGCAGACTCTTGTCCGCGCAGGCGTCGAGCAGCGGCGCGTAGTCCTCGTAGACGTGATGGGTGAGGCGCGCCATGTCGCGGGCGATCTCGGCGATCTTCGAATGCCGCGCGCAGGCGACGAAGCGCAGGAACCACGGCAGGATGCCCGGCAGCGCGCTGGGGCGCAGGGCCAGCGGGCCCCGCTGGTCGAGCAGCCAGCCGGGCACCTTCATCAGGATGCCCGGCTTGGACAGCGGGATAACCTCGCTCACCGCCATCTGCCCGCAGCTCCATTTCGCCGTGCTGTCGCCCGGCGCGGCCGGGTCCACCAGTGTCACGCGGTAGCCTTCGCGCTGCAGGTACAGGGCGCAGCAGACACCGACGATGCCGCCACCGACGACGATGGCGTTTTGCGAAGCGGCTTGCGGGTCGTTCATTTCAGGGTCTCTTCCGGGCTGCGGTGGTCGGTGAAGTCTTCCAGGCTGAAACCCTGCCAGTAGGGCTGGGCCCTGTCGACGTAATGTTCGGCGCGGCCGGTGATGCAGGCCCGGCCCTCGATGCTCGGGCGTACCGCCGGCGTGCCGTCGGCCAGGGCCAGGACTTCCTCGACGCGACCGTCGAAGCGGCTGCCGATCAGGCTTTCATGGCGGAACACGGCGTCGCGCGCCAGCAGGCCGCGGGCATGGCGCTGGGCCACCCGGGCCGAGGTGCCGGTGCCGCAGGGCGAGCGGTCGATCAGGCTGTCGCCGGCAATCACTACGCTGCGCCCATCGGCGTCGGCTGCCAAGGGGCGGCCGGCCCACATGCAGTGCTTCACGCCGCGGATGCTGGCGTCCTCGGGGTGCGCCACGGCGAACTCGCGGTTCACCAGCGCCTGCACCTCGCGCCCCCAGGCCAGCAATTGCTGCGGGGTGAAGTGCTCGCAGCCGGGGTAGTTCGGCTGCGGCTCGATGATCGGGTAGAAGTTGCCGCCGTAGGCGATGTCCAGGCGCAGCTCGCCGAGGGCCGGCAGCCGGATGCTCAGGTCGCGGTGCAGGAGGAAGCTCGGCACGTTGGTGAAGCGCACGCCGCCGACCTTGCCGTCCTGCATGCGGTATTGCGCGCTGATGCGCCCGGCGGGGACGTCGACGATCACCGTGCCCGGCGTCTTCGGCCGGACCAGGCCGGCTTCCAGGGCGAAGGTGATCGAGCCGAGGGTGGCGTGGCCGCACATGGGCAGGCAGCCGGAAGTCTCGATGAACAGCAGCGCGAGGTCGGCGTCCTCGCTCACGGGCGGGTAGAGCAGGGTGCCCGACATGTGCGCGTGGCCGCGCGGTTCGAGCATCAGCGCCCGGCGGATCCAGTCGTGCTCGGCCAGGAAGTGCTGGCGCCTTTCGCTCATGCTGGCGCCGTGCAGCTCGGGGGCGCCGTCGACGACCATGCGCACGGGCATGCCTTCGGTATGGCCTTCGATGCAGGTGAAACTCTGTCGGCTCATGGGGTGCGTCCTCCAGGGGACGCCGCTGCCGGGGCGGTAGCGGCGTCCATGCGCTCAGCGCTGGGAAGCCTCGAATACCTTGCGGAATTCGGCCTTTTCTTCGTCGGTCAGCGGCAGCAGCGGGGCGCGCGCGTTGCCGGCGCTGAAGCCGGCCAGCTCGCAGCCGTACTTCACCTTCTGCACGAACTTGCCGCTTTCCAGGCTGGCCATCACCGGGAACAGGCTGCGCATCACGTCCTGGGCGCCGGCCAGGTCGCCGGAGGCGAACTTGCGGTAGAAGTCGGTCACCTGGTCGGGGAAGCAGTTGGCCGGGCCGCAGATCCAGCTGCTGGCGCCCCAGAGGAAGAAGTCCAGGGCCTGGTCGTCGGAGCCGCAGGACAGCTGCACCTTGTCCTTGTAGTTGGTGCCGATCTCGATGGCGCGCAGCAGGTTGCCGCTGCTTTCCTTGATGGCGATGACGCGCGGGTGCTCGGCCAGCGCCTGGACCACGCCCATGCCGACCTCGACGTTGGTGCGCACCGGGTAGTTGTAGAGCACCAGGTTGATTTCCGGGAAGGTCTCCAGGATGGTCCGGTAATGCGCCAGCAGTTCTTCCTGGGACGGTAGCGCGTAGTAGGGCGGGGCGATCAGCAGGTTGGTGTAGCCGGCTTCCACGGTCTGCTTGACCTGTTCCAGCACCTCGCGGGTGCAGGAGCCGTTGGCGCCGGCGATCAAGGTGCCGCGCTCGCCGACCACTTCCTTGACCGTGGCCAGGACCTGGCGGCGCTCCTCGTTGGTGAGCGCGTAGTACTCGCCGGTCGAGCCCAGCGGGACGAAGCCGCTGACACCGGCCTTGAGCTGGTATTCGAGGATCGAGGCCAGGGTGTCGTGGTCGACCGCGCCGGACTTGTCGAAGGGCGTGACGAGGGCGGGCAGGATGCCAGTGAGTTGCATGGTGGATCTCCGCATCGGTGGTGGGGGGTTAGTAGGCGTAGCGCCTGAGCATCCGGGCTTCGATCACGCCGACCAGGCGGGTCAGCGGGAAAGCCACGAGGAAGTAGATGACCGCGACGGCGGAGAGGAACTCGACCGGCCGCGCGGTGCTGTTGGAGATGTTCTGGCCGACGAACATCAGGTCGGCGACGCCGACGGAGGAGATCAGCGCGCTCTCCTTGAACAGGCTGACGACGTTCGACAGCAGCGGCGGCACCGCGCGCAGCAGGGCCTGCGGGAACACTACGTAGAGCACCTTCACCCGCGGCGTGAGGCCCAGCGCGGTACAGGCGTCGTGCTGCTCGCCGGCGATGGACTTGAGCGCGCCGCGGAAGGTCTCGCTGGTGATGGCCGCCATGTACAGCGTCAGCGAGATCACCACCGAGACGTAGGGCGGGATGTCCAGGCCGAACACCACCGGGAAGCAGAAGAACACCCAGAACAGCTGGATCAGCAGCGGCGTGCCGCGGAAGAACTCGACGAACAGCGTCACCGGCAGCTTCAGCAGGCGGCTGCGCACGTTGCGCAGCAGGGCCAGGACGAAGCCGGCCAGGCTGCCGATGACGGCGCAGCCGAGGGTGAAGGCGAGGGTCAGGGCCAGGCCCTTGAGCAGCACCTGCCAGTAGGAGAAGACGACGGAAAAATCGAGGCTCATGGCGGTTTCCTCAGCGCTGCGTCGCCAGGTCCTGGCGCCGTTCGAGGTACTGCACCAACTGGCCGATGGGCAGCGACAGGGCGAAGTAGACGAGGGCGATCAGGGTGTAGGTTTCCAGGGGGCGGTAGGCCTCGGTGGCCAGGCTCTTGCCGACGTACATCAGGTCGGACACCGCGACTATCGCCACCAGGGCGCTTTGCTGCAGGCTGCCGATGCCGTTGGTCATCAGCACCGGCACCGCGCTGCGCAGGGCCTGCGGCAGCACCACGTAGAGCGTGCGCTGCCAGGGCTTCAGGCCCAGGGCGACGCAGGCGTCCAGGTGCTCGCGCGGCACCGCCTGCACGCCGGCGCGGTAGGCCTCGGCGTTGAACGCGGTGAGGTTCAGGCCCAGGGCCAGGAAGCCCATGGCGATGGGGTCGATGAACACGTTGAAGAGCATCGGCACGCAGTAGAAGAACCAGACGATCTGCAGCAGCGCCGGGGTGCAGCGGAAGAACTCGATGAACAGCTGCGCCGGCCAGCGGACGAAGAACCAGCGGCTGAGGCTCATCAGGCACAGGCCGAAGCCGCAGACCAGGCCGATCAGGTTCGACACCAGGGCCAGCTCCAGGGTGACCTTCAGGCCGCCGAGCAGCGCCGGCAGGCTGCCGCTCAAGAAATGGAAGTCGAATTGGTAATTCATGGCGCCGCCCTCAATCCAGGTGCACGACCTTTTCCAGGAACTCGCGGGTGCGGGCCTCCCTGGGTTGGCTGAAGATCTGCTCGGGCGGGCCCTGCTCGACCACCCGGCCGTTGGCGCAGAACACCACGCGGGTGGCGATGTGGCGGGCGAAGTGCATGTCGTGGGTGACGATGATCATCGCCATCTTCTGCTCGGCCAGCTGCAGCATCACGTTCTGCACCTCGATGACCATCTCCGGGTCCAGCGCCGAGGTGACTTCGTCGAACAGCATCAGCTTGGGTTCGAGCATCAGCGCGCGGGCGATGGCCACGCGCTGCTTCTGGCCGCCGGAGAGCTGGCTGGGGTAGGCGTGCAGCTTGCTCTCCAGGCCCAGGCGGGCGAGGTAGGCGCGGGCCTTCTCCGTCGCCGCGGCCCGGGACAGGCCATGGACCTTGCACGGGGCGAGGATCAGGTTGCCCAGCACCGACAGGTGCGGGAACAGCGTGTAGTGCTGGAAGACCATGCCGATCTGCGTGCGCAGCGCCTCGTTCAGCGGCTTGCCGCGGCGCTGGCCGCCGCTGATGTAGGGCTGGCCCTGGAAGGCGATGCTGCCGCCCTGGATGCCCTCCAGGCCCATCAGCACCCGCAGCAGCGAACTCTTGCCGCTGCCGGACGGGCCGATGATGACCAGGCGGTCGTCGGCGCGCATGTCCAGGTCCATGTTGTCCATCACCACCAGCTGTTCGCCGTAGGCCTTGCACACGCCTCGGAGCTGGATGAAGTCGCCGCCGGCGGTGGAATCCGGGGCGAACGGAGCCTGTGGCTGGGCAGCCACCAAACGCGGGGTATTCATGAGCGGTGTTCTCCGCGGGGGCCGCCGTTGCGCGGCCCCCGGTGTCGGCGGGAGTTACTTGGCGGCGGTCTTGGCGTTGACTTCGGCGGAGGCCTTGTCGACCAGGCGGTCGATCTCGCCGGTCTCGCGGCGCTGGGTCACGTAGATGTTGAGCACCTGCAGGTCCGCCGCGGAGATGTCGCGGCGCATGCCGAAGGCCACGCCCTGCTTGGCCAGGGCCGGCTTGGGCAGGACTTCCCTGGCCCAGTCGTTGGCCATGGCGAACAGGTGGTTGGTGTCGCTGGCGTCGACCAGCACGTCGGCGCGCCGCGACATCAGCGCCAGGCGCGTTTCGTCCATGCCCGGCAGGCGCATGACGGTGCCCTGCTTGAGCACAGAGGAAATCGCCTTGTCCTGGGCGGTGCCGGACATCACCGCGAAGGTCACGCCGGGCTTGTCGTAGTCGGCGATGGCGTTGCCGGCGCCGCTGAACTTGGGGTTCTCCTTGTTCACCACCAGCGACACCTGGTAGTCGGTGGCCGGCGCCGAGAAGGCCACCGCCAGGGCGCGCTCGGGCGTCTGGTTGAGGGCCATGGCCAGGTCCCACTTGCCGCTCTGCAGGCCGGCGACGAGGTTGTCCCAGTTGGTGTCGACGAACTCCACCTTGACCTTCAGCACCTTCTCGCCGAAGTCGCGGCACAGGTCGACGAAGTAGCCGCTGTACTGGCCGCTGCCGGCGTCACGCATCACATAGGGCGCGGCGACCGCCGCGCCGCAGCGCAATACGCCGGTCTTCTGCACGCCCTGCCACATGGACGTATCGGCGGCCTGGGACGGGGTCTGGGTGAGCAGCGCGCCGACGGCGGCCGCGCAGGCGAGGGCCTTGCGGATGGAGCGGGGGAACATACGAGCCATTTTGACCTCTCCGTAAATTTGTTTTTGTAGGCAGAAGGCAAACAACTTTCATCGCTGTGTGGTGTGTTGTGCGCTTTGATGTGTGCAGCGATGTATTCAGCGTATGGGCGATGGGCAAAACCTGTCAACAGAGGTCGCGGGCTTTTTCTTCAGCGAATGACCGACCGGTCGGCTGCGTCGGCCGGGCACAGGGCGCAATGGCCGGTCGCGTCAGGCCGCCAGGCAGCCGCCGACGTGCGCCGGAGGCGGGCTGGGGCGCTGGGGAAAGGGATTGAAGGGGGAGGGCTTGCGTGAGGTTTTTGAAACCTGAAGGTGAGAAAAAGCGTACTCAACCAATCTGTCGGGGCGAGGTGAGCGGCACGGGGTGGCTGGGCCGCCGCCCCGGCTGGCCTAGAGCACCAGCTCGGCGGAAATGTCCGCCGCGGTTTCCCGCAGCAGGCCCAGGTAGCGGCCTTCCGCGCTGGGCGTGGCCAGCACCGCCTCCGGGCCGGACAGGTTGATGGCGGCCACCACCTGGCCGCTGCGGTCGCGGATGGCGGTGGCGATGGCGGTGGAGTAGTCCGAGCGGTGCAGCACCCAGCCGCGTTCGCGGTCCTCGGCGATGGTGTGCTGCAGTTCCAACAGGGTGCGCGGCGCCGGCGGCGGGTAGTCGTCCAGGCGTACCTGCTGGTAGAGCTGGGCCAGGCCGTCCTCGTCCAGGGCGGTGAGCAGCACCCGGCCCAGGGCGGTGACGTGGCAGGGCAGGCGGGTGCCCACCGGGATGTTCACCGTCAGCCGCTGCGGGGCGAAGGCGCGGTAGATGTACAGGCTGTCGGTCTGCTCGCGGATGCTCAGGTGGCACGACAGCGAGGTGCTGTCGCGCAGGGCGTTGAGGTGCGGCAGGGCAATTTCCACGATGTCGCGGCTGCTCAGGTAGGCGAAGCCGTCGGAGATCACCCGCGCGCCCAGTTCGTACTGGTTGCGCTCCAGGCGGTTCAGGTAGCCCATGTCCTGCAGCGTCTGGACGATGCGGTAGAGCGCCGAGGGGCTCACCCCCAGGCGCTCGGCCATCTCGTTCATGCCCAGGCTGCGCTGGCGGGCGTTGAACAGCCCGAGCAGGTTCAGGCCGCGTTCCAGGGCCGGCACGCGGTAGTCGCTTTCACTCATGGGGCCTCCACGGCGGCGCCCGTCGCGGGGCGCCGCCGGCCGGTCAGTCGAGCAGGGCGTCGATGCCCACCGGGCGGCCGTCGAACTCGGCCATGGCGTCGAGCAGCGCTTCCCAGAAGTACTGCACCGAGGCGCGGTCGCAGAGGATCTGCAGGTTGGGCAGGTCGTCGTCGCTGGCGTTGATGACGATGACGTTGAGCCGCGCCGCCGAGGTCTGCGCCACCGCGCCGGGGCCGAAGGCCGTCGGGCGCAGGTCGACGCCGCAGAGCTTGGCCATCACCTGCGCGTAGTGCTCGCCGCTCAGTTGCAGCCAGGCGTGGCTGTCCTGGCGCGGCAGCAGGTAGTTGGCGCTGTCGTCCAGCTGCCAGGCGGCCTCTTCGGCGGCGACGCGCGCGCCGCCGTCGTGGAGGCTGCCCAGCAGCAGGTACTCGGTCTGCGACAGGCGCGCCACCAGGCCGCCGTCGGCCTGGCGCAGGGCGCGGTTGGGCGCCTCGGGCAGGGCGTAGCCGCGGGCTTGCAGGTAGGCGGAGGCGTCGGCCCCGCGCAAACCGGCGCGGGGCAGGTTGCTCAGGTCGATCAGCGCGCAGCTGCGCAACTGCGCGTGCTCTTCCTGCTCGCCGTAGCGCGCGACTATGGCGGCGCGGCCCAGGGCGGCCAGGCGCGCGCCGCGGTGCAGCGGGTACAGCGGGCTGCGTTCGATGAAGTCTTCGGCTTTCAGGCTGGACATGGCTCAGAGCTCCTGGCGCAGGTTCTGCGGGTCGTAGAAGGGCAGCTGGACGACGGTGGCGCGCACCACCGCGCCGCCCTCCACGCGGATCGGGATCTGCATCCCCGGGGTGGCCTGGTGGGCGCCGGCGTAGGCCAGGCCGACGATCTGGCCGAGGCTCTGCGAGTACTCGCAGGAGGTGACGTTGCCGCTGATGTCGGCGCCGTCGAGCACCAGGTGGCCCTCCAGCGGCTGGGCGCTGCCTTTGGGCAGGACGAAGCCCACCAGCTTGCGCTTGAGCGGCTGCGCCTCGAGGATTTCGATGGAGCGCTTGCCGACGAAGAACGGCTTCTTGCGGCCGATCGCCCACTGCATGTCGATCTCCGCCGGGTGGGTCATGCCGTCGGTGTCCTGGCCGATGATCACGTGGCCCTTCTCCAGGCGCAGCAGGCGCTGGGTCTCCACGCCGAAGGGGCGGATGCCGTGCTCGGCGCCGGCTTCCATCAGCGCGTCCCACAGGCGCTCGGCGAAGCGCGCCGGCACGTGCACCTCGTAGCCCAGTTCGCCGACGAAGCCCACCCGCAGGATGCGCGCCGGGATGCCGGCGACCTTGCCGCTGCGCACGCCCAGGTAGGGGAAGGCTGCGGCGGACAGGTCGACGTCGTCGCAGAGCTTGGCCAGCACCTGGCGCGACAGCGGGCCGGCCAGGTTCACCGCGGCCAGCGCGGCGGTGACGTTGGCGATGTCCACGTTGAGGCGCCACTGCGCATTCCACTTGAGCATCTGCTGGTAGATGCGGTCGACGCCGCTGGTGGTGGCGGTGACGTAGAAGTGCCGCTCGCCCAGGCGCGCGCACACGCCGTCGTCGATCACCACGCCGTGCTCGTTGGTCATCAGCGCGTAGCGGGTGCGGCCGACCGCCAGCCTGGCGAAGCCGAAGGTGTACAGGCGCTCCAGCAGCTCGGCGGCGTCGGGGCCGCGCACGTCGAGGCCGCCTAGGGTGGAGACATCGATCAGGCCGACTCGCTCGCGCACGTGGCGGGCCTCTTCCTGCATGCAGCGCTCGCGATCCTCGGCCTTGCCGTAGAACGCCGGGCGCTGCCAGATGCCGGCGGGCATCATCTTCGCCCCGGCCTCGACATGGCGGCGGTGCATGGGCGTCTGCCGGTAGGGGTCGAAGGCGCGGCCGGCGACGTGGGCGAGCTTCTCCGCCTCGAACGGCGGGCGCGCGGTGGTCACCCCGGTTTCGCCGATGCCGCGGCCGGTGGCCTGGGCCACCAGGCGCGCGGTGGGCAGCGCCGAGTGGCGGCCCTGGGACGGGCCCATGCCGACCGTGGAGAAGCGCTTGACCAGCTGCACGTCGCGGTAGCCGCTGCGGGTGGCGTTGACGATGTCGCGCACCTGCAGGTCCTCGTCGAAGTCGACGAAGTCCTTGCCCTTGGGGTGGGGGAAGATCGGCCAGGGGAAGTTCACCTGCGCCTCGCCGGCGAAGGCGGCCGGCGCCGGCGCGTCCAGGCCCAGCGCGGCGAGGGCCGCGGCGGCGCCATGGGCGCCGTCGGCGAGCACGTTGCCCAGGGCGTGGCGGCCGTTCACCGAGCCGGCGATGTCCAGCCCGGCGGGCAGGCCGCTGATGGCGAACTCGGCGCGCTCCTCCTCGTAGGCCAGCTTGCCGCCGGCCTGGCACAGCAACTGGTAGACCGGCATGTAGCCGGCGGACATGCACAGCAGGTCGCAGGCCAGCTGCGTGCCTTGCGCGGCGACCTCGCCCTGGCCGGCGATGCGGCGGATGTCGACGCCGCTGACGTGGCGCATGCCGGCCTCGTGCAGGGCTTCGTAGACGGTGCTGCCGACGTGCAGCGGGATGTGCCGGCGCTGCAGTTCGGCGGCCAGCTCGGCGTCGGCCGGGGCGGCGCGCATGTCCACCACCGCGGCCACCTCCACGCCCTGTTCCTGCAGGTCGAGGGCGGCCAGGTAGCCGTCGTCGTTGCCGGTGAGGACCACGGCGCGCTTGCCCGGCTTCACCGCGTAGAGCTTCATCAGCCGCTGCGCGGCGCTGGTCAGCAGTACGCCGGGCAGGTCGTTGTTGCGGAACACCACCGGCTGGTCGAAGGAGCCGGCGGCCACCAGGCAGCGGGTGGCGCGCACCTTGTACATGCGCTTGTGCTGGATGACCGGCAGGTAGTTGTCGGTGAACCAAGCGTTGCAGGTGGCCTGGGTCAGCACCTGGATGTTCGGGTGGCCCTCGACGGCGCCCACCAGCTCGGCGCGCAGCGCGGCGGCCCGGCGGCCGGCGATGTCGAAGCGGGCGTAGTTCAGCGAGCCGCCGAGCACCGGCTGCTGTTCCACCAGCAACACCCTGGCCCCGGCGTTGGCGGCGTCCAGCGCGGCGCGCAGGCCGGCGGGGCCGGCGCCGATCACCGCCAGGTCGACGAACAGGTAGGCCTTGTCGTAGTACTGCGGCTTGAAGCCAAGGTCGAGCACGCCGAGGCCGGCTTTCTTGCGGATCAGCGGTTCCCACACCTTCCACATGCCCTTGGGCTTGTAGAACGAGCGGTAGTAGAAGCCCACCGGCATGAAGCGCGAGAACTTGCCCAGGTAGGCGTCGCGGTCGTTGTCGAGGCTGCCGGAGAAGTTCTGGCCTTCCACCGCCAGGCCTTCGCGGGCGGGGTGCATGTCGGCCAGCACGTTGGGCTCGTCGGGCAACTGCACCAGGGCGTTGGCGTCCTGCCCGGCGAGGGTCAGCGGGCCGCGCGGGCGGTGGTACTTGAACGAGCGCGAGAGCAGCCAGCGGCCGTTGCCGAGCAGGGCGCTGGCGATGCTGTCGCCCTCGTAGCCCTGGTAGTCGCGGCCGTCGAAGGAGAAGCGCAGCGGCCGCGTGCGGTCGATCAGCAGGCCCATGGGGGCGGGCAGGCGGGTGAGGGCGCTCATTGGGCGGTCTCCTGCGGGGCGAAGTCGATGCGGCGGTCGAAGATTTCCTTCGGGTCGAAGGTGCGGATCACCTGGTCGCTGACGGTGTGGCGTTCGGCCAGGAACCAGTAGCTGGAGGCGTTGTGCAGCCACCATTCGAGCACCACGCCGGCGGCGTTGTCGCTGTTGAACACGTAGTCGGCCCACTCCGCGTCGGAGCAGCCGGCCGGGTCGGGCATGCGCTTGAATTCGCCGCCGTAGGTGAACTCGCTGATGTTGCGGGGCCCGTTGAGCGGGCAGGTCATGATCTTCATCTGCGCATCCTCAGTGGCTGGCCGCGGTGGCGCCCATTTCGTTGACCTGCTGGAAGCGGCTGAAGCGCTCCAGGGCGAAGGGCGCGATCAGCTCCGGCACCTTGCCGCCGCTGGCCACAAGCTCGGCCATGGTCTTGCCGCAGATGGGCGTGGCCTTGAAGCCCCAGGTGCCCCAGCCGGCGTCGAGGTAGTAGTTCTCGACCGGCGACAGGCCCATGATCGGGCTGTAGTCGGGGGTCATGTCGGTGATCCCGGCCCACTGGCGCATCAGCTTGGCGTTGGCCATGAACGGGAACATCTCGATGGCGTGGGCCAGCAGGCTTTCCTTCAGGTCCAGGGTCGAGCGGGTGTTGTACAGCGGGTAGGGGTCGGAGCCGCCGCCGAAGACGATCTCGCCGCGGCTGGTCTGCTGCACGTAGCAGTGCAGCGCCGAGGAGCTCACCAGCGGGTCGAGGAACGGCTTGAACGGCTGGGTGACCATGGCCTGTAGCGGGTAGGTGTGGATGGGCGCGCGGATGCCGGCCTTGGCCATCAGCAGTGAGCTGGCCCCGGCGATGGCCTGGACCACGCAGCCGCACTGCACGGTGCCGCGGTTGGTCTTCACGGCCTCGATGCGGCCGTCGCGCACCACCAGGTCCTGCACTTCGGTGAGCTGGTGGATTTCCACGCCGCGCTTGGCCGCCTGCTTGGCGTAGCCCCAGGCCACGGCGTCGTGGCGCGCGGTGGCGCCGTCGATGTGCCACAGCCCGGCGATCACCGGCAGGTGCCCGGGGTCGAGGTTGAGCGTGGGCACCAGCTCGCGGATCTGCTGGCGGTCGAGCATCTCGGTGCGCCCGCCAAAGTGCTTGTTCACCTCGGCGCGCTGGCGGAAGGCGCGCACCGTGGCGTCGGTGTGGGCCAGGGTCAGCTGGCCGCGCTCGGAGTACATGATGTTGAAGTCGAACTCGTTGGACAGGCCCTGGAACATCCGCACCGACTCGGCGTAGAACTTCACGCCCTCGCTGGTGAGGTAGTTGGAGCGGATCACCGCGGTGTTGCGCGCGGTGTTGCCGCCGCCCAGGTAGGCCTTCTCCAGCACCGCGACGTTGGTCACGCCGTGGTACTTGGCCAGGTAGTAGGCGGTAGCCAGGCCGTGGCCGCCGCCGCCGATGATCACCACGTCGTAGCGCGGCTTCAGCTCGCAGGGCGGCGGCAAGTCGACTTCCACCGGGTAGTCGGCGCTCAGGCCGTATTTCAGGAGGGCGAAAGGCATGCTGCTTACTCCGCGGTGGCGCCGGCGCGTTGCAGGCGCGCGGCGGCCAGGGTGTTCTTCATCAGGTAGGCGATGGTCATCGGCCCAACGCCGCCGGGCACCGGGGTGATGGCCGCGGCCTGGGACAGGGCGCTGGCGAAGTCGACGTCGCCGACCAGCTTGCTGCGGCCGTCCTCGTCGATGCGGTTGATGCCCACGTCTATCACCACCGCGCCGGGCTTCAGCCAGCTGGCGTCGACCAGGCGCGGCTTGCCCACGGCGGCGACCACGATGTCGGCCTGGCGGCACAGCTCGCGCAGGTTGGCGCTGCGCGAGTGCACCACGGTCACCGTGCAGTGGGCCTTGAGCAGCAGCGCGGCCATCGGTTTGCCGACGATATTGGAGCGGCCGATGACCACCGCGTGCTTGCCGGCGAGGTCGCCACAGGTGTCGTGCAGCAGGCGCATGCAGCCGGCCGGGGTGCAGGGCGTGAGCACGTCGCGGCCCTGGCTGAGGCCGCCGACGTTCTCGCTGTGGAAGCCGTCGACGTCCTTCAGCGGGTCGATGGCCTGGAGCACGCGGTTTTCGTCTATGTGCTTGGGCAGCGGCAGTTGCACGAGGATGCCGTTCACCGCCGGGTCTTCGTTCAATTCGGCGATCAGCTGGAGCAGGGTGGCCTCGCCGGTGTCCGCCGGCAGCTTGTGCTCCAGCGAGCGGATGCCGACTTCCTCGGCGCGCAGCACCTTGTTGCGCACGTAGACCTGGCTGGCCGGGTCGCTGCCCACCAGCACCACGGCGAGGCCCGGCTGGATGCCGTGCTCGCGCAGGGCCAGGACTTCCTCGCGGACCTCGGCGAGCACCCGCGCCGAGGTGGCCTTGCCGTCGATGAGCTTGACGCTGGGAATGGCATTCATTTGAAGATCACCGTGCGGTCGTGGTTGAGGAATACGCGATGTTCCAGGTGGTACTTCACCGCGCGGGACAGCGCGATGGTCTCGGTGTCGCGGCCGATGGCCACCAGGTCGTCGGGGGCGTAGGCGTGGTCCACGCGCTGCACTTCCTGCTCGATGATCGGGCCCTCGTCGAGGTCGCTGGTGACGTAGTGCGCGGTGGCGCCGATCAGCTTCACGCCGCGCTCGTAGGCCTGGTGGTAGGGCTTGGCGCCCTTGAAGCCGGGCAGGAACGAGTGGTGGATGTTGATGGCCTTGCCGGAGAGCTGCTTGCAGAGGTCGTCGGAGAGGATCTGCATGTAGCGGGCGAGCACCACCAGCTCGGTGCCGGTCTCCGCGACTATCTTCAATAGCTCGGCTTCCTGCTGGGCCTTGGTGTCTTTCGTGACCGGCAAGTAGATGAAGCGGATGCCTTCGCGCTCGGCCATCGGCCGCAGGTCGAGATGGTTGGAGACGATGGCGGTGATGCTCATCTCCAACTCGCCCTTGGCGTGGCGGTAGAGCAGGTCGGCCAGGCAATGGTCGAACTTGCTGACCATCAGCAGCACGCGCATCGGCTTGGCGCTGCTGTGCAGGCTCCAGTCCATGTCGAAGCGGCTGGCCACGTCGGCGAAACCGGACTCGATGTTGCCGATGTCGCCCTCCAGGCCCTCGTTGAAGCGGAACACGGCGCGCATGAAGAAGCGGCCGCTGCCTTCGTCGTCGAACTGCGCCATCTCGCTGATGTAGCAACCCTGCTCGGCCAGGTAGGTGGTCACCGCCGCGACTATCCCGGACACCGCCGGGCAACTGATGCGGATGATGAAGTGGCTGGGGGTGTGGTGCATGTCGGGTCCTCGTGATGTGTGGAGGCAGCTCGGCGCGCAAGGGCGGAAGTTTCACCGGCGGGGACGGCTTTTGCCGGTGAATGGATTTTTACTGTTGGGAATATAAATTTCCTTTCGCGCTTTTATAGGCGAAGCGAATCCGTGGGTCCATACCCTGGGGAAAATTTTTATCCTGACAGGAAAGTTTTCGGCCGGACGGTCGGGGAGTGCAGCGGGCCGGCGGATCGTTGTAGGAGCGAGCTTGCTCGCGAACCGCATGGCACCGTATTTGTTCGCGAGCAAGCTCGCTCCTACAGGGGGACGGTGCAGGCATTGACATCGGCGGATAACCGCGAATGGTTATGCGCCCTACGCGGGAATCACGCCTCACCTCGGACTGTAGGAGCGGGTGGGGTGGTGTAGGAGCGGATCTCATTCGCGAATCGCGCCGGAATCTCCGGCTATCGCGGACAAGCTCGCTCCTACAGGGGAATGGCGTGCCTGGTCTCCCGGCCGCTCAATCGTTGCCGTAGTTCATGATCGACAACAGCCGGATCGGCACCTGCACCAGCTTCTCCGGGCCGTGGGGCGTTTCGCCGTCGAAGGTCAGGCTGTCGCCGGCCTGCATGGGGTAGAGCTGGTTGCCGTGGCGGTACACCAACTCGCCCTCCAGCAGGTGGAGGAACTCGGTGCCGGGGTGGGAGAAGGTCGGGAACTCCTCGCTGGCGTCGTCCATGCTGACCATGTAGGCCTCGAAGTTCTTCTTCGGCCCGCGGGTGTGGTTGAGCAACTGGTAGGTGTGACCCTTCTCGGTGCCCCGGCGCACCACTTCCAGGCCGTCGCCGGCCTTCACCAGCAGGGCGTTGCCGTCGGGCTGGTCGTACTGGCTGAAAAGTTTCGACATCGGCATGCCGAGCACGTCGCACAGGCGGCTCAGGGTGTCGAGGCTGGTGGAGACCTGGGCGTTCTCGATCTTGCTCAGCATGCCCTGGCTGATCCCCGCGATGCGCGCCACGTCCGCCAGCTTGAGCTCCTGCGCCTGGCGCTGGCGCTTGATCTGCATGCCCAGGTACTGCTCCAGGCGGAGGCGCGGTTGGGTCTCGGTCGACATTCAGGGTTCCTGCACGGTTTAGGTTCAAGAATAATTATTTCGCACTGAGAAAGTGCGGAGAGGCGGCTGCGGCTTGGCAACTTTCCCACAGTGAAAGCAAGTTTCCCATATATACAGAAGAAAAGCCGCCGTGGCTGCCTCCCATCACGGCGCTCCGGACTTGGCACTGGCATTGCATTCCTAATGGGAAAGTAAGTTTCCTGAGCGGAATTCGAGGGGCGGAAGCCCCGGCGCAAACCGCCCCAGGCACCGACAACGCCTTGCCCATTCAACCGGAGAGCTCCCCCATGTTGCCAAGCGAAACCCAGCGCACCATCGACCAGCACGGCATCAAGTACGTGCTGGCCCAGTTCGTCGACATCCACGGCGCGGCGAAGACCAAGTCGGTGCCGGTGTCCGGCCTCAAGGCGGTGGCCGAGGAGGGCGCCGGGTTCGCCGGGTTCGCCATCTGCGGCATGGGCATGGAGCCCCACGGCCCGGACTTCATGGCCCGCGGCGACCTCTCCACGCTGATCCCGGTGCCCTGGCAGCCGGGCTATGGCCGCGTGGTGTGCATCGGCCACGTCGACGGCAAGCCGCACCCCTACGACAGCCGCTTCGTGCTGCAGCAGCAGGTGCAGCGCCTGGCCGACAAGGGCTGGGTGCTGAACACCGGGCTGGAGCCGGAATTCAGCCTGTTCCGCCGCGACGCCCAGGGCAAGCTGCAGCTGGTGGACGCCTCGGACAACCTCGACAAGCCCTGCTACGACTACAAGGGCCTGTCGCGCTCCCGCGAGTTCCTCGAACGCCTGACCGAGGCCCTGCAGCCGGTGGGCTTCGACATCTACCAGATCGACCACGAGGACGCCAACGGCCAGTTCGAGATCAACTACACCTACAGCGACGCCATGGAATCGGCCGACCGCTTCACCTTCTTCCGCATGGCCGCCGGCGAGATCGCCAACGACCTGGGCATGATCTGCTCGTTCATGCCCAAGCCCGACCCCAAGCGCGCCGGCAACGGCATGCACTTCCACCTGTCGATCGCCAGCGCCAGCAACAAGAACCTCTTCCACGACCCGTCCGACCCCAGCGGCGTGGGCCTGTCCAAGCTGGCCTACCACTTCGCCGCCGGCCTGCTGGCCCATGGACCTGCGCTGTGCGCCTTCGCCGCGCCCACGGTCAACTCCTACAAGCGCCTGGTGGTGGGCCGCTCGCTGTCCGGCGCCACCTGGGCCCCGGCGTTCATCGCCTACGGCGCCAACAACCGTTCGGCGATGGTGCGCATCCCCTACGGCCGCCTGGAGTTCCGCCTGCCCGACGCCGGCTGCAACCCCTACCTGGTCACCGCCGCCATCATCGCCGCCGGCCTGGACGGCATCGACCGCCAGCTGGAGCCGGGCGAGATGTGCAACGAGAACCTCTACAACCTCAGCCTGGAGGAGATCGCCGCGCGCGGCATCAAGACCCTGCCGCAGTCGCTGAAGGAAGCCACCGACGCCCTGGAGGCCGACCCGCTGTTCCGCGAGGTGCTCGGCGCCGAGATCGTCGACGAGTTCATCAAGCTCAAGCGCATGGAGTGGGTGGAATACAGCCGCCACGTCTCCGACTGGGAGATCCAGCGCTACACCGAATTCTTCTGACCGCCGCGCCCGCCGGGCGCACCCCATTTACCCCTCTGGGCGACCGTGACGACCAAGCGGCGGCCGCCTGCTGCCTCGAAGGAGACGAACCATGTGCGGAATCGTAGGCCTCTACCTGAAGAAGCCCGAACTGGAGAGCCAGCTCGGCAAGCTCTTCGAACCCATGCTGCAAGCCATGACCGACCGCGGCCCGGACAGCGCCGGCTTCGCCATCTACGGTGACGAAGTGGCCGACGGCTGGGTCAAGCTGACCCTCCAGGCCAGCGACGCCGGCTACCCCTGGGCCGAGCTGATGGGCGCTTTGGAAGCGCGCCTGGGCTGCTCGCTGGACTGGTTCCAGAACGCCAGCGCCGCGGTGCTGAAAATCCACTGCGACGAAGCCGCGGTGCGCCAGGCCCTGGCCGAGCTGGCCCCGGCGGTGCGCATCATGAGCGCCGGGCAGAGCATCGAAATCCTCAAGGGCATGGGCCTGCCGCAGGAAATCTCGCAGCGCTTCGGCCTGGCCGGCATGAAGGGCAGCCACATCATCGGCCACACCCGCATGGCCACCGAGAGCGCGGTGACCATGGAGGGCAGCCACCCGTTCTCCACCGGCGCCGACCTGTGCCTGGTGCACAACGGCTCGCTGTCCAACCACTTCCGCCTGCGCCAGGAACTCAAGCGCCAGGGCATCGCCTTCGAGACCGACAACGACAGCGAGGTGGCCGCCGGCTACCTGACCTGGCGCCTGCGCCAGGGCGACAGCCTGGCCCAGGCCCTGGACGGCGCGCTGAACGACCTGGACGGCTTCTTCACCTTCGCCATCGGCACCCGCAACGGCTTCGCCGTGATCCGCGACCCCATCGCCTGCAAGCCGGCGGTGCTGGCCGAAACCGACGACTACGTGGCCATGGCCTCGGAATACCAGGCCCTGGCCAGCCTGCCGGGCATCGACAAGGCGCGCGTCTGGGAACCGGAGCCGGCCACCCTCTACGTCTGGGAGCGCGAAAGCGCCTGACCCGCACCGAGCAGAACATTGGAGACCCTTGCATGAAGACCATCGACCTTTCCAGCGCCTCGGTGCGCGAACTCAACCAGGCCCTGCACGGCGAGGTGCAGGACCGCGAATGGCTGGTGACCCACCCCGACGGCAAGCACAACCTGGCCGTGGGCATCGACCAGGCGGTGTCCGTGGATATCCAGGGCCACGCCGGCTACTACTGCGCGGGCATGAACCAGAAGGCCAGCGTCACCGTGCACGGCAACGTGGGTGTGGGCGTGGCGGAGAACATGATGTCCGGCAGCGTGCGGGTGAAGGGCAGCGCCTCCCAGGCCGCCGGCGCCACCGCCCACGGCGGGCTGCTGGTGATCGAAGGCGACGCCGGGGCGCGCTGCGGCATCTCGATGAAGGGCGTGGACATCGTGGTCGGCGGCAGCATCGGCCACATGAGCTGCTTCATGGGCCAGGCCGGGCGCCTGGTGGTCTGCGGCGACGCCGGCGACGCCCTGGGCGACTCGCTCTACGAGGTGCGCATCTACGTCAAGGGCGAGGTCAAGTCCCTGGGCTCGGACTGCATCGAGAAGGAAATGCGCGCCGAGCACCTGGTGGAGCTGAAGGAGCTGCTCAACCGCGCCGGCTTCGACGAGGACCCGGCCGCCTTCAAGCGCTACGGCTCGGCCCGCCAGCTGTACAACTTCAAAGTCGACAACGCTTCGGCCTACTGATCGCGCCGCGAGGAGACCCCCCATGAGCGAGAAACACACCCCGGTGCTGCGCGAGTCCGCCACCTTCGACCGCCTGACCATCCAGGAAATCCAGCGCGCCGCCGAGACCGGCATCTACGACATCCGCGGCGGCGGCACCAAGCGCAAGCTGCCGCACTTCGACGACCTGCTGCTGCTGGGCGCCAGCGTTTCGCGCTATCCGCTGGAAGGCTACCGCGAGAAGTGCGGCACCGACGTGGTGCTGGGCACCCGCTTCGCCAAGAAGCCGATCCACCTGAAGATCCCGGTGACCATCGCCGGCATGAGCTTCGGCGCGCTCTCGGCCAACGCCAAGGAAGCCCTGGGCCGCGGCGCCAGCATCGCCGGCACCAGCACCACCACCGGCGACGGCGGCATGACCCCGGAAGAGCGCGGCCAGTCCCGGCACCTGGTGTACCAGTATCTGCCCTCGCGCTACGGCATGAACCCCGACGACCTGCGCAAGGCCGACGCCATCGAGATCGTCCTGGGGCAGGGCGCCAAGCCCGGCGGCGGCGGCATGCTGCTGGGCATGAAGGTCACCGAGCGCGTCGCCGGCATGCGCACCCTGCCGATCGGCGTTGACCAGCGCAGCGCCTGCCGCCACCCGGACTGGACCGGCCCGGACGACCTGGCGATCAAGATCGCCGAGCTGCGCGAGATCACCGATTGGGAAAAACCCATCTACGTGAAGATCGGCGCCAGCCGCCCGTACTACGACGTCAAGCTGGCGGTGAAGGCCGGCGCCGACGTGATCGTCCTCGACGGCATGCAGGGCGGCACCGCGGCCACCCAGGAAGTGTTCATCGAGCACGTCGGCATCCCCATCCTGCCGGCTATCCCGCAGGCGGTGCAGGCGCTGCAGGAAATGGGCATGCACCGCCAGGTGCAGCTGATCGTCTCCGGCGGCATCCGCAACGGCGCCGACGTGGCCAAGGCCATGGCCCTGGGCGCCGACGCGGTGGCCATCGGCACCGCCGCGCTGGTGGCCCTGGGCGACAACCACCCGCGCCTGGACGAGGAACTGAAGAAGATCGGCTCGGCCGCCGGCTACTACGACGACTGGCAGAACGGCCGCGACCCGGCCGGCATCACCACCCAGGACCCGGAGCTGTCCAAGCGCCTGGACCCGGTGGAAGCCGGCCGCCGCCTGGCCAACTACCTGCGGGTGCTGGTGCTGGAGGCGCAGACCATGGCCCGCGCCTGCGGCAAGTCGCACCTGCACAACCTCGACCCGGAAGACCTGGTGGCCCTGACCGTGGAAGCCGCGGCCATGGCCCGCGTGCCCCTGGCTGGCACCAACTGGGTGCCGGGGCAGGTGCGGTACTGAGCCACGGCGGGTAGTCCCCGAAGGCCGGCGAGCGATCGCCGGCCTTTTTGTTTTCGCCGGCAGGGCATCGCGGACGGAGTCCGCTCCTACGGTTACAGGGAAGCACGGTCGTAGGAGCAACTGTCTTGCGCCGATGTGCTCTTCGTAGGATGGGTTGAGCTTGCGATACCCATGCTGCCGTGGTGATGGGTATCGCTTCGCTCAACGCCATCCTACGAAAAGCCGTGCTTCCTGGCACCGTAGGACCTTGTTCGCGATGGCCGGAACCAACGGCGCGAATCGCGGATGAATCCGCTACGCCGCCCCACCCACACCATTCCCATGTAGGAGCGCGCCCTGCGCGCGAATCGCGGGCAGGGCCCCTACAGGTTACCGGGAGGTACGGTATTCCTCCTCCGTAGTAGCGGACTCCGTCCGCGATTGGATTTACCGGCCACGCCGGACACCCCGGCGCGGGCCTGCCATATTGCTTGACAGGAAATTCAAATTCGCACCAAGAAAATGCGCGGCCCGCCAGCCGCAACCCTGGCCCGCTCACCATCCATCCGGAACAAAGCCTTTCCATTCAATCACCTAGCAGAAATTACCGGCCTCCGGCGAGCCTTGGCAGGCCAATTGCTATGCCTCTAGGGAAATAAAGTTGCCCTACAGGAAGGCACTGGCTACGGCCCGGCCACCTGCCCAGGGCGCTCGAAACGCCGGCCCGTGCCCCGACCGCGGGCCGGCCCCGTCCCCGTCGGTTGGAGGCAACAGGCAATGATCCGGTTTTCACACGTGAGCCGCAGTATGTTGGGCCTTTCCCTGCTGTTCGGCAGCGTCGCCGCCCTGGCGGACGAGGCGCCGCCGGCGATCAACAGCGGCGACACCGCCTTCGTCGCGCTCTGCTCGCTGGTGGTGCTGCTGATGACCCTGCCGGGCCTGGCGCTGTTCTATGGCGGCATGGCGCGGACCAAGAACGTGCTGTCGATCCTCATGCAGGTGTTCTGCACCGCCTCGCTGATGTCGGTGCTGTTCGCCGTGTACGGCTACAGCCTGACCTTCACCGACGGCGGCGCGCTGCAGTCGGTGGTCGGCGGCCTGGACAAGCTGTTCATGGTCGGCATCACCAAGGACTCGGTGGTCGGCACCATCCCCGAGTACCTGTACTTCCTGTTCATGCTGCTGTTCGCCGCCATCACCCCGGCGATCATCGTCGGCGCCTTCGCCGAGCGTATGAAGTTCGCCGCGGTCATGGTGTTCATGGCGGTGTGGCTGACCATCAACTACATCCCCATGGCGCACATGGCCTGGGGCGGCGGCTGGGTGTTCGACCTGGGCGTGCAGGACTTCGCCGGCGGCAACGTGGTGCACCTCAACGTCGGCATCGCCGCGCTGGTGGGCGCCTGGCTGCTGGGCCGGCGCCGCGGCTTCGGCACCGCCACCCTGGCGCCGCACAACATGACCATGACCCTCACCGGCGGCTCGCTGCTGTGGGTGGGCTGGCTGGGCTTCTGCGGCGGCTGCGCGCTGGCCGCCAGCGGCTTCGCCATGCTGGTGATGGTCAACACCATGCTCGCCAGCTGCGCCGGCGCCCTGGCCTGGATGCTCGTCGAATGGCAGCACAAGGGCCGGCCGAGCCTGTTCGGCGCGGTGTCCGGCGCCATCGCCGGGCTGGTGGCGATCACCCCGGCGTGCGGCTACGTCGGCCCCATGGGTGCCATCCTGCTCGGCCTGATCGCCGGCCCGGTGTGCGTCTGGTCGGTGGACAAGCTCAAGCCGATGATCGGCCTGGACGACGCCTTCGACGTGTTCGGCGTGCACGGCGTGGCCGGCATCCTCGGTGGCCTGCTGACCCCGGTGTTCGCCCTCACTGCCATCGGCGGCCAGGGCTTCCCCGAAGGCCGCGGGTTGTTCGACCAACTGCTGGTCAATGGCGGTGCCATTCTCTTCAGCATCTGCTTCTCCGGCGTCACCAGCCTGGTCGCCTTCAAGGTGGCCGCGGCGCTGTGCGGCGGGCTGCGCGTGGACGAGGAAGCCGAGGTGGACGGGCTTGACCTCTCCGCCCACGGCGAAGTCGGCTACAAGTACTCCAACTGAGGATCGCTGCCATGAAACTCATCACCGCGATCATCAAACCCTTCCGCCTGGACGACGTGCGCCTGGCGCTGACCGAGGCCGGCGTGCACGGCGTGACCGCCACCGAGGTCAAGGGCTACGGCCGGCAGAAGGGCCATTCGGAGGTGTACCGGGGCGCCGAGTACGTCGTGGAACTGCTGCCCAAGGTGAAACTGGAGGTGGTGGTCGGCGACACCCTGTGCCAGGCCGCCGTCGACGCCATCCTCAAGGCGGCGCGCACCGGCAAGATCGGCGACGGCAAGGTGTTCGTCCAGGACCTGGAGAGCATCGTGCGCATCCGCACCGGCGAGCTGGGCGAAGACGCCGTCTGAGCCCCTTGCAGCACCCAGCGCCGACGCCTTCGCGTCGGCGTTGTTTTTTGGCAAAGGAGAAATGACCGATGGCCTGGTTGAACGGCTGGGGCTACCTGGTCCTGGCGGGGCTCTGCGAAGTGCTGTACGCCTCGATCATCCCCCGCACCGAGGGCTTCACCCGGCTGGGGCCGAGCCTCTACTGCGGGGTGTTCCTGGCGCTGAGCATCTACCTGCTGAGCCTGGCGGTGCGGGAGCTGCCGCTGGGGTTGGCGTATGCGGTGTGGGTGGGAATTGGCACGCTGGGTACGGTGGCCTATGGCAGCCTGTTTCTCGGGGAGCCGTTGGGGGCGTTGAAGGCGCTGTGCCTGGTGATGATCGTGGGGGGGATCGTCGGGTTGAAGCTGGTGGGGGGAGGGGAGGTGGTGTAGGGGGGATCGTGGGCGTTGTCCCGTTCGTGCCATTGCCATGTAGGAGCGCGCCCTGCGCGCGAAATCGCGGGCAGGGCCCGCTCCTACAGGAGGGATGGAGACGCTGGGGTTGAGAGCGCCCTCTCCCTAACCCTCTCCCTGAAGGGAGAGGGGACCGTTCGGAGTGCTCGGGTATTTTGGAGTCAGCCGGCTAGCACGAAGTTGCCGGCTGACGCCAAATCCATTCTCGGCACGGACTAGCCCCCTCTCCCTTCAGGGAGAGGGCTGGGGAGAGGGGACGGCGTTCATCTCAAGCACAGCTGCTGCCGGCGAGTACCGTTCGCGAGCAAGCTCGCTCCTACGAAAAGATTGCGCCTGCTGGCTCAGTGCTGCTGCAACATCGCCTGGATCTGCTGCACCGACTCCTGGGTGCGCCTTGCCAGGTTGCGCACCTCGTCGGCCACCACGGCGAAGCCGCGGCCCTGTTCGCCGGCGCGGGCGGCTTCTATGGCGGCGTTCAGGGCCAGCAGGTTGGTCTGCTCGGCTATGCCGCGGATCACCCCGGCCACCTGGGCGATCTGCCCGTAGGTGGTCTGGATGTTCGCCTGCTCGCGTTCGTGCAGGGCGGCGGCGGCTTTTTCGTCGCTGATCTCGCGCACCGCGCCGGTCACGTACAGCAGGCGGCCGCGGTTGTCGCGCAGGCAGCGGCCGCGTTCGCGGAACCAGATTTCGCCGCGGCTCTTGTGGCGCATGCGGTATTCCACCGCGTAGGAGCCGTCGCCGTTGGTGTCGGCCATGGCGGCGTTGAAGGTCTGCATGACCGTCTTCAGGTCGTCCGGGTTGACCACGCCGAAGTAGCTGTCCCAGCCGTCGGGGAATTCCTCGCGCCGGTAGCCGATCAGCTCGCGGAACTGCTCGGACCAGCGGATCAGGTTGTGCGGGTGGTCCGGGTCGCCGTTGACCACGTTCATCGCCCAGCAGCCTTCGGTGAGGGTGCGCTGGGTCAGTTCCCAGACCTGGCGTTCCTCCTGCCATTGCCGGCGTTCGGCCTCCAGCTCGCCGAGCTGGCGCTGCTGCTGTTCCAGCTCGTCGCGCAACTGCTGGTTCTGCTGCTCGGCCTGGGCCAGGCGCCGTGTCAGGTCCTGGTATTCCTCGGCGCTGCAGGGCGCTGGCGGCTGCCGTTCGGCGTGCTGGCGGAAGCTCAGCAGCTCCTGCCAGCCACGCTGCAGGCGTTCCAGGCTGGCGCGCAGGCGCGGCTCGCAGTGCCGCGGCGGCGCCGTGTCAGGTTCGCTGGAAAGCTGGTCGAGCCACTGGCCGAGCTCCTCGGCCAGGTTGCGGGATGCCTTGCTGAACCACATCGGCCGTTCCTCCTTGGTCTGCGAGCGACGCGTTGCCTACACACTGCAAAAGCCACTCCAGAAAGCGCCTCAGGCGCGCACGCGGCTCTTCTGCGGGTCGTAGGCCACGGTGCCGGCGGCCACTTGCGCGCGGATGCGCTTCTGCTGGCCGTCGAGCTTGCCGACCTCCACCGCCGTGCCCGGCTCGCAGTAGCCCACGTCCAGCCGGCACAGGGCGATGTTCCTGCCCAGCAGCGGCGAGCGGGTGGCGCTGGTGACGACGCCGACCTGGGCGCGGCCGACGTGCACGCAGTCGCCGTGCGCGGCCGGCTCGTTGCCTTCCAGTTCCAGCCCCACCAGGCGGCGTTGCGGGTTGGCGCTGCGCTTTAGCAGGGCATCCTTGCCGATGAAGTCGGCCTGCTTGGTCTTCAGCGGCACGCAGAAGCCGATGCCGGCCTCGAAGGGGTCGGTCTGGTCGTCGAACTCGTAGCCGGCGAACACCAGCCCGGCCTCGATGCGCAGCATGTCCAGCGCGTGCAGGCCCAGGGGCACCAGGCCCAGGGGTTCGCCCAGCTGCCACAGGCGTTGCCACACGGCCATGGCGTCGCTCGGGTGGCACCACAGCTCGTAGCCCAGCTCGCCGGTGTAGCCGGTGCGCGAGACCATCAGCGGCGCGCCGTTGTAGTCGTCGAGGCGGCCGGTGAGGAAGCGGAACCAGCCCAGGTCCTCCAGCTTTGGCTGGGTGCCCGGCGTCCAGACCATGCCCTTGAGCAGTTCGCGGGCCAGCGGGCCCTGCACGGCGATGTTGTGGATCTGCTCGGAGGCGCTCTTGATCCACACCTTCATGCCCAGCTTCTGCGCCTGTTCGCGCAGCCAGTCGCCGGCGTAGTCCTCGCCGCCGATCCAGCGGAAGGCGTCCGGTCCCAGGCGCAGCAGGGTGCCGTCGTCGAGCATGCCGCCGTGTTCGTAGCACATCGCCGAGTACACCACCTGGCCGACCGCCAGCTTGCGCACGTCGCGGGTCAGGCAGTAATCCAGCAGGGCCTCGGCGTCCGGGCCCAGCACCTCGAACTTGCGCAGGGCGGAGAGGTCCATCACCGCCACTTTCCCGCGGCAGCCGTGGTATTCCTCGATGGCGCCGTAGCCGTCGAAATGCGTCGGCGTCCAGAAGCCGCGGTAGTCGACGAACTGCCGGGTGAGGGCGGCGGTGCCGGGGTGGAAGCCGCTTTCGCGGGTCAGTTGCGGGTCGGCGTCGGGCGTCTTGCGGTTGGCCATGGCGATACTGAAACGCTCCTTTTCGCTGTACACGCGGACGTGGATGTCGGTGGGCTGCCAGCCGTTGGCCGGGTCGATGTCGTCGGGGCAGGAACTGCTGGCGCAGACCAGGTCGGTGAGGGCGCGCAGCAGCACGTAGTCGCCGGGGCGCGACCAGGGTTCGTCGAGGGTCAGCTGCTGGTGCGCGTCGACCCCGGTGTTGAAGAAGAAGTTGATCGCCGGCCAGCCGGCGCGGCCGCGCACGCCATGGCTGGCGAGGGCGCGGCTGAGGTTGTCGCTGCAGTTGGCGTGGCCGAAGTAGCCCTGGGCTTCGTAGTAGCGCGCGGTGCAGGCCAGGGCGAAGGTGTCGTGGCGGCCCACGGTGTCGCGCACTACCTCCAGCATCGGCTGCAGGTCGCGGTCGTAGAAGCGGCTGTACAGGCCCGGGCCGGGGTAGGCGTTGCCGTTGAGGGTGCGGGTGACGGTGGGGTCCAGGTCGATCTCGCGGCCGGCGTCCAGGCCGCGGCGGTCGAAGGCGACGAAGTCCGAGCACTGGCGGCCGGCGACGTCGAGCACCTGGATGTACTGCCCGGCGGCGACCGTGTAGGCGTTGGCGCTGCCGGGGCGGATGGTGAATTCGTCCAGCACCTCGCCCAGCGGCGCCGGCAGCGGCGGGGCGAGCAGCTGGCGCGGGTTGGCGCGGTGCACCAGCAGGCGCAGTTCGCTGGCCCGCGCCTGGCTGTCTACCGGCGTGGGGCCGCCGGGCGCGGCCACTATCACCAGCAGCGCCGCACTGGCGTCGAGGGTGCGGCTGAAGCCGGCCGGCGTGCCGCCTTCCCACAGCCGCGCGGCACTCGGCAGGTGGCGGCAGTCGATGCCGCGCCGGGCCAGGCCGGCGCTGACGTGGGCAGCCTCGCGGCTGCCGTCGTGCAACAGGTGGTGGATGAAGTCGGTGCCGGGGCTGGGTACCAGGCCGAGGTCGGCCAGGGCCGGACGGCCATCGGTGGCGAAGGCCAGCAGCTCGGCGCCCTGGTCGCCTTCCAGGTCGATGGCCTGCAGCCGGTCGCCGGCTTCCAGGGCCAGCACGGTCAGGCCGCCGGGGGCGACGCGGTGGCGCTCCAGCGCCGGGGCGCGGGCGAACAGGGCCGGCTCGAAGGGCCGGCTCGTCACGGGCAGGTTCATTCTCGTGCTCCACGCAAGGCGGGGCGGCGGGGCCGCCCCGGGAGAAGGCTCAGAGGGCTTTCCTGAGCTGGTCCACCGGCTGGTCGGCCAGGTAGGCCTCCAGCGAATCGTCCAGGGCCTGCAGCCAGGGCGTGTGGTGCGGCGTGGCGAGGGTGCCGGTGATCAGCGAGCGGTGGCACTTGTCGCGGTAGCCCATGATGTTTTCGTACTTGTCCTGCTTCCATTGCAGGAAGGTGTTGTTCACCTCGGCGATGTCGAAGCTGGGGTAGTCGGTGGCCTTGATCAGCTGGCGGATGTACTCGCCCTGGAACTCGAACATCTGCCGGGCGTTCTCCAGGGTTTCCTCCTCCTGGCGCCAGGCCAGGTCCTCGGCGCGCATCAGCGCCGGGCTCGGCAGGGCGATGCGCCCGAGGATCACGTCGCGGGCGTACCAGGCCTGGGCGTCGAACATGTTGAAGCTGTACCACTGGTCCTGCATGCCGAGGTAGACCAGCCGCGGGTTCTGCTCCCAGAACACGCCCTTGTAGAGGTTCAGCGGCCACAGGCGGTTGTCGGTCTTCAGCCGCAGCTCCTCCGGCAGGAAGGGGAAGTGGTGCTTGTAGCCGGTGCACAGGATGATGGCGTCGACGCGCTTGCTGCTGCCGTCGGCGAAGAAGGCGGTGCTGCCCTTGACCTGGGTGAGCAGCGGTTTCTCCTCCCAGTTCTCCGGCCACTTGTAGCCCATGGGCGCGCTGCGGTAGCAACTGGTGATGCTGCGCGCGCCGTATTTGAAGCACTGCGAGCCGATGTCCTCGGCCGAGTAGCTGCCGCCGACGATGAGCACGTCCTTGCCCTGGAATTCCAGGGCGTCGCGGAAGTCGTGGGCGTGCAGCACGCGCCCGGCGAAGCTCTCGAAGCCGTCGAAGTAGGGCACGTTGGGCGTGGAGAAGTGGCCGCTGGCGACCACCACGTAGTCGAAGGCCTCGCTGTAGGTGCGGTCGTCGTCGTAGCTGTGGGCGGTGACCTCGAAGGTGCCGCCGGCCTCGTCCCAGGTGACGTTGCGCACCGTGGTGTTGAAGCGGATGTAGGGGCGCACGCCGGCCTTGACCACGCGGCCCTTGATGTAGTCCCAGAGCACCTCGCGCGGCGGGTAGGAGCCCATGGGCCGGCCGAAGTGCTCGTCGAAGCTGTAGTCGGCGAACTCCAGGCATTCCTTCGGCCCGTTGGACCAGAGGTAGCGGTACATGCTGCCGTGCACCGGCTCGCCGTGCTCGTCCAGGCCGGTGCGCCAGGTGTAGTTCCACATGCCGCCCCAGTCGGCCTGCTTCTCGAAGCAGACCAGTTCGGGGATGTCGGCGCCCTTGTCGCGCGCCGACTGGAAGGCCCGCAGCTGGGCCAGGCCGCTGGGGCCGGCGCCGATGATGGCGACTCTTTGCTTCATGTCCGGTGCTCCACGTTCGTAGTTGTCAGGAGAAGATCACGGTCTTGTCGCGGTTGATGAACACGCGGTGTTGCAGGTGGTACTTGAGCGCCCGCGACAGGGCCACGGTCTCGGTGTCGCGGCCGATGGCGACCAGCGCCTCGGGGCTGTAGGCGTGGTCCACGCGCTGCACTTCCTGCTCGATGATCGGGCCCTCGTCGAGATCGGAGGTCACGTAATGCGCGGTGGCGCCGATCAGCTTCACGCCGCGCTCGTAGGCCTGGTGGTAGGGCTTGGCGCCCTTGAAGCCGGGGAGGAAGGAGTGGTGGATGTTGATGGCCTTGCCGGAGAGCTGTTTGCAGAGGTCGTCGGAGAGGATCTGCATGTAGCGGGCGAGGACCACCAGTTCGGTGCCGGTCTCGGCGACTATCTTCAGCAGCTCGGCTTCCTGCTGGGCCTTGGTGTCCCTGGTCACCGGCAGGTAGATGAAGCGGATGCCTTCTCGCTCGGCCATGGGGCGCAGGTCGAGGTGGTTGGAGACGATGGCGGTGATCTGCATCTCCAGCTCACCCTTGGCGTGGCGGTACAGCAGGTCGGCCAGGCAATGGTCGAACTTGCTGACCATCAGCAGCACGCGCATCGGCCGCTGGCCGTCGAACAGCTGCCAGTGCATGTCGAAGGGCACGGCGACGTCCTCGAAGCCGTCGCGCAGGGCCTGGATGTCGCCCTTGGCGTCGGCGTCGAAGCGGAACACGGCGCGCATGAAGAAGCGCCCGGTGATCTCGTCGTCGAACTGCGACAGCTCGCTGATGTAGCACTGCCGCCCGGCCAGGTAGGTGCTGACGGCGGCGACTATCCCGGAGCGCGCCGGGCAGTCGATGGTGAGGATGTAGTGGGTGTCCATGTTCGGTCTCGCAGCAGGGTGGAAGGCCGCCCGGCGCACCGGGCGGGCAGGGCTCAGCCCTTGGCGGTGCGCTTCTTCTTCTCGGGGTCGTCGAAGGGCAGGGTGTGGGCGATGGCGCCGGCCTGCAGGCTGCCGCGCACCTGCAGCGGCACGCCCTGTTCGGCGCAGTCGGTGCTCAGCCGGGCGATGGCCATGGAACGGCCGGTCAGCCGCGAGTACATGGCGCAGGTGATCAGCCCCACTTCCTGCCCGGCATGCCACAGGGTGTCGCCGGCCTGGGCGGCCTGCTCGCCGTCGAGCAGCACGCCGAAGATGCGGAAGCGCTCCTGGCCCTTGAGCCGGTAGTGCTCGCCGGCGCCGCGGAAGTCCTGCTTGCCGGGCGACACGGTGAAGTCCAGGCCCAGCTCCCAGAGGCTGTCGCCGGCCTTCTCGTCGGCGAAGGGGTACATCTGCGAGTTGTCGTAGGGGTAGAACAGCAGGTAGCTCTCCACCCGCAGCCAGTCCAGGGCGGTGAAGGCGCAGGGGATGATGCCCAGGTCCTTGCCCTGTTCGAGGATGCCGTCCCAGATGGCCGGGGCGTCGGCGGCCTTGCAGAAGATCTCGTAGCCGCGCTCGCCGGTGTAGCCGGTGCGCGAGATCATCACCGGATGCCCGAACAGCTTGCCCAGCAGGTGGTGGAAGTAGGGCAGCTCGCGGATGCCCGGCACGTGCCTGGCGAGGAAGTCCACCGCCAGCGGGCCCTGCAGCGACAGGTCGTGCAGGTCGTCGTCGAACAGCACCGCCACCTGCCGGCCCTGGGCCGAGCGGATGAGCATCTCGTGGCCGACGCCGGCCCCGTGCACCACCATGAAGGCGTTGGGGCCGGTGCGGTAGACGATGCAGTCGTCGGCGAACCTGCCGTCCTCGTCGAGCATGCAGGCGTACACCGACTTGCCCGGGTAGAGCTTGGAGATGTCGCGGGTGGTGGCCCAGTCCAGCAGGCTCTCGGCGTGGGGGCCGACGTAGTGCACCTTCTTCAGCCCGGACACGTCCATCAGCCCTGCGCGGGTGCGGATCGCCTCGTGGTGGTCGGCGAGGTCGCTGGCGTAGGTCCAGGCGGTGCCCATGCCGTTCCAGTCCTCGAGTTTGGAGCCAAGCGCCAGGTGGCGTTCACGCAGGGCGCTGATGCGCCAGGAATTGGCCATGGGGTAATCCTCTTGTAGTGGGTGGCGGTTCTTCAGGCTTGCGGATCGAACGGCCGCAGCCAGTCGAGCAGGGCGCCGCGGTAGCGGCTCAGGCCCTTGTAGTCGGCGATCGGCTCGGGCAGGTCGCGCAGCACGCGGTACAGGCGCCGGGCCCAGTGCGGCTGGGTGGCCAGCTCGTTCATGCTGATCAGGTAGGTGCGGATGCTGAACATCAGCGCGTGGCTGCGCGGCAGGCGCGCCATCACCTGCAGCTCCACGCGCAGGTGCACCAGCTCGCCGGCGTTCTGCGCGGTGACGCTGCCGCGGTCGGCGCCCCACTCGTGGTAGGTCTCCGGCGAGGTGTCCAGGCGCGGGTTGATGGTCATGGTCCAGTTCAGCCGGCGCATCGGCTGGCCCACCTGCAGGTTCAGCAGGTACTTCAGGGCGCGGTCGAACACGCCCATCTGGTGCGCCATGGGCACCGGCGAGTGCCACTGCTTGAAGCTCATGCCGGCGTCGAAGGCCAGCGACCAGTCGGCCGGGCCGGTGACCATGCCGGCGTCCATGAACAGGTCGCCGTCGCGCTGGTCGAGCAGGGCGAAGTCGCCCTGTACCTGGCGGGTGATGTATTCCAGCGGCTCGCAGGGCAGGCTGCCGGCGTCGCCGTAGGTGAAGCGCTGGTGGATGCCCAGCACCAGGTTGCGCCACTCCCACTGCGCGCCCTCGCGGCGCAGCTGGAAGTACTGCGGGTAGTCGCTGGAAAGGCGCTCCATCAGCAGCGCCAGGGCGTCCCAGGCGGCCGGCTGCATGTGCGGCATCACCAGGCAGCGCGTCGGGTCGCGCTGCAGCACCAGGGCGCGCTCGGCCACCTCGGAGCGGTAGTGCTCGTCGATGTCGAACAGGTGCTCGAACACCGAGCCCGGCTCGCGCGGCACGGCCGGCTCGATGTTCACCGAGTACTGGTAGCGGTCTTCCGGGAAGGGGAACGGGAAGCGGCGGATGGCCTCCGCGCTGTTGGCGAAGCTGAAGGCCTCGCGGTAGCGCTCCACCGGCTTGAGGGTCGTGGGCATCGTGGTTCTCCTAGAGGTCGAGCAGGATCGGGCCGCAGCCGCGGGATACGCAGGGCATCAGGCTGCCGGCGCGTTCGCCGGCGTCGAGGACGTGGTCGCGGTGCTCCACCTCGCCCTTGAGGTAGCGCGTCTGGCACTGCCCGCAGACCCCGCCGCGGCACAGACTGGGCACTTCCACGCCGGCGCCTTCCAGGGCTTCGAGCAGGCTCTGCTCGGCGCCCACTTCCAGCTGGCGGCCGCTGCGCGCCAGCTCCACGCGGAACGGCTGGCCCGGCTCCGGCGCGGCGAAGGCTTCCCAGTGCACCCGCGAGTCGCTCCAGCCCAGCGCCGCGGCCTGCTCGCGCAGGGCCAGCAGCAGGCGCTGCGGGCCGCAGGCATAGACGTGGCTGCCCAGCGGGCGGTGGCGCAGCAGCTGATTGAGGTCCAGCGCGCGCTGGGCGCCGTCGTATTCGTGCAGGCGCTCGCCGAGCAGGTCGCGCAGTTCGCCCAGATAGGCGTCGCTGATCCCGCTGCGGTAGGCGTAGTGCAGTTCGAAATCCGCGCCGCGGCGCAGCAGTTCGCGGCAGTGGGCGAGGAAGGGTGTGATGCCGATGCCGCCGGCCACCAGGATGTGCCGGCGCGCCTCGCCGTGCAGGGCGAACAGGTTGGCCGGGGCGCCGACGCGCAGCCGGTCGCCGACCTGCAGTTGCTCGTGCAGGTAGCGCGAGCCGCCGCGGGACTTTTCCTGGCGGCGCACGGCGATGCGGTAGTGGCTGGCGTCGGCCGGGTCGCCCAGCAGCGAGTAGGCGTTGCGCAGGCCGTTGGGCAGGCACAGCTGCACGTGGCTGCCGGCGGAGAAGCCGGGCAGCGCGCCGTCCACGGCCTCGAAGGTGAATTCGCGGATCACCGGGGTGAGGGCGCGCACGGCGCTCACCCGCACGTCGAAGAAGGCGCTCATGGGCGGGCCTCCGCATAGGGTTGGTCGGCGTCGGCGCACACGCCCAGGTAGGCGCCCAGGCGCTGGGAGAAATGCCGCCGCACTTCCAGGCGCACGCCGCATTGGCGGCAGTCGTGGTGGTCGGCGGCGCCGGCGCTCTGCAAGGTGCCGCAGTGCACGCAGTACAGCGTGCGGGCGGCCCCGCCCTGGCGCAACAGGTGGATCTCGTCGGGGCGCAGGCCGGCCTGGCGGGCCAGGGCATGCAGCGGCCAGAGGAAGGCCTCGTCGCCCCACAGCAGCAGCTGCAGGCCGACGCTGGCGCTGGCCAGGCGTTCCTGCAGGGCGCGCGGGGCGTTCTGCGCATCGGTGGCCAGCAGTTCCAGTTCGCCGGCGGCCAGCCCGAGGCGGGCGGCCAGGGCGCGGGCCTGGTCGGCGTCGGCCTGTTGCATCACCAGCAGCGCCTGGCCGCCGGCCAGGCGCGGCGGGGCGTCGTAGCGGGGCAGGCTGGGCAGCGGCGGGGCGCTGGCGCAGAGAGCGGTATCGGTCATGGCTTCCTCGCTGGGTGGGTCGCCGCCGTGCCCGATCCTGAGGCGCGGGGCCTTGTGTTGGTGCGCATCCGGGCGCTGGCGGCGGCGAACTTTCGTGTTTCGCGTTGGGGAAAATATTTTCCTGTTGCGAATAACCGCTCAATCCGCAGGAGGTGATATCTCCAAAGGGGTAAGGGCCGCGGGGAGGACCCGCCGAGGGCATGAAAGTTGCTGCCGCTAGCGCAATTGCGAACGAGGGCTGGGCATGGGCGCACGGCGTGCGGGGTGGCTGGATTGCTGGCGGCAACGATGGCTCGCAGGCGCCGTCGCGTCCGCGCCACGGCGCGCCGAGGCCGAGCTGCTGCGCGGGCTGCTGGAGGAGCCGGGCAGCTGGGCGCCGCTGGCGCGCCTGCTCGCCGACCTGGCGGCGGCCCATCCCGCCGCCGCGCCCTGCCTGCTGCTGGACGAGCCCGGTCTGGCGGAGCCGCTGCGCCGCCCGGCGGCCTTCTGCGCCGAGCCCGACTGCCCATTGCGCGACCTGCCGGCCTTGCGCGCCGGCCCCTGCCGGCCCTGCCGGGCGCGTGGCGAGCCGCGCCAGCTGTGGCCGCTGGAATCGGGCGGCCATGCCGCGCTGGCGCTGCAGGACGCCACTGGCCGCCAGCACCGGGCGCTGCTGGCCTGGCTGCCGTTGCTGGCCGCCAGCGCCCACGGCATCGCCCGCCAGCGCGCGCGGCTGCGCCTGGAGCGCCACGGCCAGGACACCCTGCTGGCCCGCGAGCTGCACGACTCGGTGGCCCAGCAGCTGGGCTTCCTGGCCTTCCAGGCGAACCGCCTGCAGGGCCAGCTGCAGCGCCCGCAGCAGGCCGCGCCGTTGCTGGAGGAACTGCGCCACGGCCTGCAAGCGGTGCAGCGCCAGGTCCGCGAGCTGATCGGCAATGCCCGGCTGAGCCTGGGCGGGCGCAGCCTGCGCCAGTCGCTGCTGGATTCGGTGGAGGAGTTCGGCCGGCGCAGCACCATCGTCTTCGAACTGGACAACCGCCTGCCCGACGGCCTGCTCGACGACGAGCAGGCCCTGCAGGTGCTGCAGATCGTCCGCGAAGCGCTGGCCAACATCGTCCGCCACTCCCACGCGCGCACCGCGCGCATCGACCTGCGCCTGGCCCGGGGCGAGCTGCGGGTGACGGTCGAGGACGACGGCGTCGGCCTGCAGGCCTGCGGCGAGACCGGCCACTTCGGCCTGTCGATCATGCGCGAGCGGGCCCTGGCCATCGGCGCCGGCCTGAGCGTGAAGACCATCCCGCCACGGGGCACGCGGGTCGCGTTGCGGCTGCCCGGCGTGGCCCTCGACCCGGAGGAGAAAGTCGATGCACAGCGCCACCTTGCTGCTGATCGATGACCACCCGCTGTTCCGCCGCGGCCTGGCCGAGCTGCTCAGCGAAAGCGGCGAGTTCACCGTGGTCGGCCAGGCCTCCAGCGGCCGCGAGGGCATCAGCCTGGCCTGCCAGCTGAGCCCGGAGCTGATCCTGCTGGACCTGCACATGCCCGGCCTGGGCGGCCTGCAGGTGCTCGACGAGCTGCGCCAGCTGGAGCTGGACAGCCAGGTGATAGTGCTCACCGCCTCGGCCGACCGCGCCGAGCTGGCCGCCGCCCTGCGCCTGGGCGCCGAGGGCTACCTGCTCAAGGACACCGAGCCGGAGGCGCTGCTGGACTACGTGCGCGGCTGCGGCCGCGGCTCGGTGCAGCTGGACGGCAGCCTGGTGGCGCTGCTCGCCGAGCCCGGTCCCGCCGCGCCGCCGGACGAACTCACCGCCCGCGAGGGCCAGACCCTGGCGCTGATCGCCCGGGGCCTGAGCAACAAGCGCATCGCCCGCGAGCTGGGCATCAGCGACGGCACCGTGAAAATCTACGTGAAGAACCTGCTGCGCAAGTTCCACCTGGGCTCGCGCCTGGAACTGGCCGCCTGGGTCCACCGCGGCGGCGGCCCGCACTGAGGAGGACGGCACATGGCAACTCCCTTCGCCGATGGCCGCGACGACGGCGACCGCTACCCGGTGGCGCTGCTGCGCCTGGACGGCCGCGGCCGCATCCGCCGGGCCAACCGCGCCTGGCGCCTGTTGATGGGCGACAGCGGCCTGGGCGAGGAACTGGCCGCCTGCCTGCACCAGGAGGACCTGCCCGGCTGGCGCGCGGTGCTGCGCCAGGCCCGCCAGGGCGACGGCGCGCGGCAGTGCCTGCGCTTCATCGACGCCCACGGGCGCCTGCGCTGGTTCGACGTGCAGCTCGACGGCGACGCCGAGACGCTCTACCTGTCGCTCAGCGACGCCACCAGCCAGCGCCGCCAGGACGCTCGCCTGGAGGCCAGCCGGCGCGGCGCCGCCAGCCTGCTCGACGGCTTGCCCGGGCTGATCTACCGCGGGCGCAACAACCGCCAGTGGACCATGGAGTTCGTCAGCGCCGGCTGCCTGCAGCTCACCGGCTACCCGGCGCACTACCTCACCGACACCTACGAGCACAGCTACAGCACGCTGATCCTCGAGGAATACGCCGAATACGTCTGGGCCGGCGTGCAGCAGGCCCTGCTGCGCCGCGAGCCCTACGAGCTGACCTACCGCATCCGCTGCGCCGACGGGCGGATCAAGAACGTCTGGGAGAAGGGAGTGGGCATCTATGCCGACACCGGCGAGGTACTCGGCATCGAGGGGGCCATCTTCGAGGTGGGAGCACCGCCGCCGACGTGACGATTTCGCCTGTCGCGGGCCCGTCCCTGGTCGATACTCAAGCGGTCATGCCGGCGGCCGCCGGCGCGCGAGAGGGAGAGTGCGATGAGCGAAGACAAGCCTGTGGCGGCGGACGACGCCGGCGCCCTGATCAGCGCGCGGATCGCCGAGCTGGGCGACTGGCGCGGCGAGGTGCTGGCGCCGGTGCGGGCGCTGGTGCGCGAGGCCGAACCGGAGGTGGTCGAGCAGTGGAAGTGGCGGGGCGTGCCGGTGTGGTCGCGGGGCGGCATTCTCTGCACCGGCGAGACCTACAAGCAGGTGGTGAAGCTGACTTTCGCCAGGGGCGCGGCGCTGGAGGACCCGGCGGGGTTGTTCAATGCCAGCCTCGAAGGCTCCACCCGGCGCGCCATCGACATCCATGAGGGCGAGGTGCTGGACGAGGCGGCGTTTCGTGCGCTGATCCGCGCGGCCGTGGCGGCGAACCTGGCGAAGCGCCGCGGCTAGCGGCGCGTCAGTGGGTCTTGAGGCCGGCGGCGGCCATGGCCAGGCGGATCGCCTCGGCGGCCAGCAGCACGCTGCCGACGCCGCCCAGCCAGAGGGCGGCCAGCCACAGCAGTTGCTTGCGCAGGGGCTGGCCCGGCTGCTGCGGCGCGGGGGGCGGGGTAGGGCTCATGGGGGCTCCGTGGCGCCGGGCGGCGCCTGGGTTTCAGTGGCTCATTCGGCCGGGCTTTCGCCGGCGAGGATGGTGCGCGCCTCGGCGAAGCATTTCTCCGCCAGGGCCGAGCGCGGCTCGGTGCGCCGCTGCAGCAGGCCGATGGGGCTGTGGATGCTGGCGCCGGCGATGGGGGTGATGCGCAGGTGCTCGCTGAGGGTTTCCAGGCCGCAGTTCAGCGGCATGATGGCGCAGCACATGCCTTCGCCGATGGCCTGGATCAGCTGGAAGGTGGAGTCGCTTTCCAGCACCGGCAGCGGGTCCAGGCCGCGGCTGCGGAAGCTCAGGTCGACGGACTGGCGGTAGTGCATGCCCTTGCTCAGCAGCCCCAGGGGCAGGTCGTTGAGCTTGTCCCACTTGAGCTCGCCGTCCTCGAACTGGAAGTGCCGCACGTCGTGCAGCAGGCCCATGGTGGTGGTGGCCAGTTCCAGCACTTCGAAGTAGGTGGTGTTGACCTGGTCGAGGTAGCAGATGCCCAGGTCCAGCTGGTTGCGGCTGAGGCCGTCGATGATCTGCTCCGAGCTCAGCGACGACAGCTGGAACTGCAGCTCCGGGTAGCGCTGGGACAGCGGCTTGAGCACCTGCATCGGGTTGAAGCTGGACAGCGGCACCAGGCCCAGGCGCAGGCTGCCCACCAGTTGCCCGCGGCAGCTGGCGGCCTCGGCCTGCAGGCCGTCGTAGGCGGCCAGCAGGGTGCGGGCCCAGGCCAGGATGCGCTCGCCGGCCTCGGTGAAGCCCTCGAAGCGCTGGCCGCGGGTCACCAGCACCAGGTCCAGCTCGTCCTCGAGATTGCGCAGGCGCATGGACAGCGTGGGCTGGGTGATGTGGCAGAGCGCGGCAGCCTGCCCGAAGTGGCGGGTCTGGTCCAGGGCGATGAGGAACTTGAGCTGCTTGATGTCCATGGGAGCTGCCTGTCGGGTAGTGGGGCCAAGGCCTGGCCGGCGTCATTTATCGATATGTAGCCGAACGTGCGGCGCTGCGCCGTCGGTCTTGTCGTGGGAATGCGGATGAGCGGCACGTTACCGGGCGCGGCGGGCGGCGTCCAATCGTTGCTGCCGACCGCCCGATAGGCCGGCCTCAAGCCGGGCAGGCCCTGCGAATCGCGGCAGGTCGTTCTCCGCGCGGCCGAAGGGGGCTTCCAGTTCGTTGTTGATGGCGTCCGGACCCCGGCGGGCCTTTCCCGGCCCTGGAGCTGGCAGCGGCGGCTAGTCGCCGGCCAGGCACACGCGGTCGCGGCCCTGTTGCTTGGCCTGGTAGAGCAGGCGGTCGCAGCGGTCGAGCAGCTCGCCCGCTTCGGCGGCGCCGTCGGACAGCCCGCCGCCCAGGCTGATGGTCAGGTGGCAGAGGCGGTCGGGGCGCTTCAGGTGCTCGATGTCCAGTTCCGCCACGCGCTCGCGCAGGCGCTCGGCGACCTGGCGCAGCTCCAGCGGGCTGGCCACCTGCAGGAGGATGACGAATTCCTCGCCGCCGTAGCGGAACACCCGGGCCTGGCCGCTGCGCAGGGTGTCGGCCATGCAGTTCGCCACCTCGCACAGGCAGCGGTCGCCGGCGGGGTGGCCGTAGTGGTCGTTGAACGGCTTGAAGTAGTCGATGTCGGCTAGCAGCAGGGCGAAGGGCCGGCCGTGGCTGCGCATCTGCCGCCAGCTCTGCTCCAGGTGCAGGTCGAAGGCGCGGCGGTTGCCCACGCCGGTCAGCGCGTCGGTGGCGGCCAGGGCCTGCAGGCGCTGGTTCAGCTCGGCCAGTTCGGCGCGTTGGCGCTGGCCCTCCAGGTCGGCGAGGAAGGCCCGGCGCACGCCGTTGATGTTGGTCCAGCTGATGAACAGGCTGAAGGCCAGCACCGGCAGGTAGACCAGGGTGAACACCAGCAGCGCCTTGGGCTCGCCGGCGTGGATCAGCGCCACGTTGCCGAGGATCACCGCCGAGATGGCGATGGAGCAGGCCAGGATGCCGGCGAAGGAATAGCGCACGCCGAGGTTGCCCAGGACGATGAACACCACCGAGGCGTAGAGAAAGATGGGCACCTCCGGCGAGGCGCTGCGCTTGAGCAGTTCGAACCAGGCGATGGCCGAGACGATGTCGTGCAGCGGCATCAGCAGGTCCATCAGCAGCACGCTGCGGCTGTGGCGGAACACCAGGTAGATGTTCAGCAGGCCGACCAGGCTGAGCCCGCCGCGCAGCAGCAGCGACTGCAGGGCCATGTCCGGGATCAGCGCGGCGTCGGCGAGGACGTAGGCGTCGTAGGCCGCCATGGCGATGAAGTTGATCGCCAGCAGGAAGCCGCGGTAGTGCTGCAGCACGTAGGCGCGCAGGGCCGGCTGCAGGTGCGCGGGGATGTGCCGCTCGCTGCTGGCCAGGGGGTGCTCGGGTAAGCTCATGACGCCCGCCTCATCGGGATGCCGCGCGCAGGCCCACGCCAGGCACGCTACTGCAGGAGTGTGTCGGCAACATGTCCGCCGGCTTGAGCGGACGCCGGCCATGCCCGCCGCGCGGCTCACAGCTCATTGAGCATCTCCCGGCCCACCTGCAGCGCGCCCTTGAAGTCCAGGGCCTGGACCAGGTCGTTGAAGCGCAGGAACTGCCGCGGCCAGGCGTGCTGGTGGCGGGCCAGCGCCTCCAGGCGTTCGAGGGCGTCGAGGTTGCCTGACTCCAGCAGGCCGAGGATTTCCCCCACCCGCTCGCGCACCTGCGGGCGGCTGAGTTGCGCGGCGGTGCCCGGGGCCAGGCCGGGCGGTTCGGCGAACAGCGCCTGCAGCTCGGCCAGTGTCACCGCCAGCAATTGCCGCAGCTCGTCCACCGGCAGCGTGGCGAGGGCAGCGGCCTGCGCCTCGGCCGGAGTGCGCAGCAGGTCGCTCTCCAGGGCCGCGCAGCGCGCGGCGAGGGCGCTGGCGCCCATGGTGCCGGCGCTGCCCTTGAGGGTGTGCAGCAGGCCGGCGCTGGCGCTCACGTCGCCGCTGCCGCGCAGCATGTCCAGGCGCCCCAGCAGCTTGTCCATCTCCGGCTCGAAGCTGCGCAGCACGCGGTGGATCAGCTTCTCGTCGCCGCCGAAGCGGCCCAGCACGCTGTCGCGGCCCTCGACGATGGCGTCTTCCTCCGGCAGCTGCGGCGGCGCTTCCCGCGCGCGCTGCGGCGCCTCCAGGTGGGCCAGCAGGCGGTTGACCATGTGTTCCTTGTCGATCGGCTTGGCGATGTGGTCGTTCATCCCCGCCAGCAGGCAGGCCTCGCGGTCGGCCTGGGCGGCGTTGGCGGTCATGGCGAGGATCGGCAGGGCGGCGAAGCGGCCGTCGGCGCGGATCCGCCGGGTGGCCTCCAGGCCGTCGATGTCGGGCATCTGCACGTCCATCAGCACGGCGTCCAGGGGCACGCCGCCGTGGCAGACCTGCTCGACGCCTTCCAGCCCGCCCTCGGCCAACAGCACCTCGGCGCCCTCGCTGGCCAGCAGTTCGGCGGCCACCTGGCGGTTCAGCGCGTTGTCCTCCACCACCAGCAGGCGCCGCCCGGCCAGGCGCCTGCTGTCGGCGGCGGGCGCCGTGGCCGGCTCGGCGGCCTGGCCGCCCAGGGCCTGCTGCACGCTGTCGGCCAGTTGCCGCGGGGTGACCGGCTTGGTCAGGAAGTCGATGAAGGGCGGGGTGTCGCCGTCGCGCACGTCGGCCAGCACCTCGCGGCCATAGGCGGTGATCATGATGATGGTCGGCGGCGTGTGCGCCCCGGCCTCGCGCTGGATCAGCCGCGCGGCGCGCAGGCCGTCGAGGTCGGGCATGCGCCAGTCCATCAGCACCACGTCATAGCTCAGGCCCTGACCCGTGGCCTCGCGGTAGCGCGCCACCGCCTGCATGCCGCCGCTGACCTGGTCGGCCTGCCAGCCCAGGGATTCGCAGGTGCGCAGCAGCAGCTCGGCGGCGCTGGGGTTGTCGTCCACCACCAGCAGCCGCAGCGGCCGGTCGATGACGGCGCAGCCGGCCTTCAGCGGACGCTCGCCGACCACCGCCAGGTCCAGGTCGAACCAGAAGCGGCTGCCGAAGCCCAGCTGGCTTTCCACCTGCAGGCGGCCGCCCATCAGTTCCACCAGGCGCTTGCAGATGAACAGGCCCAGGCCGGTGCCGCCGAAGCGCCGGGTGGTGGAGGCCTCGGCTTGGGTGAAGCTGTCGAAGATGCTCTGCAGCTGCGCCGGGCCGATGCCGATGCCGCTGTCGCGCACGCCGATGCGCAGGCGCAGGCGCTCGCCCTCGCGGCCCAGCTGCCTGACGCTGACCACCACCTGGCCGTGGTCGGTGAACTTGATGGCGTTGCCGGCCAGGTTGATGAGGATCTGCTGCAGGCGCAGGGCATCGCCCAGCAGGCTGCCGGGCAGGTTGGGGTCGATGTCGAAGAGCATCTCGACGTCCTTGCTGCCGAGGTTGCCGGAGAGCACCACGGCGAGGTCGCGCATCAGCGTTTCCAGCTCGAAGGGGTGCTCCTCCAGCAGCAGCTTGCCGGCCTCGATCTTGGAGTAGTCGAGGATGTCGTTGAGCAGGCCGAGCAGGGCGGTGGCGGCGGAATGGGCCTTGTCGACGTAGTCGCGCTGGCGCGGGTTCAGCTCGGTCTGGCGGGCCAGGAAGAGCATGCCCAGCACGGCGTTCATCGGCGTGCGGATCTCGTGGCTCATGTTGGCCAGGAAGCTGGACTTGGCCGCGTTGGCGGCGTCGGCCTGCTCCTTGGCCTGGCGCAGCGAGGCCTGCATCTCGCGCTCGCGGGTGATGTCCAGGTTGATGCCGGTGACGCGCAGCGGCGTGCCGTCGGCGTCGCGCTCGACGCGGGCGGCGGCCTGGATGTAGCGCACCTGGCCGTCGGGGCGGACGATGCGGAAGGTCGGCTCGTAGTGGCCCTGGCCCTGCACCGCGGCGTTCAGGCTGGCGAGGGTGGCCGGGGCGTCTTCCGGGTGCAGGCGCTCGCGCCAGTGGCCGATGTTCAGGCCGTTGCCGTTGAGTTCCGGCGGCTGCTGGTAGAGCTCGAACATGCGCTCGTTCCAGTGCAGGGTGTCGTCTGCCGGGCGCCACCACCAGATGCCCAGGCCGGCTGCTTCGGCGGCCAGGGCGAGCTGGTCGTGGGCCAGGCGCAGGCGGTCCTCGGCGGCCTTGCGCTCGGTGATGTCGACGGCGATGCCGAGGTAGCCGCTGACCTGGCCGCCCTCGTCGCGCATGGCGGTGACCACCAGGCTCATCGGCACGCGGCTGCCGTCCTTGCGCAGGTAGGTCCATTCGCGGGTCTCGGCGCCTTCGTCCTCGGCCTTCTGCACCAGGGCGCGGAAGCCCGGCACCGGGCGGCCGTACTCCTCGCCCAACTGGGCGGCGCGGCTGGCCACCTCGTCCTCCGGGTGCAGGCGCTGCGGCGTGGCCTGGCCGACCAGTTCCTCGGCGCGGTAGCCCAGCAGGCGCTCGGCACCGCGGTTGAAGATGCGGATGATGCCGTTGGCGTCGGTGGCGATGATCGACACCTCCGAGGCCGAGTGCAACACGCCGGTCAGCAGGCGGTTGGCCTCGGCGAGTTCGGCGGTGCGCTCGGCCACCTGGCGTTCCAGGCCGCTGTTGAGTTCGTGGATGCGCGCCTCGGCGGCCTTCTGCGCGGAGATGTCGCGCACCGTGGTCGAGGTGCCCACCACTTCGCCATGGGGGCCGCGGATGGGCGAGGCGCTCAGCGATACGTCGATCAGCCGGCCGTCCTTGTGCCGGCGCTGGGTGTCGAAGGGCGGCAGGCGCTCGCCCTGGGCCACGCGGCGCAGCAGCGGTTCCTCTTCGGCCACCCGTTCGGCGGGCACCAGCAGGCCGTTGGCCTGGCGCCCGAGGACTTCCTCGGCGGCGTAGCCGAGCAGTTTCTGCGCGCCGGCGTTCCAGCTGGTGATCTCGCCCTGCAGGTTCTTGCCGGCGATGGCGTCGGCGGAGGACTCGACGATCGCCGCCAGCCGCGCCTGCTGCTCCAGCACCTGGGCACGGCGCTGGCGGCTGACCGCGGTGGCCCCGAGCAGGGCGGCCAGCAGCAGGCTGCCCAGGCAGCCGGCGCCGAACACCAGGGGCGGGGAGAGCGGGTGCAGGCGCTGGACGAACGCCGGGTGGGCGCTGAAGTCGATCTGCCAGCGGCGGCCGAACACGTCGCGCTGCAGGCTCTGCGGGTACAGCCGCGGCGCCTTGGCGTCGTCGGCGCTGCTGTAGAAGGTGTCGCCGGGCTCCCCATCGGTCACGTCGGCGAGCTGGAAGTGCACGGCGGCGTCGTCCAGGCGCAGGTCGTCGAGCACCTCGCGCATCAGCAGCGGCGCGTAGCCCAGGCCGATGGCCTGGGCCTCGCGCTGTTCGATGCTGGCCGGAGTGACGCCGCCGCGGTAGATGGGCAGCAGCATCAGGAAGGACTGCTGGGTCGCGCCGGAAGCCTGCACCAGGGTGATGGGCGCGGAGAGCCGCGGCAGCCCGGTGCGCAGCGCCGCCTGGGCGGCCTGCTGGCGGCGCGGCTCGGAGGCCACGTCCAGGCCGATGGCGGCCAGGTTGGGCTGTTCCGGTTCGATGTACTGGATGACGTAGCGCTCGCCGGGGTTGGGCTTTACCTCGTGCACGGCGAAGTCCGGCCGGCCTTCGGCGCGGGCGCTGCGCAGGAAGTCGTCGAGCGCCCTGGCCGGCACCCGGCGGACGAAGCCGAAGCCGCGGGCGCCGGGAAACTCCCGGGCGACGTCGCGGGTCTGGGCGTAGCGGTGGAAGACCTCGCGGCCGATGTGCGCCTCGCCGGCGGTCAGCACCGCGCCGCGGGCGCCGCGCAGGCCGTACTGGTACAGCTCGATGCGCGCCAGCACGGTGTCGGCCAGGCGGTTGGCCTCCTGGGCCACGGCGGCGCGCGCCTGCTGCTGGTTGCCGCGCTGCACCAGGGCGGCGCCGAGGGCCGAGCAGAGCACGCCCAGGGCCAGGACGGCCCAGGACCAGCGGTTGAACCTGAGGTTGCCCGGTGTCGTCTTCACCCGATCCTTCCCGTTGCGGTCGTGCCCGTGGCACGGGTGGTCATGGCTGCAGGCCGGCGGCCAGCAGGCGGCTCATGTCGTCGCGCGGCACCGGGCGGCAGTAGAGGTAGCCCTGCATCACCGGGCAGCCCAGCGCCGCCAGCGCGCTCTCCTGGTTCGGGCATTCCACCCCTTCGGCCACCAGCTCCAGGCCCAGGGCCTGGGCGAGCTTGATGATGGCCTCGATGATCGCCGCGTCGCTGCGGTCCTGGAGCATGTCGCGGACGAAGCTCTGGTCGATCTTCAACACGTCCACCGGGAAGCGCTTGAGGTAGGCCAGGCTGGAGTAGCCGGTGCCGAAGTCGTCGATGGCGATGCGCACCCCCAGCTCGCGCAGCGCCGCCAGGGTCTGGCGCGAGGCGTAGCGGTCGCTGGCCAGCACGCCCTCGGTGATCTCCAGTTCCAGGTTGCCCGGCTGCATGCCGGTCTGGGCGAGGATCTCGGCCACCTGGTCGACGAAGCTCTCGCTGCGGAACTGCACCGCCGAGATGTTCACGCTGACCGTCAGCGCGTGCCCGGCATCGTTCCAGGCGCGGGCGTCCTGGCAGGCGCGCAGGAGGATCTGCTGGCCGATGGGCACGATCAGCCCGGTTTCCTCGGCCAGCGGGATGAACTCCGCCGGCGGCACCAGGCGGCCCTCGCCGTCGCGCCAGCGGATCAGCGCCTCGACGCCGACGATGGCGCGCGTGGCGGCGTGCACCTTAGCCTGGTAGAACACCTCGAACACGCCCAGCTCCAGGGCCAGGCGCATGTGCCGTTCGAGCAGGTGGCGCTCGCGCATGCGCGCCTCGATGTCCGCCGAGAAGAAGCTGTAGCCGTTGCGCCCGGCGGCCTTGGCCTGGTACATGGCGGCGTCGGCGTGGCGGTAGAGGTCCTCGGCGCCGTCGCTGTCGTCGGGGTAGAGGCTGATGCCGATGCTGGCGGTGAGGTGGTAGCTGGTGCCGCGGATGACGTAGGGCTCGCCCAGGGCCGCCTGCACCCGCGCGGCGAAATCGCCGATGGCCTCCAGGCTGTGCACCTCCGGCAGCAGCACGGCGAACTCGTCGCCGCCCGGCCGGCACACGGTGTCCATCGCCCGGCACTGCCGGCTGAGGCGCAGGGCGGTCTCCTGCAGGATGGCGTCGCCCAGGGAGTGGCCCTCGGCGTCGTTGACCGCCTTGAAGTTGTCCAGGTCCAGCAGCAACAGGCCGACGCGCTGCTGGTTGCGCCGCGCGCCTTCGATGGCCTGGGCCATGCGGTCGGCGAGCAGGGCGCGGTTGGGCAGGTTGGTCAGCGGGTCCTGGTTGGCGAGGATCTTCGCCATATGCCGCAGGCGCGCGTGGGTGCGGATGCGCGCGCGGGCCACCGGCAGGTTCATCGGCTTGGTGATGAAGTCCACGCCGCCCATCTGCAGGGCGCGCAGCTCGTGGGACACCTGGTCGTAGGCGGTGACGAAGATCACCGCGGCGTCGTTGAGCTTGGCGTCGGCCATCAGCGCCTGGCACACCTCGAAGCCGTCCATGCCGGGCATCTCGATGTCCAGCAGGACCACGTCCGGGCGGATGCGCCGGGCCAGTTCGAGGGCCTGGCGGCCGTCCGAGGCGAAGTGCGTCACGCCCAGCCCCCTGGCCGCCTCGCCCAGCAGCTGTATGTCGCTGACCTGGTCGTCGACGATCAGGATGACCGAGTCGAAGTTACGCGGATCTTCCGGCATTCCATTGCTCCAGCGGAACACTTTTGTAGGAGAATTCTGGTGTAGGAAAATTCTGGCATGAGGCTAGCCTAGATTACGAAAGCCTACCTCTGCATGATGGCGAATTGGCATGTTTTCTCGGGAATGCCGTGCGGACAGTGGCCGATGAGCTGTGTCTGTCAGCTGATGGGCTGTCATGACGCCAGAACGCCATTATGGATAGACTCGAAACGACGGCCGACTTTCCCGGCGGTTCCCTGGGTGCCTGAGCGAGCAGTGTGCAGATGCAGTCCGTGAGTACGGGATACGCGATGGAGAGTATGGGCGAGCGCCACCATGCCGGGCTGTTGCGCCTGGCGTTGGGCCACCTGGCCCTGGATGCGGCGGTGCTGATGCGCGATGACGGCGGCGCGTGGCGGCTGTGCGCCTGCCTTGGCCTGGGCGCCGAGGACAGGGCCTGGCTGGAACGCCCGGGCGGGGGCCCCGACGACGGCGCGGCGGCGCTGGCCGCGCGCTGGGCGTTCCGGCACCTGTGCCCGCTGCGCTCGGCCGACGGCCTGCCGCTGGGGCAGCTCTGGCTGCTGGGCGAGCGCCCGCGCGAGCTGGACGCTCCCCAGGCCGAGGCCCTGGCCGAATACGCCGGCCTGGCCGCCGCGCTGCTGGAACTGGAGCGCGGCGCCGAGCGCACCCGCATCACCGAGCGGCGCCTGGCGCTGGCGGTGGAGGGCAGCGGCACCGGCATCTGGGACCGCCACGTGCCCAGCGGCGTCATCCATTATTCCTCCGGCTGGAAGGCCCTGCTGGGCTACGCCGAGGACGAGATCGGCGAGCGCATCGAGGAAAGCTACGCCCGCGTGCACCCCGACGACCTGGCCTACGTCAGGGCGACCATGGAGGCGCACTTCGCCGGGCAAACCGCGGCCTACGAGGTGGAGCACCGCATCCGCCGCAAGGACGGCAGCTACATGTGGGTGTGCAGCCGCGGCAAGGTGGTCGAACGCGACGAGCAGGGACGGGCGCTGCGCATGCTCGGCACCACCACCGACATCACCGCCCAGCGCGTGCTGGCCGAGAAGCTGCGGCAGAACCTCGAACTGCTCACCGACCTGACCAACGAGATTCCCGGCATGGTCTTCCAGTACCGCCGCCTGCCCGACGGCTCGGCGCGCTTCCCCTACGTCAGCGCCGGCAGCCGGGAAATCTACGGCATGGCCCCGGAGGAACTGGCCGACGGCCCTACCGAGCGCATCCGCGCGATCATCCACGACGAGGACATGCCGCGCTACCTGGCCGCGCTGGAAGCCTCGGCGCGGACCCTGGTGCCCTGGGAGCTGGAGTACCGCGTGCAGCTGCCGGAGCAGGGCGTGCGCTGGCGCCAGGGCCACGCCCACCCGCGCCGCCAGGCCGACGGCAGCGTGCTCTGGCACGGCTTCATCACCGACATCACCGAACGCAAGCGCATCGAGGCCGAGCTGCAGGTGCTGGCCACCACCGACTTCCTCACCCAGTTGCCCAACCGGCGCTGCTTCATGCACCAGTTGCAGGCCGAGCTGGGCCGCGTGCAGCGCGGCGGCGAGCGCAGCGCCGCGGTGCTGATGTGCGACCTGGACCACTTCAAGGCGATCAACGACCGCTGGGGCCACGCGGTGGGCGACCTGGCCCTGCGCCACTTCGCCGACGTCCTCGCCGGCCTGGTGCGGCGCAGCGACAGCGTCGGGCGCATGGGCGGCGAGGAGTTCGCCGTGCTGCTCAGCGACGCCAGCCGCGACAACGCCGTGGCCTTCGCCCAGCGCCTGCAGGAGCACCTGGCGCAGACCCCGCTGGTGCACGCCGGCGAGCGCATCCCGCTGACGCTGAGCATCGGCGTCGCCGACATGCTCGCCGGCGACGCCACGGCCGAGGCGGTGCTGTCGCGCAGCGACCTGGCGCTGTACCGCGCCAAGCAGGCCGGGCGCAACCGCATCGAGTACCTCTGAACGGGCCGGATGGCCTGCCTTGGGCTATGGTGCAGGGAGCACCGCCCAAGGGAGGCCACCGTGAACCCGCAAGTCGAAGTGCAGGTCGCCGGCCCGGACGAGGAGCCGCTGCTGGCGGCCATGCTGCCGGGCTACCTGCGCGAGCTCGGCGTCGAGTCGGACCTGTACCCGTACCTGGCGCTGTACTGGCTGGAGCCCGGGCGCCGGCCCTACCTGATCCGCGTCGACGGCCAGGTGGCCGGCTTCGCCCTGGTGCGCGCCCTGGAGCGGCCGGGGCTGCACGAGCTGGCCGAGTTCTATGTCGGCCAGGCGTTCCGCCGCCAGGGCGTGGGCCGCGCCGCAGCCTGGGCGTTGTTCGCCGGGCAGCCCGGCGACTGGCAGCTCAACGTGCTGACCGGCAATCGCAACGCCCTGGCGTTCTGGCTGCGGGTGGTGCCGTGCGGCACCGTGCCGCTGCCGGTGGACGATCCCGAGGCCTGGCCGCACCTGCGCTTTCGCTTTCACGTCGGCTGACCCTTGCCAGGCGCCGCCGCGCCGGGCAGATTGGCGCCCGCATTCATTTCCCCAGCCCTGGAGCACTTCATGCCGCACTTCACCGCCACCGTCACCGTCAGCGCCGAGCACCGGGGGCGCGAAACCGAGGCCGTGGACAACCCGGCCATTGCCGTCGAGCTGCGTACCCTGGAGCCGGGGGTGATGGAGCTGGTGTTCCAGGGGCAGCTGGATGCGCCGGAGGAGCCGACCCACGTCTGCGTGAGCCTGGATAACGGCCTCAACTACTACGGGCCGATCACCGGCGGCAGCGCCGATGAGGCCGGTGGGCGGATCAGCTTCGAATGCGACATGGTCGAGCCGGAACTGCTGGTCTGATCGCCCCGCCCCTGGGAGCGAGCTTGCTCGCGAACCTTTATCCGCCGAATCGCGGACAGAGTCCGCTCCTACGGTTCCATGAAGCACGGTCGTAGGAGCAACTGTCTTGCGCCGATGTGCTCTTCGTAGGATGGGTTGAGCTTGCGATACCCATGCTGCCGTGGTGATGGGTATCGCTTCGCTCAACGCCATCCTACGAAAAGCCGTGCTTCCCTGGAGGGTGTAGGAGCGGACTCCGTCCGCGATTGAAAACGACTATCGCACAACCTGCGGACATCCTCGGGGTGCCGGTGGGCACGGTGATGAGCCGCTCGGCGGCGGCCCGCTTGAAACTGGCGGAAGCTGCGACGCCCGGCCAGGGGAGGACGGCGATGAACGAACACGGCACAGGCCTGCGAAGCGGAGGCGCGGATCGCCGCCGACGCCGAGCTGGCCCCGCTGCAGCACCCACTACTGTCCGGAATATTTATCGGGGAAAGTCTGGAGGGCTTGCGGGGGCTGAAGGCACGGGTTAAACCGTTGAGCGCCAACTCAACCTCACAGCCC
>NZ_JWMC01000080.1:0-110267 GCF_000812405.1 Pseudomonas sp. PI1
GGCTGTGAGGTTGAGTTGGCGCTCAACGGTTTAACCCGTGCCTTCAGCCCCCGCAAGCCCTCCAGACTTTCCCCGATAAATATTCCGGACAGTAGTGCGCGTTCGCGGGAATGACGAGGGTGAGGATTGGAGCGCGGGATAAAGGTTCGCGAGCAAGCTCGCGCCTACAGGAAGGACATGCCCGGCAGGAATGAAAAACGCCGTTTCCCCTGCTGGAAGAAACGGCGTTTTCAGATGAACGACAAGAGGCTTACTTGAGGCTCTTCAGGTCCCGCTGGGCCAGTTGGGCGGCGGAGCTGCCCGGGTACTGGGCGACCACCTGCTGGAGGATGCCACGGGCCTTGTCGTTGTTGCCCAGGCGGCGCTCCACATCGGCCAGCTTGTACAGTGAGTCCGGCACCTTGGGGCTGCTCGGATAGGCCTGGCTGACCTTGGCGAAGGCCTGGCCGGCGCCCTGCAGGTCACCCTTGGCCAGGTTCACCTCGCCCAGCCAGTACTGCGCGTTGCCGGCGTACTGGCTGCTGGGGTACTTGCGCAGGAAGGCGCCGAAGGCCTGGCTGGCCTTGTCGAAGTCCTTGGCCTTGATCAGGTCGAAAGCCGCGTCGTAGTAGAGCTTCTCTTTCGCCGGATCGCCCGGCTCGCTGCTCGCGGGCTGGGCCTGTTGCTGCTGGGCGGCAGCGGCGCCGGCCGCTGCGCCCGCACCGGCGGCGCTGCCGTCGGTGGAGGGGTTCTGGGCTGCCGGAGCGGAGGAAAGGCGGCGGTCGAGGTCCTGGTAACGCTCGAGGCTTTCCTGCTTCAGCTGCTGGATCTGGTTCTGCTGTTCTTCGAGGGTGCCGCGCAGGCGGGCGATCTCGTCCTGCATCTGCTGCAGTTGCAGGAACAGCTGGGCTTGCCCGGAGACGGGAGCGGCCGAAGCCGCCCCGCCACCGGCATAAGCACCATCAGCACCTGCGGTGCCGTACCCCGCGGGCGGCGCGCTGGCGTAGCCGCCATCGTTACCATCCACCACCGGAACCGCGGCCGCCGCCATCAGCGGCAGGCCGCAGACCATCAAGGTCAGGAGTCGCAGGCGCATAGGGTCTTACTTCTTCAGCTCAACGCGACGGTTCTGAGCCCAGGACTGTTCGTCGTGGCCGGTGGCAACCGGACGCTCTTTACCGTAGGAAACCAGTTCCAGCTGAGCCGGGGACACGCCCTGCAGTACCAGGTAGCGCTGAACGGCCTTGGCGCGACGCTCACCCAGAGCCATGTTGTACTCGCGGGTGCCGCGTTCGTCGGTGTGGCCTTCCAGGACGACGTGCTGGCCGCTGCCTTTCAGGTCTTTGGCGTGTACGTCCAGAGCGCGCATGGCTTCCGGCTTCAGGTCGGAGCTGTCGTACTCGAAGTAGAAGGTGGTGATCGCACGCAGAGCGGCTTCGTCGCTCAGGCTGCCGTCAACGGCACCGCTGTTGGCGCCGTAGCCAGCGTTCGGGTCAACGCCGCCATTGGCGCCTTCACCAGTAGCATCGCCTTTCTTGGACGAGCAACCTACGGCTACGGCCATGGCGAGGGCGATAACGGCAAATTTGCCGAATTTCAGCATTTCCATCATGTAACTCCTAATGAACCCCAGTGTATAAGTTTGGAACAGTTGGCAACCGTCAGTTCAGGTAAGGGGACCAGGATGGCTCGCGCACGTCGCCCTGAGCGGTGGGTAGCGGTAACCGAACACGTCCGTTGATGCTGGCGAGCATCAACACGCCCCGGTCCTGCTGGCGGGTGGCGTATATTAGCATCGTGCCATTTGGCGCAACAGTGGGCGAATCGTTCAGCGTGGTGTTCGAAAGCACCCGCAGATTGCCGCGTTGCAGGTCCTGGGCGGCGATCTGGAAGTTGGTGAAACCTTCCTGGCGGTGGACCATCACCAGGGTCTTCTCGTCGGCCGAGAGTTTCGGGTTGGCGTTGTAGTTGCCGGTGAAGGTCACGCGGTCGGTGGCGCCGCTGTTGACGTTCATCTTGTAGATCTGCGGCTTGCCGCCGCGGTCCGAGGTGAAGTACAGGGTCGAGCCGTCCTTGCCCCAGAAGGGTTCGGTGTCGATGGCCGCGTTGTTGGTCAGGCGGCGCAGCTGGCGCGAGCCCAGGTCCATCAGGTAGATCTCCGGGTTGCCGTCGCGCGACAGCACCAGGGCCAGACGGTTGCCGTCCGGGGAGAACGCCGGGGCGCCGTTGAGGCCTTCGAAGTTGGTCAGTTGCTCGCGGCGGCCGGTATCCACGTACTGCATGAAGATGCGCGGGCGCTTCTGCTCGAAGGACACGTAGGCAATGCGCCGGCCGTCCGGCGAGAAGCGCGGCGAGAGGATCGGCTCGCGCGACTGCAGCAGGGTCACCGGGCGGGCGCCGTCGTAGTCGGCGCGCTGCAGGGTGAAGCGGGTGTTGTCGGCGGAGAAGCGCTCGGCGGTCACGTAGAGCAGCTTGGTGGAGAAGGCGCCCTTGATGCCGGTGAGCTTCTCGAACGACTGGTCGGCGATGAAGTGCGACATGTCGCGCAGCTGCTCGACGCTGCCGCCGACGCTGCCGGTGACGATCTGCTGCTGGGTGGCGACGTTGAACAGGCCGTACTGCACCTGCAGGCGGCCGCCGGCCGGGGTGATGTTGCCGATCAGCACGTATTGCGCGCCCAGGGCCTGCCAGTCGCGGTAGATCACCTCGCTGGCCTGGGCCGGCAGGCTGATCATGTTCTGCCGCGGGATCGGCTCGAAGTAGCCGGAGTTGCGCAGGTCGTTGCCGATGATGTTGGCCATGTCGTCGGGCAGGACGTTGCCGCCCTGCCAGCCGAAGGGCACCACGGCGATCGGCACGGCGCGATCGGCGCCGCTGGTCACCAGAATGTTCTTCTCATCTGCCATCGCCACGCCTGCCACGCAGAGCAGGGCGACGAGCAATCCTCTGAAAATCTTGATCACAGCGTGAGGTCCTCAGGCGTGAAGGTCATCTTGAAGGAACGGTAGGGATTGAAGTCCTTGGGACTCAGGCCCTGCATTTCAGTAATGCGACCGACGTTCCTCACGGCGTTCACCGCGGAACTGTCGAACGCCTTGTCGCCGCTGGAGCGGACGACGGTCGCATTGGTGATGGTGCCATCGGGCAGCATGTTGATCTGCACGGTAACACTCATGCCGTTACGGGCCGATGGCGGACGCGACCAGCCCTCGGATACCCGGGAGCGGATCAGGTCGTCGAAGTTGCCTGCCACCTCGTTGCCCTGTTCGTCGGCCAGGGCCTGCTGCCGCTGCGTGTCGTCGGACAGCAGTTCGGCCAGGGCCTGGGCCTTCTTGTCTTCCTGAGCCTTCTTCGCTGCAGCTTGGGCCGCGGCCTTCTTCTTCGCGGCGTCAGCGGCCGCCTTCTTCTTGGCGTCCTCCGCGGCGGCGAGTTTCTTGGCCTGCTCCGCAGCTTTCTTCCTGGCCTCTTCGGCGGCCTTCTTCTTGGCCTCCTCCGCGGCTTGTTTCTTGGCTTCTTCCTCGGCTTGCTTCTTGGCCTCTTCCTCGGCCTTCTTCTTGGCGATGTCGGCCTGCTGCTTCTGCGCCGCAGCCTTGGCCTCGGCCGCCTTCTTGGCGGCGTCCGCGGCCTTCTTCGCCTCGGCGGCCTTGGCTGCTTCCGCAGCTTTCTCGGCCTCCGAAGCCTTTCGAGCATCATCGGCTTTCTTTTGTTCCGCAGCTTTCGCTTCGGCTATGGCTTGCTGCTCGACCTTCTTTTGCTCCAGCTGTTCCTGCTCGTACTGCTTGGCAGAGGTCTTCTTCGCCTCCCCGGCGATCTTCTGGTTGGTCTGCTGCGTGGCCTGGCTCTTGGACTTGAGCTGGTAGAGCGTAGCCTGGACGATCGGACGCGCAGGCGGCAGCTCGGGCGTCATGGCCCAGCTGACGAAGAGCATCGCGAAAATCAGGACGTGCAGCGCTACCGCCAGTACGACCGGCCAGAAGTAGCTTTCCGATGGAGAGCGTTCGAGTTGGTGCATATCAGCTTCCGGGCGCCTCGGTGATCAGCCCGACGTTACCCACACCGGCCTTCTGCAACCCGCCCATGACAGCCATGACGGAGCCGTAGTCGACAGCCTTGTCGCCACGCACGAAGACCTGCACTTTCTTACCCTGACGGCTGTTCTCGGCCATGATGCCGGTGGCTGCGCTCACCAGCTGGTCGAGATTGATCGCGGTCTGACTGCCCTTGCCCTGGTCGGGATCGACTTCCGAACCCATGTTCCAGTAGTAGGTCTTGTCGGCCTTGATCGATATGGTCAGCACCCGCGAATCGTTGTCCTGCGGGAGCACTTCGCTGGAAACCTTGGGCAGGTCGACCTTGACCCCCTGGTTCAGCATCGGTGCGGTCACCATGAAAATGACCAGCAGTACCAGCATCACGTCGATGTATGGCACCACGTTCATTTCCGCGACCGGCTTGCGTTTATGACGGACCCTTGCCATGTCGGCTTACCTCTCTGGTCAATCGTCGCTGGCGTGGACTTTGCGGTGCAGGATGGCCTGGAACTCGTCGGCGAAGGTGTAGTAGCGGCCGATCAGCATTTCCGAACGCGCGGCGAAGCGGTTGTAGGCGATGACCGCGGGGATCGCTGCGAACAGGCCGATGGCGGTGGCGACCAGGGCCTCGGCGATGCCGGGGGCGACGGTGGCCAGGGTGGCCTGCTGCACGGCGGCCAGGCCGCGGAAGGAGTTCATGATGCCCCAGACGGTGCCGAACAGGCCGATGTACGGGCTGGTGGAACCGACGGTGGCGAGGAACGGCAGGCTGGTTTCCAGCTTCTCTTCCTCACGGGAGATGGCCACGCGCATGGAACGGGCCACGCCTTCCATCACCGCGTCCGGGTCGACGCCGGGCTGCTGGCGCAGGCGCGAGAATTCCTTGAAGCCGGCGCGGAAGATCTGCTCCACGCCCGAGTCCGGGTCGGGGTTGCTGCCGGCCTGGCGATACAGCTTGGACAGGTCGATGCCCGACCAGAAGCGTTCTTCGAAGCCATCCAGGGCTTTCTTGGCTGAGCGCATCATGTTGCTGCGCTGGAAGATCATGATCCAAGAAGTGACCGAGGCGGCCACCAGGGTGAGCATGACCAGCTGCACCACGATACTGGCGTTGCTGATCAGGCTCCACATGGAGGTATGGTCGACGACGTTCGGTTCCACGTTATTCTCCTGCTGAAAGGGTGTCCGGAGTGCCGGCAAATGCCGCACGCAACGCTTCGGGGATGGCGCGGGGCTTGAGGTTGTCGGCCCGCACGCACGCCACCAGGAAGCGGCCCTCGCATAACAGGGCCGAATCCGACGCTCGACGAACCTGTTGACGGAACCGCAGGCTCGCACGGTTCAACTCCTCGACCTCGGCGCTGACGACCAGTTCGTCGTCCAGGCGAGCCGGCGCGTGGTAGCGCGCTTCGGCCGAATGAACGACGAAAAGCAGGTTCTCACCTGCCAGCTGGGATTGGGCGAAGCCCAAAGCCCGCAGCCGCTCGGTGCGAGCCCGCTCCATGAACTTGAGGTAGTTGACGTAGTAGACGATGCCGCCTGCATCGGTGTCCTCGTAATAGACCCGGAATCGATGCTCGAACGGCTGACCCCCGTGTTGCGCGCGCATACTCTAGAACCAAGTTGGGGCTTTGCCAATCGGCAATCAGCCACAAATGCAATTAATTACCATCTTCAGGGGAGAAAAGATCCGGCATCGCCCCCTCGCCCATCCGCTTCGGCAACTTCAGGCCGAAATGCAGGTATGCATGCCGGGTGACCACCCGTCCCCGCGGCGTGCGCATGATATAGCCTTGCTGGATCAAATAGGGCTCCAGCACGTCCTCGATCGTATGTTTTTCTTCGCCGATGGCCGCGGCGATGTTGTCCAGCCCCACCGGCCCGCCGTCGAACTTGTCGATCATGGTCAGCAGTAGACGCCGGTCCTGGTGGTCGAAGCCACGTTCGTCGACGTCCAGCAGGTTCAGCGCCTTGTCCGCCACCTCGCTGCTGATCGCCCCGCTGGCGCGCACTTCGGCGAAATCGCGCACGCGGCGCAGCAGGCGGTTGGCGATGCGCGGCGTGCCACGGGCGCGGCGGGCGATCTCGAAGGCGCCGGCCGGGTCCATGTCCAAGCCGAGGATGCCGGCCGAACGGGCGACGATGGTCGCCAGGTCGTCGACGCTGTAGAACTCCAGGCGCTGGACGATGCCGAAGCGGTCGCGCAGCGGGTTGGTCAGCATGCCGGCGCGAGTGGTCGCGCCGACCAGGGTGAAGGGCGGCAGGTCGAGCTTGATGGAGCGCGCCGCCGGCCCTTCGCCGATCATGATGTCGAGCTGGAAGTCTTCCATCGCCGGGTACAGCACTTCTTCGACGATGGGCGAGAGGCGATGGATCTCGTCGACGAAGAGCACGTCGCCCGGCTCGAGATTCGTCAGCAGCGCGGCGAGATCGCCCGGGCGCTCCAGCACCGGGCCGGAGGTGCTCTTGATGGCCACGCCCATCTCCTGGGCGATGATGTTCGCCAGGGTGGTCTTGCCCAGGCCCGGTGGGCCGAAGATCAGCGTGTGGTCCAGGGCCTCCTTGCGGCCGCGGGCGGCGCTGATGAACAGCTCCATCTGCTCGCGCACGCTGGGCTGGCCGATGTAGTCGGACAGGCTCAGCGGGCGGATGGCGCGGTCCAGCTGCTCCTCGCGCTCGCGAGGGCCGGCGGTGGCGGCCGAGATCAGGCGATCGGTCTCGATCATGCGCGGCTACCTAGACCATGCCCTTGAGCGAGCGGCGGATGAGTTCTTCGCTGGACAAATCTTTTTCCTCCACGGCGGCCACGGCGCGGCTCGCCTCCTGGGGCTTGAAGCCTAGCGCGATCAGCGCGCTGACGGCATCGGCCTCGGCGCTTGAGACTGTTGCGGCCAGTTTCGGTTCCGCCACCAGGGGGGCGATGGTCGGCATGTTCTCCCAGGCCTTGAAGCGGTCCTTGAGCTCCACCAGCAGGCGCTCGGCGGTCTTCTTGCCGACCCCGGGGATCTTCACCAGGGTGGAAGTATCCTGCGCCTGCACGCAACGCACCAGCTCATCCACTTCCAGGCCCGACATCAGGGCCAGGGCCAGCTTGGGGCCGACGCCGTTGAGGCGGATCAGTTCGCGGAACAGCTCGCGCTCGCGCTTTTCGGCGAAGCCGTAGAGCAGGTGGGCATCTTCGCGCACCACCAGGTGCGTGTGCAGGGTCACCGGTTCGCCGAGGGCGGGCAGGCGATAAAGAGTGGTCATCGGCACTTCCAGCTCGTAGCCGATGCCATTGACGTCGAGGATCAGGTGCGGCGGCTGCTTTTCCGCCAGGGTGCCACGCAGGCGTCCAATCACGGCTCAGGGTCCTTGCAGGTTGTCGGTCAAAGGCGCAGGCGCCCGCCGCGGCGGCGCGCGGTGGACAGGCCATGGGGCACCAGGCTCTGCCGGGTGTGGGCGTGGCACAGGGCGATGGCCAGGGCGTCGGAGGCGTCGATCTGCGGTTTCTGCGTCAGTTTCAGCAGGTGCATGACCATCATCTGGACCTGCAGCTTGTCGGCCCCGCCGGTGCCGGCGATGGCCTGCTTGACCTGGCTGGCGGTGTATTCGGCGATCTCCAGCCCCTCCTCCGCCGCCGCGACTATGGCCGCGCCGCGGGCCTGGCCGAGCTTGAGCGCGGAGTCGGCGTTGCGCGCCATGAACACCTGCTCGATGCCCATCATGCTCGGGTGGTAGGTCTGGATGACCTCGCGCACGCCGCGGAAGACGATCTGCAGGCGTTCGTGCAGGGCGCCGCTGCCGGTGCGGATGCAGCCGGAGGCGACATATTCGCAGCCGCGGCCGGTGTCCCTCACCACGCCGAAGCCGGTGATGCGCGAGCCGGGGTCGATGCCTAGGATCAGGGTCATGTGCCGGATACCAAAAGCCGGAAGCCGGAGCGGTCGAATCCGACGGCTCCGGCTTCCGGCGCGAGGCCCATGTCGGGGATGGCGTCAGCCAAGCTGCGCCATCACCTCTTCGGGGATGTCCGCGTTGGAGTAGACGTTCTGCACGTCGTCCAGGTCCTCGAGCATGTCGATCAGCTTGAGCACCTTCTGCGCGGTCTCCAGGTCCAGGGTCGCGGTGGTCGAGGGGATCATCGAGATCTCCGCTTCCTCGCCCTTGAAGCCGGCGGCGGTCAGCGCCTCGTTCACCGCGATGAAGTCGGCGAAGCTGGTGAAGACGTCGATGGAACCGTCGTCATTGGTCACCACGTCGTCGGCGCCGGCCTCCAGGGCCGCTTCCATCAGGGCATCCTCGTCGACGCCGGGGGCGAAGCTGATCTGCCCCTTGCGGTCGAACATGTAGGCCACCGAGCCATCGGTGCCGAGGTTGCCGCCGCACTTGCTGAAGGCATGGCGCACTTCCGCCGCGGTGCGGTTGCGGTTGTCGGTCATGGCCTCGACGATGATCGCCACGCCGCTGGGCGCGTAACCTTCGTAGGTCAGTTCTTCCATGTTGTCCGCGTCGTTCGAGCCGGCGCCACGGGCGATGGCGCGATCGATGGTGTCGCGGGTCATGTTGGCGGTCAGCGCCTTGTCCACGGCCAGGCGCAGACGTGGGTTGTCAGCCGGGTTGCCGCCGCCCTGCTTGGCGGCGACCGTCAGTTCGCGGATCAGCTTGGTGAAGATCTTCCCGCGCTTGGCGTCCTGACGCTCCTTGCGGTGCTTGATGTTGGCCCATTTGGAATGACCAGCCATAACTCACTCCGTCTAGCTTGTTGCGGCGGCGGCGCAGGCTGTGCGCCGCCGCGGTTCATCTGGAATTACTCGGCGGCCTTCTGCTGCTCGCGCAGGCGGATGTGCAGCTCGCGCAGGGCCTTGCCGTCCACGGTGCCCGGAGCCTGGGTCATGACGTCGCCGGCGCTCTGGGTTTTCGGGAAGGCGATCACTTCGCGGATCGACGCGGCGCCGGTCATCAGCATCACCAGGCGGTCCAGGCCGAAGGCCAGGCCACCGTGCGGCGGGGCACCGTACTTGAGGGCGTCGAGGAGGAAGCCGAACTTCTCTTCCTGCTCCGCATCGTCGATGCCCAGCACGCGGAACACCGCCTGCTGCATGGCCTTGTCGTGGATACGGATGGAACCGCCGCCCAGCTCGGTGCCGTTGAGCACCATGTCGTAGGCGCGGGACAGCGCAGCGGCCGGGTTGGCCTCCAGCTCTTGCGGGCTGCACTTGGGCGAGGTGAACGGGTGGTGCAGCGAAGTCAGGCTGCCGTCGTCGTTCTCTTCGAACATCGGGAAGTCCACGACCCACATCGGCGCCCACTCCTTGGTGAGCAGCTTGAGGTCATGGCCCACCTTGATGCGCAGCGCGCCCAGGGCGTCGCAGACGACCTTGGCCTTGTCGGCGCCGAAGAACACGATGTCGCCATCGACCGCACCGACGCGATCGAGGATCACGTTCAGGTTCGGCTCGGCGATGTTCTTGACGATCGGCGACTGCAGGCCTTCCACGCCCTTGGCGCGTTCGTTGACCTTGATGTAGGCCAGGCCCTTGGCGCCGTAGATGCCGACGAACTTGGTGTAGTCGTCGATCTGCTTGCGCGGCATGCTCGCCCCGCCCGGAACGCGCAGGGCGGCGACGCGGCCCTTGGGATCGTTGGCCGGGCCGGAGAAGACCTTGAACTCGACATCCTTCAGCTGGTCGGCGACGTCGACCAGTTCCAGCGGGATGCGCAGGTCCGGCTTGTCCGAACCGTAGCGGCGCATGGCTTCTTCGAAGGGCATGTGCGGGAATTCGTCGAACTCCACGTCCAGCACTTCCTTGAACAGCTGGCGCACCATCTTCTCGGTGATGGCGATGATGTCGCTCTCGTCGAGGAAGCTGGTCTCGATGTCGATCTGGGTGAATTCCGGCTGGCGGTCGGCGCGCAGGTCCTCGTCGCGGAAGCACTTGGCGATCTGGTAGTAGCGGTCGAAGCCGGCGACCATCAGCAGTTGCTTGAACAGCTGCGGCGACTGCGGCAGGGCGAAGAAGTGGCCCGGGTAGGTGCGGCTGGGCACCAGGTAGTCGCGCGCGCCCTCGGGGGTCGGGCGGCCGAGGATCGGCGTCTCGACATCGAGGAAGCCGTTGTCGTCCAGGTAGCGGCGGATGCTGCTGGTGATGCGCGCGCGCAGCTTCAGCTTGGCGGCCATTTCCGGACGGCGCAGGTCGATGAAGCGGTAGCGCAGGCGGGTTTCCTCGCCCACATCGGAATATTCGTCCAGCGGGAACGGCGGAGTCTCAGCCTGGTTCAGCACGTCCAACTCGTAGCCCAGCACCTCGATGGCGCCGGAGGCCATGTTGGCGTTGCGCGCGCCTTCCGGACGCATGCGCACCTTGCCGGTGACCTTGACCACGTACTCGCTGCGCACGCGGTCGGCCTTGGCGAAGGTCTCGGCGCGATCCGGGTCGAACACCACCTGAGCCAGGCCTTCGCGGTCACGGATGTCGAGGAAGATCACCCCGCCGTGGTCGCGGCGGCGGTGCACCCAACCGCAAAGCGTGACTTCCTGGCCGTCCAGGCTCTCGTTCAATTGGCCGCAATAGTGGCTGCGCATCATGGTGTGTTTCGCTTCTCGCAAGTCTTGGATTCGAGGGAACCGCTCATTCGCCGGCGGCACAGGCGCCCGAGCCGCAGCCCGTGGCGGGGCAGGCGGACTCGGCGGACGCCAGGTTCTTCTTCGCGCCGGTCTTGAAGTCGGTTTCGTACCAGCCGCCGCCGCTCAGGCGGAAGCCGGGGGCGGAGACCATCTTCTTCAATTCCGGGGCCTGGCAGGCCGGGCAATCGACCAGCGGCGCATCGCTGAGCTTCCGCATGGCTTCCAGCTGATGGCCGCAGGAACGGCATTGGTATTCGTAAATCGGCATCGGGACACCTTGGCTGCTACATGGCCGCGGGCCCGCATCCCGCGGCAAAGGCGCGGATTATAGCCTGAAAAAACCATGACTTGCAGCCGCCCTCCAGCGGCCCCCGCGGCGGGCAGTCGATAGAAATCCACTATCGGAAGCTTTGATTCAAACCAAAAGGCTCCCGTCAAAGCCCGTGCTAGCCTGACCGGGAATTTTCATCAAGAGGAAGACGCCATGGAAATCGACATCGGCATCGCCGAACAGGACCGCGCCGCCATCGCCGAAGGGCTCTCGCGCCTGCTGGCCGATACCTACACCCTCTACCTGAAGACCCACAACTTCCACTGGAACGTCACCGGGCCGATGTTCAACACCCTGCACCTGATGTTCGAGGGGCAGTACACCGAGCTGGCCCTGGCGGTGGACAGCATCGCCGAGCGCATCCGCGCCCTCGGCTTCCCGGCGCCGGGCACCTACGCCGCCTACGCCCGCCTCTCCTCTATAAAGGAAGAGCAGGACGTGCCGGACGCCCAGGAAATGATCCGCCTGCTGGTCCAGGGCCAGGAAGCCGTGGTGCGCACCGCGCGCAGCATCTTCCCGCTGGCCGACAAGGCAGCCGACGAGCCCACCGCCGACCTGCTGACGCAGCGTATGCAGGTCCACGAGAAGACCGCGTGGATGCTGCGCAGCCTGCTCGCCCACTGACACCTCCCCGCCGGGCCCGGCATCATGCCGGGTCCCCCTCTGCTCGCCCAGGCGCTAAGCGGTTGATTTGAGAAGGCTATCGGTTTGCTGTTAAATACCGCCCGTGCGCCTCGCGCATAGGCCGCCGGCTTCTTTCAGGTCATTTTCATCGCTGCGAACCAGACCGCACGACCGGCTGCTTCTCTTTACGCTTATCGCTCAAGGTGAATCCATAACCATGCTGAAAATCGTCCACCTGCTGACGGGCGTTGCCGCCCTCGTGCTGTCATTCGCACCCTCGCTGCGCACCGATGCCATCCCCTACCTGCAGAACCCCGACGCCGTCTACCTGGCCCTGCTCGGCCTGACCGCCCTGCTGCTCACCCCCGCCAGCCAGCGGGTGCAACAGCTGCAGAGCCTGGTATCGGCGCTGATCGCCCTGGCCGTGGTCCTGCAGATTCTCATCCTGCTGGCGCCGCTGCCGTCCATCGGCGACCAGCCGGCCATCGTCCTGCCCCTGCTGATCCTGGCCGTCGCCGTGGTCCTGCAACTCGCCAGCGGCCTGCAGAAGCGCCCCAGCGCCGGCGCAGCCCCCGAAGCCCCGATCAGCGACGAGAACCGCGAGACCGGCACCGTGAAGTGGTTCAACACTTCCAAGGGCTTCGGCTTCATCTCCCGCGATACCGGCGAGGACATCTTCGTGCACTTCCGGGCCATCCGTGGCGAAGGCCACCGCATCCTCATCGAAGGCCAGCGCGTGGAGTTCTCCGTGGTGCAACGCGACAAGGGCCTGCAGGCGGAGGATGTGATCGCCGCCCTGCCCGGCCGCCGCTGAGGAACGAGCCGAAGCGCCGATCGGCGCAATGCCGGTTGCTTGAGACAGATGCCGTTTCCCTCCATGGGGAAACGGCATTTTTCATTTTTGGCTCAAGAGCGCCCTCTCCCAACCCCCGGCTGCGCGCCCTGCCTGGAAGGGAGAGCGGGCTGTTCGTGCCACCGGAGTGTCCGGCGTGGCCGGGGAGTCCAATCGCGGACAAGTCCTACGCCCGCGCTTCCCTGTAACCGTAGGAGCAACTGCCTTGCAAGCCGCGCCGGGGTGCTCTTCGTAGGATGGGTTGAGCTTGCGAACCCCATGCGGTCATGGCGATGGGTATCGCTTCGCTCAACACCATCCTACGGGTCTTGTGCTTGCCGGAGGGTGTAGGAGCGGACTCTGTCCGCGATTCGGCGGATAACGCCGTAGGCGTTATGCGCCCTACGGATTTCCAGAGAAACCTCCGCGCACGCCGAAACGCCCCTTCAGAAGGCCGAGCGAAACCCGCGCTCGCGGAAATGACGAGGGCAGGAGGATGGCGCCAAACCAAGAAGCCGCTCAGAACAACCCCCCTCTCCCTTCGGGAGAGGGGCCTCTTAAACGCCACCGGCAGACACCAGCCCCGTAAACGACGCTGCCTCTACCACCACCACTCAATAATGCGGCGGCGGCACATCATCCTCAGCAATACCGACCTGCCCCTGCAGGTCTTCCAGGCGCTTGAGCAGCACCTGCATCTGCAGGCGCAGGCGCTCGATCAACCGCTCCTGCTCATAGACCACGTCGCTCAGCGTCTGCAGAGCGTCATCCTGGAACGCCAGACGGCTCTCCAGATCGGTTACCCGTTCCTCCAGGCTCATGGCATTCACTCCTCGAAACGAAAGGCGTCGCCCAGGGCCATGCGCAGCTTGCCGCGCACCGCCAGCAACTCCTCGGGCGTGTAGGGGCGCGCCGGATGCCGGCCCCAGACGGGGCCCGGCCAGGCCGCGTCGTCGCGGCGCCGCACGATGACGTGCATGTGCAATTGGCTGACCACGTTGCCCAGGTTGGCGACGTTCATCTTGTCGGCCTTGAAGGTGTCCTTGAGCACTTCCGCCAGATGGGTCGCCTCGCGCCACAGCTCCTGCTGCTCGTCCGGCGCCAGTTGGAAGATCTCGCTGACATCGTCGCGGCGCGGCACGAGGATGAGCCAGGGATATTGCGCATCGTTCATCAGCAGCAGGCGGCTCAGGGGAAAGTCGCCCAGCGCGATGGTGTCCTGCTGCAGGCGGGAATCCAAGACGAACATCTGACTTCTCCTGTTCGACCAGTCTTGAAATAGAAGCTTAGCCCCCTCGGGGGAGCGCTGGGCGCGGAGGATACTAGAGGCAGGCGGGGAACGGCAGCCGTCCCGCGGCGGCGCGGCACCCTATTCGTGCACTGCGCCAAATCGGGGCACTTTCCGACAACAGGGAAGCAGGGGCATCTGCTGCCTACGGAAAGGAACCTGGCAGGAAAACCCCGGCTTCTCGAACGAACCTGCAACCCCGGGCGAGCACCAAGGGAGTAAGGCAAGCCGCAAATATTCTCGCAACATCTTGAAATCTGCGCGCCAACGGCATACACCGTGCAGCATCCGGGACGATGGCGAAACCTTCGAGGGGACGAATCGGGTTTTGAGCACGGATGTTGCTAGATGCTCGCCACCGGGAAGAACAAACAAAAGCGCGGATCGCAACTGAGCAAAAAACAACCAGAAGATACGCGACATCACCAAGGGGAAATAAAAGAAACGAGTGTCAAGTGGTCGCGTAACCAGATTCTCAAGATGAGACCTACTTGGAAGCGACACTTGTCATACATGTTTGCGACAGTGCCATAAAGAAACCGTTTGAAGTTTCCGGCAACTATCGCCAAGACAACACGCGTGCTATAAGTTAGCGCCGACAAGAAGAACGAGCCGTCACCGCGGCACATAGTGATGGCAAATAATTTCAAAACCAAAGGAGCAATCACGATGAAAGTGATGAAGTGGAGCGCCATTGCCCTGGCGATTTCTGCAGCCACCTCGCAACTGGCCATGGCCGAAGCCTTCGTCAGCGACCAAGCGGAATCCAAAGGCTTTGTCGAAGACAGCAGCCTGAACTTCCTGGTTCGCAACTACTACTTCAACCGCAACAAGAAAGATGGCGCCGCTGACGCCCGTGACTGGACCCAAGGTTTCTGGGCCAACTACAACTCCGGCTTCACTCAGGGTACTGTCGGTTTCGGCGTTGACGCCTTCGGCTACCTGGGCCTGAAACTGGATGGCGGCAGCGGTTATGGCGCCACCGGCAACCTGCCGGTCCACGACGACGGCGACAAGGCCGACGACTACGGCAAAGCCGGTGCAGCCGTCAAAGTCCGCGTATCCAAGACCGAGCTGAAATTCGGCGACATGCAGCCCACCGCACCGGTATTCGCCGTTGGCGGTACCCGCCTGCTGCCGCAGACCGCTACTGGCTTCAGCCTGATGAGCAGCGAGATCGCAGGTCTGGACGTCGAGGCAGGTCACTACTATTCCGGCACTGGCCAGACCACCACCAACCGCGATGGTGACATCTGGGCCACCTATGCCGGCATCGACGCCAGCTCCGCCGATTTCGTCGGCGGCAAGTACGCCTTCAACGACAACTTCAGCGCATCGCTGTACGGCGCCAAGCTGGAAGACATCTGGAAGCAGTACTACGTCAACCTGAACTACACCCTGCCGATCGCCGACTCCCAGTCCCTGGGCTTCGACTTCAACTACTACAACACCAAGGATGAAGGCAGCGCGAAAGCTGGCGACATCAGCAACAACACCTTCTCCCTGGCCGCCGCCTACACCCTGAGTGCCCACACCTTCACCCTGGCCTTCCAGAAGGTGAACGGCAACACTCCGTTCGACTACATCGGTATCGGTGACAACAACGAAGCGGCGGACTCGATCTTCCTCGCCAACTCCGTCCAATACTCCGACTTCAACGGCCCGGGCGAAAAATCCTGGCAGGCTCGTTACGACCTGAACATGGCCGAGTACGGCGTACCTGGCCTGACCTTCATGGCTCGCTACATCAACGGTAAGGACATCGACGGCACCAAGATCGATCCGACCAGCGCCTACGCTGCCTACGGCTACGGCGAAGATGGCAAGCACCACGAAACCAACGTGGAAGCCAAGTACGTCGTCCAGAGCGGCCCGGCGAAGGACCTGTCCTTCCGCATCCGCCAAGCCTGGCACCGCGCCAACTCCGACCAGGCCGAAGGCGATATCGACGAGTTCCGCCTGATCGTCGACTACCCGCTGTCCGTTCTGTAACCGGAACGACCGCAGGTCAAGGAAAGCCCGGCCCCGCGCCGGGCTTTTCCTTTTCCGCGTTCCGCGGCATCCGGCTCCCCCGGCCGCGCCCTGTACGGCGCCAGGCACGCACCGTACAATGCCCGCCTACCTCTGTCTCGCAATCGAATAACGGCCAACCATGCGTACCAGTCAGTACCTGCTGTCCACCCTGAAAGAAACCCCTGCCGATGCCGTGGTGATCAGCCACCAGTTGCTGCTGCGCGCCGGCATGATCCGCAAGCTGGCCTCGGGTCTCTACACCTGGCTGCCGATGGGCCTGCGGGTGCTGCGCAAGGCCGAGACCATCGTCCGCGAAGAAATGAACGCCGCCGGCGCCCTGGAAGTGCTGATGCCGGCCGTGCAGCCCGCCGAGCTGTGGCAGGAATCCGGCCGCTGGCAGCAGTACGGCCCCGAGCTGCTGCGCCTGAAGGACCGCCACGACCGCGAGTTCTGCGTCGGCCCGACCCATGAAGAGGTCATCACCGACCTGGCGCGCAACGAGCTGTCCAGCTACAAGCAGCTGCCGATCAACTTCTACCAGATCCAGACCAAGTTCCGTGACGAGATCCGTCCGCGCTTCGGCCTGATGCGCGGCCGCGAGTTCATCATGAAGGACGCCTACTCCTTCCACATGAACCAGGAGTCGCTGCAGCAGACCTACGACGGCATGTACACGGCCTATTGCAAGATCTTCACCCGCCTGGGCCTGGATTTCCGTCCCGTGCAGGCCGACAACGGCTCCATCGGCGGCAGCGGCTCCCACGAATTCCACGTGCTGGCCAACTCCGGCGAGGACGACATCGTCTTCAGCGACAGCTCCGACTACGCCGCCAACATCGAGAAGGCCGAGGCCGTACCGCGTGAAACCGCGCGCGGCGCCGCCACCGAGGAACTGCGCCTGGTCGATACCCCGGACACCAAGACCATCGCCGACCTGGTGGAGAAGTTCGGCCTGCCCATCGAGAAGACCATCAAGACCCTGGTGGTGCGCGGCGCCGAGGAAGGCAAGCTGGTCGCCCTGGTGGTCCGCGGCGACCACGAGCTGAACGAGATCAAGGCCGCCAACCAGCCCCTGGTCGCCAGCCCCCTGCAGATGGCCAGCGAAGCCGAGATCAAGGCCGCCATCGGCGCTGCCCCCGGCTCCCTCGGCCCGCTGAACCTGCCGCTGCCCTGCATCGTCGACCGCTCGGTGGCCCTGATGAGCGACTTCGCCATCGGCGCCAACCTCGACGACAAGCACTACTTCGGCGTGAACTGGGAACGCGACCTGCCGCTGCCGGAAGTCGCCGACCTGCGCAACGTCGTCGCCGGCGACCCCAGCCCCGACGGCAAGGGCACCCTGGTGATCCGCCGCGGCATCGAGGTCGGCCACATCTTCCAGCTCGGCACCAAGTACAGCGAGGCGATGGGCCTTTCCGTGCTCAGCGAACAGGGCAAGCCGGTCACCCTGATCATGGGCTGCTACGGCATCGGCGTATCCCGCGTGGTCGCCGCCGCCATCGAGCAGAACAACGACGAGCGCGGCATCCTCTGGCCGGCCGCCCTGGCGCCTTTCCAGGTCGCCATCGTGCCGCTGAAGTACGAGACCGAAAGCGTGCGCGAGGCCACCGACAAGCTCTACGCCGAGCTGACCGCCGCCGGCTACGAAGTGCTGCTGGACGACCGCGACAAGAAGACCAGCCCCGGCGTGAAGTTCGCCGACATGGAGCTGATCGGCATCCCGCACCGCATCGTGGTCAGCGACCGCGGCCTGGGCGAAGGCACCCTGGAGTACAAGGGCCGTCGCGACAGCGAGTCGCAGAACATCGCCGTGGCCGACGTGATGAGCTTCCTCAAGGCGAAGATCGGCAACTGAGCAGCGCGATGTCCCGAAGCACTACCCGCCTCAAGGTTGCCGCCCTGTGCGGCAGCCTTGTCTTGAGCGGCTGCGCCAACCAGATGTCGCAGCGCAGCGAACACGAGGAGCGCGTCGAGCGCAAGCTGCTCGACCACAGCCTGCAGATCGACGTCGGCGAGCCCGGCGTCCTGCAGCTGCCGCAGCGCCGCGTCCGCGTGCAGGAGCAGAAGACCTTCGAAGTCACCACCTTCGAGGTCACCCGCCGCTACGACCGCTACACGCCCTACCAGGGCTGGCGCGAGTTCTACGAAGTGCCGCTGGGTGCGCTGACCTTCGTCGCCGGCATCGGCGCCAACGTGGTCAACGTGTTCGCCCTGGGCAACCTGCCGGAAAGCGTCACCCGCGGCTGGATCAGCTACGGCATCGACGGCATGAACCCGTTCATGAACGTGCAATCCAACGGCCGCGCCGAGCAGAACCTGGCCAACATCGACGAACAGCGGCGCAACAGGCACACCGAGTACTCCAGCCTGCCCTGGGCCGAGCGCCCGGTGCAGGTGAGCGTCGGCAAGGAGACCCAGGAACTGCTGACCGACCGTCACGGCATCCTGCGCCTGAACCTGCTGGACAGCCCCTTCAGCGACGACGCCGTGTACCGCGCCGGCCGCCTGCAGCTGAGCGTGCGCGATGCCCAGGACAGCGCCCACGCCGAGGCCAGCCTGCTGGTCAGCCCGACGCTGCGGGGCAAGCTGCACGAAGCTCATGCGCTGATCTACGACGACCTCGAAGGCGAGGACGTGCAGCACTGGGTGCACCGCGTCAAGCGCCTGTCCGACCTCGGCCTGGAAGAGGAAGCCAGCGAGCTGGAACAGAGCCTGATCGAACTGACGCGCAACGATCCGGAGCTGCAGAAGGAATTCCTCCAGCGCCTGCTGAGCGACGCCGGCCGCCTGGCCGCGGACCCCGGCGCCAGCAACTGAGCCCGGGCCGACACCGCCGGGGCTCAGCGCCGCACGATGAAGCCGGTGATGCCCTGGGCCGGCATGTCCTGCAACGCCACGTCCGTCACCAGGGCCTTCTCCGGGCCCTGGTGCAGCCACTCGCGCAGCGCGTGGACGGCGCTCTCCTCCCCTTCCATCAGCACCTCGACCCGCCCATCGGGCAGGTTGCGCACCCAGCCGTCGACGCCCAGCCGGTCGGCCTGCTCCTGGGTACCCTGGCGGTAGTAGACGCCCTGCACGCGCCCACTGACGAAGCCGTGCATGCAGATTCTCGCCATCAGCGTTTCTCCCCTTGCAGGGCCAGCAGGCGCGCCTGTACGCCGCTGGCCGTCTGTTCGCCCAGCATGCGCTCGCGCACCTGGCCCTTGGCGTCGACGATGTAGGTCACCGGCAACGCCTCGCTGCGCGGCAGCTTGAAGCGCGGCGCCGGGTCGTCGGCCAGCACCGTGTAGCGGATCCCCAGGTCTTGCGCGGCCTTGCTCAGCTCGGCGTCACGCAGGCCATCGTAGTTGACCCCCAGCACCCGCACGCCCTTGTCCCGGCTGTCCTCCGCCAGGCGGTTGAACTCGGGCACTTCCTTGCGGCAAGGCACGCACCAGTCGGCCCAGTAATTGATGACTAGCCACTGGCCATCTAGGCTTGCTGTAGGTACCTTCTTTCCATGCTGATCGACGCCGTAATCCGCCGAGCAGCCGGCCAGGATCAGGCCGGCCAATAGTCCACTGACAAAACGGAGCCGTACTCCCATGCCTTCAGTCCTCGTGTATGCGGGGTGGTCATGATGCTCTCTGCCCTGCGCCTGGAAGTGCCGGACATTCTCGAAGACAACGGCGACGCGGCGAGCAACCTGTCGGCAGGACTGCTGCAGGCCCGGCGGCTGCCTCTGCACGAAGGCCTGCAGCACTGCCTGGGCGTCCTCTTCAGGCTCAACCGTTGCGCACTGACCTTACTGGAAAGGCAGCGCGCGCTGCAAAGCCTCGCCGAAGAATATCGCCATTACACCCGGCTGATCCGCGCCGAGAAAACGCCGCCGGCTCTCTTCGTGCACCTGTGCGGCGAACTGGCCGCCGGCTTCAAGCGCCTGCTGCTGCAGATACTCAACGGCCACAAGCCCTCGCGCCCGCACCTGGCGTGGTGCCTGTACATGGCCGAGCACTTCCTCGCCCAGGCCCTGCTGCGCCATTACCAGCAGTACCAGCAGCCGCCGGGCTCGCTGTGGCGCGACAGCCACCTGCTGTACTGGATAGGCGAATACCAGCAGTGCCTGGACGAACCCATCGCCGCCGCCTTCGAACCCACCCCGGCCGGCACCCTGCGGGGCCTGTACCAGCAATCCCTGCTGCTGGCGCTGAGCAACCCCTTCCACCTCACCGAAGGCGAGGCGCCGCACCTGTTCAGCGCCCTCGCACCGCTGGCCGGCCTGGCCCGGCTGCAGGACTGGGACGACGAGGAAGAGGAGCAGGAAGGCTACCTGGTCGACCTCGGCGACGACCGCCCCTGCCTGGGCTTCGACCAGAAGCCCGAGGCACCGCCCGAACGCCTGCGCCGCCTGGAACTGGGCGCGCTGCTGATCGCCCTGCACGACCCGGCGCCGCTGCGCCCGGCGGCCGAGAGCCTGCTGCTGGAACGTGTCCGCCCGCACTGGCTGGGCCACCAGCCGCGCCGTCATACGCGCGCCGAGAAGCATGCGAGCTGCCAACTGGTGATCGGCCTGACGGCCATCCAGGCCCACCTGCTGGCCAGCGCCGCCGGCAGCTGCGAGGCGCAGATGGCCGACGCCAGCCCCGGCGGGGCGCGCATCGTCTGCCAGGGCAGCCAGGCACAGCGCCTGCCGGTCGGGCAACTGCTGCTGATCCTCGACAAGCCGGGCTCGCCGATCCTGGCGATGGTGCGCTGGCGTCACCTCAACGGCGACGGCCTGCACCTGGGCCTGCGCTTCCTCAAGGGCCTGCCACGGCCGGCCTGGCTGCGCCGCACGCCTGACGCACAGCGGCACCCGGCGGTCCTGCAGAGCACCCCGGAACCGGGCAACGGCTGGTACCACGGCATCTGGCTGCCCCAGGGGCAATTCGTCGAGGGCGAGAATCTCTGGCTGCAACTGGCCAGCTTCGACAACCAGACCATCCTCCCGCTGCCCGCGGCCAACCTGGTCACGCCCCTGGTCAGCCGGCATCCGCTGCGGCTGGGCTGATGATGTCATTTGGGAAACAGGTCACAGCCAGGATCGCTAACACGCACGTTTTGTGGGCCTGTTGCTCCCTATAATGCGGGGCTTGCGGAAGTTTTCCTTCCGCCAGGCCCTACATCCTGTCAGAACACGCAGGCGCCAAGTACGCCGGCCGAACCCATTCACGGAAGCGACAGACATATGCAGCCCACGGATCAGATCGTCAGCCGGGTGCCCGAACACATAGTGGCCAATGCCAGGCCCCTCGGTACCAGCAACGGTGGGCGGGCTTGCGACTACAACGTCGCCGCCTGGCTGCTGGTGCCGGGCATGGCCCAGTTGCCGGTGACGCTGCTGGCCAGCTACGGCGACGGCGAGCGGCAGCACGAGGTGGTGATCGACCACGGCACCCTCAATGCCAGCGGACGCATACTGCTGTCCGGCATCGCGCGGCTGCCGTATCGCTACAGGATCGACAATCTGCAGATCAGACTGCGTTCGGCGGTGGGACTTTCGCGCCTGACGGTGGAAGAACTCTTCGTCCAGGCGGTGGAACAGATCGCCAGCGACCAGCGGATCAACGCCGGCCAGCTGTCGTAGCGCTCAACCCAACTGGCGGGCGGGTTCGCCGACGGGCTCGGCGGTGCTGGCAGCCCGCTCGTCGAGCGCGGCATGCACGCTGGGCAGCAGCGACTCGGGCCAGCTGCTGAACTGCAGACCGGTGATTCTATTCAGCCGCTCCAGGGCGCTCTGCGGGTCGCGCTGGTGCAGGTGTACAACTTTGTTCAGGTCTTTGTTCATGAAGATGCGGGCCTTCTCGGAACTTCTGGGGAACACCACTGTCCTGAACCGGCTATAGCCAGAAGCGTGCCAAACTTTCGAGGCCCGCGATTCCACGCATTTTCATCTTCGCCCGGCCGCTTCCAGCATTCCGTTTCGCCGCAAACTGACCTTTTACGTCACCTGGAATGTGACGGACTCAACCATTCTGCGAGACTGCCGCCGAACAGCACCTCCCGCTCCGCCTGGTAGCGCTGCAGGGCCTCGCGCAGGGGCGGGTACCAGTCCTCCGCGAGGTTGTCCGGCAGCGTCTCCAGGCACGGCAGCGGCCAGGGGCAGCGGTTCAGCAGGCGATGCAGGCTGTAGCTGCCCAGGTCGCGGCACAGCACCCAGGTATCGTCGCTGCCGCCCGAGCGGCAGACTATCTGCTCGCGTTCGAGGAAGGCCAGCAGCTCCTCCCATTCGTCCTCCGGCAGCATCCAGCCGGCGCGGTGCAGGTGCGCCAGGCGCGTCGCCTCGCCCTGGCGCTGGCGCTCGTAGAACACCCGCAGCACGCCCAGCAGCACCAGCAGCCGCGGCAACGCCCTGCGCCGCCACAGGCGCGTCGAGGACAGGTTGCAGACCAGTTCGGCGCCGAACAGCACGATCAGCCAGGACAGGTAGATCCACAGCAGGAACAGCGGCACCGTGGCGAAGGCGCCGTAGATCAGCTTGTAGCCGGGGAACAGGCCGACGTAGAGGCCGAACAGCGACTTGGCCGCCTCGAACAGGAAAGCCGTCAGGGCGCCGCCGGCCAGGGCATGCAGCGGCGGCACGCGGGCGTTGGGCACCGCGGCGTAGATGAGGGTGAAGGCCGCCACGCTGAACAGCAGCGGCATGAACTTCAGCAGCATGCCGGCGCCGGGCAGCGCATGGGGCCCGGACAGCAGCGACAGCGAAGTGACGTAGGTCGACACCGCGAAGCCGGCGCCCAGCAGCAGCGGCCCCAGGCTGAGGATCGCCCAGTACAACAGGAAGCGCGTCACTCCGCGGCGCGGCTTGCGCACCCGCCAGATCTCGTTGAACACCCGCTCGATGGTCACCAGCATGCTGAACGCGGTGACCGCCAGGAAGGCCACCCCCAGCCAGGTCAGGTGGCGCGCCTGGACGATGAAGGCGCGCAGGTAGGTCTCCACCGCCTCGCCGGTGGACGGCACGAAGTTGTGGAAGATGAACAGCTGGATGCGCTCGCCCATGCCTTCGAAGGTGGGAATGGCCGAGACGATGGCGAAGGTCACGGTCATCATCGGCACTACGGCGAACAGCGTGGTGTAGGTCAGCGCGGCGGCGTGGCTGCTGACGCGGTCGGCATGGAAACGCTGGAGCAGATAACGCCAGAACTCGATCAGGTTCCGCAAGCGCGGGTGCATGCTGTGTCCTTAAGTCGCAGGGCCGCCGGCCCGACCGAACGCCGATGGTTCAGCCAACCCTCGGGAGGCGGTTAGAATAGCCGCCACTTTAACGGCCCAGCGAGCCCATGGATATGAGCCAACTGACACTTTTCCACAACCCGCGCTGCTCCAAGTCCCGCGGCGCCCTCGAACTGCTCGAGGCGCGCGGCCTGGCCCCGACCATTGTGCGCTACCTGGAAACGCCGCCCAGCGCCGCCGAACTGCAGGCGCTGCTCGGCAAGCTGGGCATCAGCGCGCGCCAGCTGCTGCGCACCGGCGAGGAGGAATACAAAGCCCTCGGCCTGGCTGACCCGCAGCTCAGCGACGCCCAGCTGATCGAGGCCATGGCCGCCCATCCGAAGCTGATCGAACGGCCCATCCTGGTGGCCGGCGACAAGGCGGTGATCGGCCGGCCGCCGGAGAAGGTGCTGGAGATCCTGCCTTGAGCGCGCCCTACATCCTGGTGCTCTACTACAGCCGCCACGGCGCCACCGCCGAGATGGCCCGGCAGATCGCCCGCGGCATCGAGCAGGGCGGCCTGGAGGCACGCCTGCGCACGGTGCCGGCGGTGTCCACCGAGTGCGAGGCGGTGGCCCCGGACCTGCCCGAGGAAGGCGCGCTCTATGCCACCCTCGATGACCTCAAGGACTGCGCCGGCCTGGCCATGGGCAGCCCGACGCGCTTCGGCAACATGGCCGCGCCTCTGAAGTACTTCCTCGACGGCACCAGCAGCCTGTGGCTGACCGGCGCCCTGGTCGGCAAGCCGGCGGCAGTGTTCACCTCCACCGCCAGCCTGCACGGCGGCCAGGAGACCACCCAGCTGTCCATGCTGCTACCGCTGCTGCACCACGGCATGCTGGTCACCGGCATCCCCTACAGCGAACCGGCCCTGCTGGAGACCCGCGGCGGCGGCACGCCCTATGGCGCCAGCCACTTCGCCGGCGCCGACGGCAAGCGCGCCCTGGACGAACACGAGATCACCCTGTGCCGCGCGCTGGGCAAGCGCCTGGCCGAGGTCGCCGGCAAACTGGAGCGCTGAATGGCCCGCAAGAAGAAACCCCTGCCCTCCCTCGAGCACCTGCGCCCGCGCCTGGCCGCGAGCCGCGCGGTGAGCCTGGGCAGCCTGCTGGGCCTGGTCCTGCTGATCCTCACCTGGGGCCTGCTGTTCACCGACGCCCGCGGCGCCCCGGATTGGGTGCCGAAGGTGTGGACCGCGCTCAAGCTGCTGCCGCTGCTGATCATCGCCCCGGGCATGCTGATCGGCAGCGCCCGCGGCCACGCCTGGGCCTGCTACGTGGTCAACCTGTACTTCATCACCGGCGTGCTCAACACCTTCGAGCCGGGCCAGCGCATCTACGGCTGGGCCGAGGTGCTGCTCAGCGTGAGCCTGTTCTGCGCGGCGCTGCTGTACACCCGCTGGCGCTTCCAGTACGAGCGCAAGCTGGCGGGGGAGGATTAGACCCTGTAGGAGCGCGCCCTGCGCGCGATTCGCGGGCAGGGCCCGCTCCTACACCTTCCGGCAAAAAAACCCGTAGGATGGTGTTGAGCGAAGCGATACCCATCACCGCGGCCGCATGGGTTTCGCAAGCTCAACCCATCCTACAAAGAGCATCTCGGCGCAGTCGGCAAGACAGTTGCTCCTACAGGTGACCTCGGAGGCGGACGCATCGGAGCGAGCTTGCTCGCGAACAGATTCCGCTGCGGGGCCCATTCGCGAGCAAGCTCGCTCCTACGAAAAGCACCTCGGCGCAACGTCGTAGGGCGAAGAGCATACGGCTCCGGATAACTTGCAGCTTATGGCTTGCGGCTTGCAGCTCCCCCGAAGGGGCCTACCAACCCAGGGTTTCCTTGAGGAAGGGGATGGTCAGCTTGCGCTGGGCCTGCAGCGAGGCCTTGTCCAGTTCGTCCAGCAGGTCGAAGAGGAATTCCATGCTGCGCGCGCCGCGGGTGAGGATGAAGCGCCCGACTTCGTCGGTGAGGTGCAGGCCGCGGCGCGAGGCGCGCAGTTGCAGGGCGCGGAGTTTTTCCTCGTCGGTCAGCGGGTGCAGCTGGAAGATCAGCGAGAGGGTCAGCCGCGACTTCAGATCGGGCAGCTTGACCGGCAATTCGCGCGGCGGCATCGAGGCCGCCAGCAGCAGGCGGCGGCCGGCGTCGCGCAGGCGGTTGAACAGGTGGAACAGCGCCTCTTCCCACTCCGGCAGGCCGGCCAGGGCCTCGATGTCGTCGAGGCAGACCAGTTCCAGTTGTTCCAGATCGTCGAAGATCGCCGGGCCGTATTGCACCAGCTCGGCCATCGGCAGGTACACCGAGGTCTCGCCGTACTGCTCGAAGCGCAGGCAGGCCGCCTGCAGCAGGTGGCTGCGCCCCACGCCCTCGACGCCCCACAGGTAGATGAGGCTCTCCGCCCAGCCGGCGTCGCAGTCGCACAGCCGCTCGACATACCCCAGCGCCGCGGCATTGGTGCCGGGGTAGAAGTTGGCGAAGGTGGCATCGTCGCGCAGACGGATGCCCAGGGGTAGCTGCATAGGTTGTTTCATGCCGGGCGGGGCTTTTCTTCGAAAACGCTTACAGTGAAGCCATACGGATCAAAAGTGTAACCAAATCATCATTTTGGCGCATCCGAAAAGGCGCCGGAGGCGCAGCATACTGCGAATCCGGCGCCAGGCCCACCCGCGGCGTGACTACCAGCGGAAGCGCATGACGTTGCTCGGCGCCGCGGGCTGCGCCGGCAGCGGCTGGCCATTGGCGTCCAGCGCCGGCTGGGCCGGCTCAGTCGGGGCCTCCTGCAGGTGCGCCAGGCCCAGTTGGGCGCGCAGTTGGTCGGGGCTGGCGTTGAGGCGGTATTGCAGGTTGTCGCCCTGGGCCAGGACCAGCTTCGCGCCCATCGGGTCGAGCAGCTTCTGCAGCTGGGCATAGCGTTCGAGGTTGGCGCCCTGCACCTGCAGGGTCAGGGCGCTGGCCGCGCCCGGCGCGCCGACGAAGCGCGGCGCCAGGCGCTGGCTGACCGCCAGCATCACGGCATCGGCCAGGGCGTCCGGGCTGTCGCCCTGAACCTGGCCCTGCTCGCGGGAGTCGCCCAGCCACAGGCGCCATTGCGCCTGCCACTTGCCGCCGTCTTCCTTGGCGTCGACCGCCAGCAGGCCGTCGGCGGAATAGCGCTCGGAGGCGGCGCGCAGCGCGTCGGGCTGCGCGGCGGTGATGTTCTGCGCGGTGCCCACGCCCTGCTCGGAGAGGTCGGCCATCGGCAGCAACAGCGGCAGGCCGCGGCGTTGGGCGGCGCGGTTGAGCGGCGCGGCGCCTTCCTGGCTGTCGCCCACCAGGCTGCTGCCGGCGGCGCTTTCGTTCAGCCACCAGGCCAGCAGGCTCGGACGGTTGGCGCCCCAGACCGGCAGGCCGGCCTGGCGCAGGGCGTTGTTCACCGAGGCGGGGTCGAAGTCCACCACCAGGGCCAGCGGCGGGCCGTTCTCGTAGCCGTACTGGCTGATCAGTTGCTGCGGGTCCTTGAAGTAGCCGGCCAGCGCGCCGCTCTGGGCGGCGCGGGCATCGCCGGTCAGGCGCAGCACCAGGGTCTGCAGCGCGCGGGACAGGCCGGCGCTGCGCTCGTCCGGCTGCTGCGAGGCCACCGGCTCGTGCACCTGGTAGAGGTTGCCCAGCGCGGCGGCGAAGGACGGCAGGCTGAGCAACGACAGGCAGAGGATCAACAGGCGGGCGGTAAATCGCATGACAGGCTCTCGACGAACGGAATAAGGAAGGGAACGGCACCTGGCAAGCCCCTCCGGAAGACCTATACCTTAAACAGCCCTCCGGTCAGCGGCAACAGCGCGAGATGGCCGCTGCCGGGCAAGCCTGATAAAATCCCGCGCCTCCCGCGAGGTCGCCGCGAATCCTTCGCGCCGCGGCCGGCAGACGAATCACTCCTTTCTACAGGCCTGGATACATGAGCAGCAAGCAACCCTCGTTGAGCTACAAGGACGCCGGTGTGGACATCGACGCCGGCGAAGCCCTCGTCGAACGCATCAAAGGCGTCGCCAAGCGCACCGCGCGTCCTGAAGTCATGGGCGGCCTGGGCGGCTTCGGCGCGCTCTGCGAGATCCCGGCCGGCTACAAGCAGCCGGTGCTGGTTTCCGGCACCGACGGCGTCGGCACCAAGCTGCGCCTGGCGCTGAACCTGAACAAGCACGACAGCATCGGCCAGGACCTGGTCGCCATGTGCGTCAACGACCTGGTGGTCTGCGGCGCCGAGCCGCTGTTCTTCCTCGACTACTACGCCACCGGCAAGCTCAACGTCGACGTCGCCGCCACCGTGGTGACCGGCATCGGCGCCGGCTGCGAACTGGCCGGCTGCTCGCTGGTCGGCGGTGAAACCGCCGAGATGCCCGGCATGTACGAGGGCGAGGACTACGACCTGGCCGGCTTCTGCGTCGGCGTGGTGGAGAAGGCCGAGATCATCGACGGCTCGAAGGTGGTCGCCGGCGACGCCCTGGTCGCCCTGCCCTCCTCCGGCCCGCACTCCAACGGCTACTCGCTGATCCGCAAGATCATCGAAGTCTCCGGCGCCGACATCGAAGCCACCCAGCTCGACGGCAAGCCCCTGGCCGACCTGCTGATGGCGCCGACGCGCATCTACGTCAAGCCGCTGCTGCAGCTGATCGAGCAGACCGGCGCGGTCAAGGCCATGGCCCACATCACCGGCGGCGGCCTGCTGGACAACATCCCGCGCGTACTGCCGGACAACGCCCAGGCCGTGATCGACGTGGCCAGCTGGCAGCGCCCGGCGGTATTCGACTGGCTGCAGGAGAAGGGCAATGTCGACGAGCACGAGATGCACCGCGTGCTGAACTGCGGCGTGGGCATGGTCATCTGCGTCGCCCAGGACCAGGTCGAGGCCACCCTCGCCTCCCTGCGCGCCTCCGGCGAGCAGCCCTGGGTCATCGGCCGCATCGACGCCTGCGCAGCGGACGCCGAACGCGTGGTGCTGAACAACCTGAAAGGCCACTGATGTCCCGTCCTTGCAATGTCGTGGTGCTGATTTCCGGCTCCGGCAGCAACCTGCAAGCACTGATCGACAGCCTGGCCGACGGCGCCACGCCGGCCACCATCCGCGCGGTGATTTCCAACCGCGCGGACGCCTACGGCCTGCAGCGCGCCGCCGCCGCGGGCATCGCCACCGAGGTCCTGGACCACAAGGGCTTCGCCGACCGCGAAGCCTTCGACGCCGAGCTGATCCGCCGCATCGACGCCCACGCCCCGGACCTGGTGGTCCTGGCCGGCTTCATGCGCATCCTCAGCTCGGCCTTCGTGCGCCACTACCACGGCCGCCTGCTGAACATCCACCCCTCGCTGCTACCCAAGTACAAGGGCCTGCACACCCACCAGCGGGCGCTGGAGGCCGGTGACGCCGAGCATGGCTGCTCGGTGCATTTCGTCACCGAGGAACTCGACGGCGGCCCTCTGGTCGTACAGGCGGCAATCCCGGTAGAGTCGCAAGACACGCCGGAGACGCTCGCCGCGCGGGTGCACGTGCAGGAGCACCTGATCTACCCGCTGGCCATGCGCTGGTTCGCCGAAGGCCGTTTGCGCCTGGGCGAGCGAGGCGCCATGCTGGATGGCCAGGCGTTGCCGGCCACCGGCTACCCGTTCCGAACCTAGGAGATTCGCGATGCGTAGAGTCCTGCTGTTCCTGATGGCCCTGCTGACGTTGCCGGCGTATGCCGCCTCGTTCCAGATCAAGCCGTTCGAGGCCAGCTACACCGCGGACTGGAAGCAGATGCCGCTGAGCGGGACCGCTTCCCGCAGCCTCAAGCAAGGCGACGGCGGCAACTGGGAACTCGACTTCCAGGCCTCCATGCTGCTCGCCAGCCTGAAGGAGAGCAGTTCCTTCAAGGTCGAAGGCGATACCTACCTGCCGCAGACCTACCACTGGGCCCGCGAGGGCCTGGGCAAGAACAAGTCCACCGACCTGCAGTTCGACTGGGCGCAGAAACAGGTCACCGGCAGCGACCGCGGCGACGCCGTGCGCCTGCCGCTGAACCGCGGCCAGCTCGACAAGTCCACCTACCAGTTGGTGCTGCAGCACGACGTCGCCGTCGGCAAGAAGAGCATGAGCTATCAGGTGATCGAGGGTACCGACACCGATACCTACGACTTCCGCGTGCTCGGCGAGGAGAAGGTCGCCACCCAGGCCGGCCAGATCGACGCCATCAAGGTCGAACGCGTGCGCGACCCGACCAAGAGCAACCGCAAGACCGTCCTCTGGTTCGCCAAGGACTGGGACTACCTGCTGGTGCGCCTGTACCAGCAGGAGACCGACGGCAAGGAGTACCAGATCATGCTCAAGGACGGCACCGTCGACGGCAGGCAGGTCAAGGGCTCGTAACCTCGGGCAGCATGAAAAAAGCCGGGCATCCGCCCGGCTTTTTCGTTTCCGCAGCTGTCACCACATGAGATCGTCGGGCACCACATAGTCCTTGTACGGATCGTCCTCGTCCGGCTCGCCGCTGGGCTCGTTGAGCAGCACCACGCGGCGCTCGTCGCGTTCCTGGACGCGCAGCGCGGCATCGCGCGGGACTATCTCGTAGCGCCCGTCGTAGCTGACGATGGCCAGGCTGCCGCGGCTGAGCTTGTCGCGGATCAGGGCGTTCACCGCGATGCGCTTGACCTTCTTGGCGTCGACGAAGTTGTAGTAGTCGTCGCCCTCCATCCTGGGCAGGCGGGTGCCTTCGATCAGTTGCTTGATCTGCGCGGCGCGGGCCTTCTTCTCGGCTTTCTCCTGCTGCTGGCGGTTCAGCTCCTGGTCGCGGGCCTGCTTCTCGGCCTGGGCCTGCAACGCGGCCTGGCGCTGGCTGTCGTCCTTCTCGGCCTGGCCTTTGTGCTCCAGGCGCTGCTGTTTCTGCTTCTGCTTGCTGGCCTGCTTGGCCTGCTTTTCGTTGACCAGCCCGGCTTTCAGCAACTGGTCACGCAATGACATGCTCATTGGCTAACGACTCTCCGACAGCCTGCGAATATGACGCAGGACAATTCTGACGTGGCGGAAAATTCAGCGGCGACGCGCGCTGAGGGTATAATCCTCGGGCCTGTGTCGGCGTTGCGCAAGTGGCCGGCCGTTTTTCAGCCAAACAGGGCGGACTCGCCATCCCATGATCAAGCTCCTCGTCCTCGCGATCCTCGCCATCTTCCTCATCGCCATTCTCTACGTGCACCTGCGCGGCAAGGTGCGCCTGCCGTTCCTGCGCCAGGTGGTCAACCACTCGGCCTGGTTCGCTCCGTACAACTCGCTGATGTACCTGAACTCCAGCGTACCCTCCAAGCCCTACCTGGACCGTGAGCGCTTCCCGGAACTCGACAAGCTGCGCGACAACTGGCAGATGATCCGCGAAGAAGCCGAGCAGCTGTTCGACGAGGGCTACATCCGCGATGCCCTGAACAACAACGAGGCGGGCTTCGGCTCCTTCTTCAAGAAGGGCTGGACGCGCTTCTACCTGACCTGGTACGACGGCCCCCTGCCCTCCGCGCAGCGCCTGTGCCCGAAGACCGTGGAGCTGGTCAGCAGCATCCCCAACGTCAAGGGCGCGATGTTCACCCGCCTGCCGCCGAACAGCCACCTGAACAAGCACCGCGACCCCTACGCCGGCTCCCTGCGCTACCACCTGGGCCTGGCCACGCCGAACTCGGACAGTTGCCGCATCTTCGTCGACGGCCAACCCTACGCCTGGCGCGACGGCGAGGACGTGATGTTCGACGAGACCTTCGTGCACTGGGTGAAGAACGAGACGGACGAATCGCGCCTGATCCTCTTCTGCGACGTCGAGCGTCCGCTCAAGTCGCCGCTGCTGACGCGCATCAACCGCCGCGTCAGCGCCTTCCTCGGCCGCGCCACCGCGCCGCAGAACGTCGAGGGCGAGCGCGTCGGCGGGATCAACCAGGCCTACTCGGTGCTGATTCGTATCGGCAACGGCGTGGGTGGGCAGGTGAAGAAGTTCAAGCGGCGCTATCCCAAGGCCTACCGCATCGGTCGGCCGATTCTGGCGGTGCTGTTGCTGGTGTTGCTGATTCGCTGGATGTTCACGTAGGAGGTGCCGGCGCGCTTCGCGGATGAGATCCTACGGTTCCAGGAAGCACGGGTTTTCGTAGGATGGCGTTGAGCGAAGCGATACCCATCACCACGGCAGCATGGGTTTCGCAAGCTCAACCCATCCTACGAAGAGCGCCTCGGCGCAAGACAGTTGCTCCTACAGGAAGCCCCGGCGAACCGGGGCTTTTTTCGTAACGCCGACCTAACTAACCACACCCCAGCGGATTCTTCTCCTCCCGCTTGGCCTCGCCCCAGAGCGCATCCAGCTCTTCCAGGCTGCATTCCTCGGCCTTACGGCCCTGGTCGCGCAGGGCGGTCTCGATGTAGCGGAAGCGCCTTTCGAACTTGCCATTCGCCGCGCGCAGGGCGGTTTCCGGGTCGACCTTCAGGTGCCGGGCCAGGTTGACCACCACGAACAGCAGGTCGCCGATCTCCTCTGCCTGGGCTTCGGCGTCGCCGTCGGCCATGGCTTCCAGCACTTCGTCCAGCTCTTCGCGCAGCTTGTCCACCACCGGCAGGGCTTCCGGCCAGTCGAAGCCGACCTGGGCGGCGCGCTTCTGCAGCTTGGCCGCGCGGCTCAGGGCCGGCAACGCCACCGGCACGTCGTCCAGCAGCGACAGTTGCACCGGCTCGGCGGCCTTGGCCGCGCGCTCCTCGGCCTTGAGTTCTTCCCAGCGCTGCTTCACCGCCGCTTCCGCCAGCTTCGCCGCGTCGGGTTCGCCGTACAGGTCGCCGTCGGGGAACACATGGGGATGGCGGCGGACCAGCTTGGCGGTGATGCCGTGGACCACCGCGTCGAAGTCGAAGCGCTGCTCCTCGCGGGCCAGCTGGGCGTAGTAGACCACCTGGAACAACAGGTCGCCGGCCTCCTCGCGCAGGTGGTCGAAGTCGCCGCGCTCGATGGCGTCGGCGACCTCGTAGGCCTCCTCGATGGTGTAGGGGGCGATGCTCGCGTAGTCCTGCTTGAGGTCCCAGGGGCAGCCGTGCTGCGGGTCGCGCAGGCGCGCCATGAGGTACAGCAGGTCGTCGAGCTTATACATCCTTGCCACCCGCGCGGTCGCGCCGCGCCTCGATGATGTTGGGCAACTGCGAGATGCGCGCCAGCAGGCGGCCCAGGGAATCCAGGCCGGGGATCTCGATGGTCAGGCGCATGGTCGCGGTGTTGTCGTCCTTGTCCGAGCGGGTGTTCACCGCCAGCACGTTGATGCGTTCGTTGAGCAGTACCTGGGACACATCGCGCAGCAGGCCGGAACGGTCGTAGGCGCGGATGACGATGTCCACCGGGTAGGTCTGCACCGGCACCGGGCCCCAGCTCACCTGGATCATCCGCTCCGGCTCGCGGCCGGCCAGTTGCAGCACGGTGGCGCAATCCTGGCGGTGGATGGTGACGCCGCGGCCGAGGGTGATGTAGCCGACGATCGGGTCGCCCGGCAGTGGCTGGCAGCAGCCGGCCATCTGCGTCAGCAGGTTGCCCACGCCCTGGATCTGGATGTCGCCGCGCTTGCCGTGGCCGAGGCGGCTGGGCTTGCGCGGGATGAGTTCGAGCTGCTCGTTGCCGCGCTCCGGCTCCACCAGGGCCTGGGCGTAGTTGACCACGTGGGCCAGGCGCAGGTCGCCGGCGCCTAGGGCCGCAAACAGGTCCTCGCCGGTCTTGTAGTTGGCCTTCTCGGCCAGCTTCTCGAAGTCCACCGGCGGCAGCGCCAGGCGCCCCAGTTCGCGTTCGAGCATGGCCTTGCCGGCGGCGACGTTCTGGTCGCGGGCCTGCAGCTTGAACCAGTGGACGATCTTCGCCCGCGCCCGCGAGGTGGTGACGTAGCCGAGGTTCTGGTTCAGCCAGTCGCGGCTCGGGCCGCTGTGCTTGCCGGTGATGATTTCCACCTGCTCGCCGGTCTGCAGGCTGTAGTTCAGCGGCACGATGCGCCCGTTGATCTTGGCGCCGCGGCAGTTGTGGCCCACCTCGGTGTGCACGCGGTAGGCGAAGTCCAGCGGCGTGGAACCCTTGGGCAGGTCGATGGCGTGGCCGTCGGGGGTGAACACGTACACCCGGTCCGGCTCGATGTCCACGCGCAGCTGTTCGGCCAGGCCGCCGATGTCGCCCAGCTCCTCGTGCCACTCCAGGACCTGGCGCAGCCAGGAGATCTTCTCCTCGTAGTGGTTGGAGCCGGACTTGACGTCGGTGCCCTTGTAGCGCCAGTGCGCGCACACGCCCAGCTCGGCTTCCTCGTGCATGGCGTGGGTGCGGATCTGCACTTCCAGCACCTTGCCCTCGGGGCCGATCACCGCGGTGTGCAGCGAGCGGTAGCCGTTTTCCTTGGGGTTGGCGATGTAGTCGTCGAATTCCTTGGGGATGTGCCGCCACAGGGTGTGCACGATGCCCAGTGCGGTATAGCAGTCGCGCATCTCCGGGACCAGCACGCGCACCGCGCGCACGTCGTAGATCTGGCTGAAGTCCAGGCCCTTGCGCTGCATCTTCCGCCAGATCGAGTAGATGTGCTTGGCGCGGCCGGACAGGTCGGCCTTGATGCCGGTGGCGGCCAGGGCGTCCTTGAGCTGCTGCATCACGGTGGCGATGTACTGCTCGCGGTCCAGGCGGCGCTCGTGCAGCAGCTTGGCGATCTGCTTGTACTGGTCGGGCTCCAGGTAGCGGAAGGACAGGTCCTCCAGCTCCCACTTGATGTGGCCGATGCCCAGGCGGTGCGCCAGCGGCGCATAGATGTCGAACACCTCGCGGGCGACGCGCATGCGCTTCTCCTCGTCGGCGTTCTTCACCGCGCGGATGGCGCAGGTGCGCTCGGCCAGCTTGATCAGCGCGACGCGCACGTCGTCGACCATGGCCACCAGCATCTTGCGCAGGTTCTCAATCTGCGCCTGGGTGCCGAGCACCATGGACTGCCGCGGGTTGAGGCTGGCGCTGATCGCCGCCATGCGCAGCACGCCCTCGATCAGCTTGGCCACCACCGGGCCGAAGCGCTGCTGCACTTCCTCCAGCTTGACCTTGCCCTCGCGGACGCCACGGTAGATCACCGCGGCCACCAGCGACTCCTGGTCCAGCTTGAGGTCGGCGAGGATCTCGGCGATCTCAAGGCCGGTCTGGAAGCTCGAAGTGCCATCGGCCCAGGCGGCTTCCACCTGGCTGACCGCCTTGTTCTCGGCCTCGCGGGCGAACTCGCAGGCCTCCAGCAGGACCTTGCGATCCAGCACCGGGACCAGGGTCTGGACGTGGTCCAGCCAGGCCTCGAGGTTGATGCTGCCGTCGGTGTTGACCGGCTGGTGCGCTCTCACCTGTACCATCTTGTCTACCCTTCCCCACGGTGTGCCGTGGCACACCGCTCGACTGCGCCGGCCTTTCTGGCGTGGGCCGGTCGGATTGCGCAGGTCGTCCTAACCTGCCTCGAACAGAGCCATCGCCTCCACATGCGCCGTCTGCGGGAACATGTCGAGGATTCCGGCACGCTTCAGGCGATAGCCCTGACGGGCCAGTTCGCCGGCGTCGCGCGCCAGGGTCGCCGGGTTGCAGGACACATAGAGTACCCGCTCGGCGCCCAGTTCACGCATGCCCCGCGCCATCTCGAACGCGCCGTCACGCGGCGGGTCGAGCAGCACGGCGGAAAACCCCTTGGCCGCGTCCCCGGCGAACCAGCGCGCCGCGGACAGCGGCTGCGCCAGGTCGGCCTGGTGGAACACGGCGTTGTCCAGGCCATTGGCCCGGGCGTTGGCCGCGGCGCGCGCGACCATGCTTTGCACGCCTTCCACGCCCACCACGCAGGCGGCGCTTCGGGCCAGCGGCAGGGCGAAATTGCCCAGGCCACAGAACAGGTCTAGCACCCGTTCCGCCGGTGCGGGGGCCAACCAGTCCAGCGCCTGCGCGACCATGGCCGCGTTGACCGGCTCGTTGACCTGGACGAAGTCCCCCGGCCGGTAGGCCAGGGTCAGGTCCCAGGCGTCCAGGCGGTAGCCCAGGCGCCCTTCGCCGTCGGCCGGCGTCGGTTCGCCGTCGCCCTGCAGCCACAGCAGCACATCCCGTGCCGAACAGAAGGCCCGGAGGCGTTCGAGGTCGGCGGCGGGCAGAGGTTCGGTGTGGCGCAGCAGCAAGGCGCAGGCGGTGCCGTGGAACAGCTCGACGTGGCCGATGGCCCGCGGCCGCTGGAAGCCCTGCAGCATCGCCGGCAACGCGCGGGCCAGCGCCTGCAGTTCGGGCACCAGCACCAGGCAATCGTCGAAGGCGACGATGGCCTGGCTGGCGGCGGCGCGGAACCCCACCTCCAGGCGCTGGGCCTTGGCATCCCAGCGCACGGCGATGCGGGCCCGGCGGCGGTAGCCGAATTCGGGGCCGGCCAGGGGCGCTGCCCACTCTTCCGGGACGATGTCGCCGAAGCGCTGCAGCTGCTCGGCCAGGGTGCGCTGCTTGAGCGCCAATTGTCCGGCGTGGGGCAGGTGCTGCAGGGTGCAGCCGCCGCACTTGCCGGCCACCGTGCAGGGCTCGGCGCGGCGCTCCGGCGCGGCGGTCAGGATGCGTTCGCCGCGGGCGTCCACCACCTGGCTGCGCGCGGCCAGCACGCGGGCCTCGACCTCTTCCCCGGGCAGCGCGCCGGCGACGAACCAGGTGCGCCCTTCCAGGTGCGCGATGCCGCGGCCGTCATGGGCCAGGCGCTCGATGCGCAGGCGCTGCTTCTTGCCCACCGGCACGCCGGCGTTGCGGGCGCCGCCGCTGGGCTGGAAGCGCAGGCCGCTTCTGTGCTTGGCCATGTCAGCTGGGGTCGTAGATTCCGGAGGACAGGTAGCGGTCGCCGCGGTCGCAGATGATCGCCACCAGCACCGCGTTCTCCAGTTCGCGGGACAGGCGCAGCATGGCCGCCACCGCACCGCCGGAGGACACGCCGCAGAAGATGCCTTCCTCGCGGGCCAGCCGGCGCATCACGTCCTCGGCCTCGCTCTGGTGCATGTCCACCACGCGGTCGACGCGGCTAGCGTCGAAGATCTTCGGCAGGTATTCCTGCGGCCAGCGGCGGATGCCGGGGATGGACGAGCCTTCCATCGGCTGCAGGCCGACGATCTGCACCGCCGGGTTCTGCTCCTTGAGGTAGCGCGACACGCCCATGATGGTGCCGGTGGTGCCCATGGAGCTGACGAAGTGGGTGATCTCGCCGTTGGTCTGGCGCCAGATCTCCGGGCCGGTGCCCTGGTAGTGGGCCACCGGGTTGTCGCCGTTGGCGAACTGGTCCAGCACCTTGCCCTTGCCTTCGCGCTGCATCTGGTCGGCCAGGTCGCGGGCGCCTTCCATGCCCTGCTCCTTGCTCACCAGGATCAGCTCGGCGCCGTAGGCGGTCATGGCCGCCTTGCGTTCGGCGGTGGAGTTGTCCGGCATGATCAGGATCATGCGGTAGCCCTTGATCGCCGCGGCCATCGCCAGGGCGATGCCGGTGTTGCCGGAGGTGGCCTCGATCAGGGTGTCGCCGGGGCGGATGTCGCCACGCAGCTCCGCGCGGGTGATCATCGACAGCGCCGGGCGGTCCTTCACGGAGCCGGCCGGGTTGTTGCCTTCGAGTTTCACCAGCAGGGTGTTGGAGGTTTCCCCGGGCAGGCGCTGCAGGCGCACCAGCGGAGTATTGCCGATGCACTCGGCGATGGTGGGGTACTGCACGGTCATGGAGTCGCTCGTCGTCAGCAAGGCCAATCTGGATAGCGGCCTATGATACCGGTAAACCGCCGCCGGCCATATCGGCAAGCGCAGCGAGTGGCATCGGCGGCGGCATCCGCATCTGCCTCGCCGTCCCGGATTCCTTGCTCGGAGACCGGAACATCCGCGTAGGAAATCTCCGCAATTAACATGCTGCCACAATGCGTTCCAGCCCCCATGAGCCGGGCGCTGCAGTGCGATTTCAGGCCTCTGCGGACATATGCAGTAACTTTCATGAAGATGAAAATGATTTGCGTTACCGACAGGCTCCGCCGCCATCACGAGCAGTCAGGAGCCTACCGATGTCCATTCCTCTTTCCCGCACTTCCCTGGCCGGCGCCATCGCCCTGGCCATGGCCGGCCAGGCCCAGGGCAACGACACCCTGAGCCTGGGCGACACCGTGGTCACCGCCGCCGGCTACGAACAGAAGGTCACAGAAGCGCCGGCCAGCATCAGCGTGCTGACCCGCGAGGAACTGCAAGAGAAGCGCTACAGCAACCTGGCCGAGGCCCTGGAAGACGTCGAAGGCGTCGACATCGGCCAGAGCACCGGCAAGACCGGCGGCCTGAACATCAGCATCCGCGGCCTGCCCAGCGACTACACCCTGGTGCTGATCGACGGCCGCCGGCAGAACAGCGCCGGCAACATCACCCCCAACGGCTTCGGCGAGACCTCCACCAGCTTCATGCCGCCGCTCTCGGCCATCGAGCGCATCGAGGTGATCCGCGGCCCCATGTCCACCCTCTACGGCTCCGACGCCATGGGCGGGGTGGTCAACATCATCACCCGCAAGGTGGCCCGCGAATGGGGCGCCAGCCTCAGCCTCGACCACACCGTCCAGGAACACCGCGACTACGGCGACAGCAGCGGCACCAGCCTCTACGCCAGCGGCCCGCTGGTGGCCGACCGGCTCGGCCTGAACCTGCGCGGCAGCTTCTTCGACCGCAGCGCCTCGGACCTGAGCTTCGACGACGGCGCCACCGTCAGCCGCCGCGGCGCCTCCCCGGTGGAAGGCCAGAACTACAACATCGGCAGCCGCCTGACCTTCACCCCCAACGCCGAGCACGACATCTCCCTGGACTTCGAGCGTGGCCGCCAGGCGTACAACAACGACGACTGCCAGTTGGGCACCCTCGACGGCAAGGCCGGCGGCAGCGCCACCGACGGTTGCAACCGCGACGCACCGACGCGCGCCAACGGCTACAAGGACGAACTGCGCTTCGAGCGCGACCAGTTCGCCCTCTCCCACACCGGCCGCCTGGGCTTCGGCACCCTGGACAGCAGCCTGACGCACAGCACCACCGAGACCATCGGGCGCACCATCCCCGGCACCGTCGGGCGGCCCTACAGCGGCTACCCGTCGATCGTCGGCGGCGACGACCGCACCCTCAAGTCCACCGACCTGGTGCTGGACAGCAAGCTGGTGATGCCCCTGGGCGAGGCGCACATGTTCACCCTCGGCGGCCAGTACTGGGACGCGAAGGTCGAGGACGGCATCGCCACCGAGGAATTCCAGCAGAGTTCCTGGGCGCTGTTCGCCGAGGACGAGTGGCGCCTGCGCCAGGACCTGGCGCTGACCCTCGGCGGCCGCTACGAGGACCACGAGGCCTTCGGCGGGCACTTCAGCCCGCGCGCCTACCTGGTGTGGAACACCACCGACAGCTGGACGCTCAAGGGCGGCGTCAGCCAGGGCTACAAGACGCCCACGCTGAACCAGTTGCACGACGGCATCAACGGCGTCAGCGGCCAGGGCCAGATCCTCACCATCGGCAGCCCCGACCTGGACCCGGAAACCAGCACCAACACCGAATTCGGCGTCTACTACGACAACCTCGCCGACTTCAACGCCAACCTCACGCTGTTCCACACCCGCTTCAAGGACAAGATCGACAGCGGCACCCCGATCCCCAACTGCAACTGGCCGGACGCGCCGAACCAGGCCGGCTGCATCGACATGGGCAGCAGCTTCCTGCAGGAGAACTTCGCCCAGCAGGTGAACATCGGCAAGGCCCGCACCCAGGGCGTGGAACTGGCAGGGCGCTGGGCTTTCGCCCCGGCCTTGAGCGCCTCGCTGAACTACACCTACACCGACAGCGAGCAGCTCAGCGGCGACGACAAGGGCGCCCCGCTGACCAACACCCCGCGACACATGGCCAACCTGCGCCTGGACTGGCAGGCCAGCGAGCGCCTGAAGCTCTGGCTGAAGGGCGAGTACCACGGCGAGCGGGCGCGCTTCACCGCGCGCTACGCCAACCTCAACGCGACCAACCAGGCCATCGCCGACCAGTTGGGCGACCTCGACGCCTACCAGGTGTTCCACCTCGGCGGCTCGTTCAAGGCCACGCGCAACCTGACGCTGAACGCCACCCTGTACAACCTGTTCGACAAGGACTTCCTCGGCGGCGACTCCTACACCCCCGCCAACGGCACCACGGGCTGGGCCTCGCACTACATCCAGGGCAGCGCGGGGACCAGCGGCACCCTGGAGGAAGGGCGCCGGTTGTGGCTGTCGGCGGTGATGGAGTTCTGACGGCCGCTGGTCGCCTGGCGCCGCACGGCGTCAGGCGGCCGGCAGGCGCAGGTGCATGCGCAGGCCGGGGTTGCCGCGCTCGGCCCAGAGCTCGCCGCCCTGCAGGCGGATGGCGCTGCGGGCGATGCTCAGGCCCAGGCCGAAGCCCTCGCCGGAACGCGCCGCGGAAAGGCGGGTGAAGGGCAGGAAGATGCGTTCCAGGTCGGCGGCCTCCACCCCCGGCCCCCGGTCGGCCAGGCACAGGTGCCAGTAGTCGCCTTCGCGCTGGCCGAGCAGGCGGACGCAACCGCCCTCCGGGGAATGCCGGATGGCATTGCGCAGCAGGTTCTCCAAAGCCTGCGCCAGGCCATTGAGGTGGCCGCGGACGACGCAGTCCGCCGGCACCTCGCAGTGGAAGCGCGAAGGCGCCCAGCCGGACTCGAAGCCGGCGTCCTCCACCAGCAGTTCCCACAACGGCAGGATGGCGACGTCCTCCAGCGGCAGGCGCGGCCGCTCGGTGTCCATCCAGGCCAGCTCCAGGGTGTTGGCCACCAGCCGCTGCATGACTTCCACCTCGCGCTCCAGGCGCAGGCGCAGCGGGTCCTCGGCCGGCGCGCTCTCGGCGGCGACGCGCAGGCGGCTGAGCGGCGTGCGCAGCTCGTGGGACAGGTCGCGCAGCAACTGGCGCTGGAACTCCACGTGGCCGCTCAGGCGCTGGGCCATGTGGTCGAAGGCGCGGCCCAGCTCGCCCAGCTCGTCGCGGCGGACGCTGACCTCGCGGGCGGCGCCCGAGCCCAGGTCGTCGGCGCGCAGCGCGTTGGCGTGCTCGCGCAGGCGCGCCAGCGGGTGGATCAACTGGCGATAGAGCAGCCCGCACAGCAGCAGCGCCAGCGCGGCGGGCACCACCCCATGGGTGAAGATGCGCGCCAGCGTGGAGTAGCCGGCGGGCTTGAAGCGTTGCGGCAGTTGCAGCACCAGGCGGCCGTCGGCGGGGTGCTCGGGGAAGGGAATGCCGATGTAGGGCAGGCTCCGGCTGCGGTTGCTAACCGGCCAGTCCAGGCCGCGCTGGAAGGTCAGGCGCGTGGCCTCCTCGATGCTCAGCGGCTGGCTGCCCAGGGGCTGCAGGCGGCCGTCCAGCGCCACCATCCAGGTCTGCTCGCTGGCCCGCATGCGTGCCAGCCAGTCGTCCACCGCGGCCTCGCCGCCGGCGTTCCAGGCCCGTTCCAGGTCGGCCGCGTAACCACGGAGCACGGACTGGGCCTGGGTATCGAGGAAATAGCCGCGGCGCTCGACCTGGCGGCCCCAGGTCCAGGACAGCCAGATCAGCACCAGGCAGAGCAGCACCACCGGCACCGCCAGGCGCCAGAACAGCGAATGGCGGCTGGGCAGTACCTGGCGCGCGCGCCGCTCACTCGGCACTAGCGAAAACATAGCCCTTGCCCCAGACCGCGCGCAGTTGATGGCGCGCATAACCGATGGACTGCAGCTTGCGGCGCAGGTGGCTGACGTGCATGTCCAGGCCGCGGTCGTGGGCGGTGTAGCCACGGTTCAGCACGTGCTGGTAGAGGAACGGCTTGCTCAGGGTTTCGTCGACATTGCCGAGGAAGGTTTCCAGCAGGCGCTGCTCGGTGGCGGTGAGCGCCGCGGACTGACCTTCCCAGGCCACCTCGCAGGGTTCCTCGCTCAGCCGCAGCCCGGCGTCCGCGGGGCCGGCCGGCAGCAGGCTGCCGCGCTCCAGGGCGACGCGGCGGAGGATGGCGTCGATGCGCACGTTCAGCTCCGCCAGGCTGAAGGGCTTGGGCAGGTAGTCGTCGGCGCCCTGGGAGAAACCGGCGATGCGGTCCTGCTCGGCGCCCAGGGCGGACATCAGGATCACCGGCACGCGCTGCTCGCGGCGCAGCTGGCGCAGGGCCTCCAGGCCGCTGCAGCCGGGCAGCATGACGTCCAGCAGGACCAGGTCGAAGGCCTCGCTCAGCGCCTGGTCGAGCCCCTCGCGGCCGTCGCGGCACCAGGTCACGGCGAAGCCGCGCTGGCTCAGGTGGCTGTGCAGGTGGGCGCCCAGGGTAGGGTCGTCCTCGATGGTCAGCAGGCGGGGTTGGCTGGTGGCGGTCGGCGTCATGACAAACAAGACTTATTCGCGAACGACAAGTATTCATGACAGCGCCTGCCCAGGGCAAGCGCAGCCGTCCGGCGGTCAATGTTCGGGATTCCCGCCCGGCGACCCGCTAAACTGCCCCGAAACCGTTTGGGAGGACGCGCGTGTTCAAGGATCTCGGCATCAAGGGGCGGGTGCTGCTGCTCACCCTGCTGCCCACCAGCCTGCTGACGCTGGTGCTGGGCGGCTACTTCACCTGGGTGCAGCTGTCGGACATGCGCGTGCAACTGATCGAGCGCGGCCAACTGATCGCCGAACAGCTCGCTCCGCTGTCGGCCTCCGCGCTGGACCATGGCGACCTGCCGCTGCTGGAGCGGATCGCCAACGAGGCCCTGGACCAGCCCGACGTGCGCGCGGTGACCTTCCTCAATCCCGAGCGCGTGCGCCTGGTGCATGCCGGGCCGAGCATCCTCACCCCCATGCCCAGCGGCGACGGCAGCCACCTGAGCCTGGTCAGCAGCCTGGACACCACGCACTTCCTGCTGCCGGTGCTGGGCCGCCACCGCAGCCTGTCCAGCACCCCGGAAGAAGACGCCAACCGCCTGCTCGGCTGGGTCGAGCTGGAACTCTCGCACCACGGCACCCTGCTGCGCGGCTACCGCAGCCTGTTCACCAGCCTGCTGCTGATCGTCACCGGGCTGGTGGTCACCGCCCTGCTCTCCCTGCGCATGAGCCGCGCCATCAGCGCGCCCCTGGGGCAGATCGCCCAGGGCGTCGCGCAGCTCAAGGAAGGCCGCCTGGAAACCCGCCTGCCGGCCCTGGGCAGCCACGAGCTGGACGAGCTGGCCGCGGGCATCAACCGCATGGCCGAGGCGCTGCAGAGCGCCCAGGAAGAGATGCAGCACAACATCGACCAGGCCACCGAGGACGTGCGGCAGAACCTGGAGACCATCGAGATCCAGAACATCGAGCTGGACCTGGCGCGCAAGGAGGCCCTGGAGGCCAGCCGCATCAAGTCCGAGTTCCTGGCCAACATGAGCCACGAGATCCGCACCCCGCTCAACGGCATCATCGGCTTCACCAACCTGCTGCAGAAAAGCGACCTGACCGTGCGCCAGCAGGACTACCTGGGCACCATCCAGAAGTCCGCCGAGAGCCTGCTGGGGATCATCAGCGAGATCCTCGACTTCTCCAAGATCGAGGCCGGCAAGCTGATCCTCGAGAACATCCCGTTCAACCTCCGCGAGCTGGTCCAGGACACCCTCACCATCCTCGCCCCGGCCGCCCACGAGAAGCGCCTGGAGCTGGTCAGCCTGATCTACCGCGACACCCCGCTGAACCTGGTGGGCGACCCGCTGCGCCTGAAGCAGGTGCTGACCAACCTGGTGAGCAACGCCATCAAGTTCACCCACGAAGGCACCATCGCCGTGCGCGCCATGCTCGAGGACGAGAACGACGAGCGCGCGCAACTGCGCATCAGCGTGCGCGACACCGGCATCGGCCTGACCAACGCCGACCTGCGCGCGCTGTTCCAGGCCTTCAGCCAGGCCGACAACTCGCTGTCGCGGCAGGCCGGCGGCACCGGCCTGGGGCTGGTGATCTCCAAGCGCCTGATCGAGCAGATGGGCGGCGAGATAGGCGTGGACAGCAGCTCCGGCGAGGGCTCGGAATTCTGGATCAGCCTGAGCCTGCCCAAGGCCCGCGAGGACAGCGACGACAACCTGCCGGCGCCGCCCAGCGGCCACCACGTGGCGCTCTGCGAACCCCATGAGCTGACCCGCGCCGCGCTGCACCACCAGCTGGAGGACTGCGGCCTGGAAGTGCACGAGTTCGAGGACCTCGACGCCCTGCGCGCGGCCCTGGACAAGCCCGCCGACGCCGGCAGCGCGCCGATCGGGCTGGCGGTGCTCGGCGTCAACCTCGCCGACAGCCAGCCGGACGTGCTGCGCCAGACCATCCGCGACTTCGAGTTCAAGGGCTGCAAGACCCTGGTGCTCTGCCCCACCGTCGACCAGTCGCAGTACAACGCCGTGCTGCCCGAGGGTCAGGTGCAGAGCAAACCGGCCTGCACGCGCAAGCTGCAGCACGCCCTCGACCAGCTCCTGCACCTGCGCCCGGCGCGCCAGGACAAGCCCTCGCCGCGGGCCGAGCGCCAGGTGCCGCACCTGCTGTGTGTCGACGACAACCCGGCCAACCTGCTGCTGGTGCAGACGCTGCTTTGCGACCTGGGCGCGGAAGTCACCGCGGTGGACAACGGCCTGGCCGCGGTGGAAGCGGTGCAGCGCGAGCGCTTCGACCTGGTCTTCATGGACGTGCAGATGCCCGGCATGGACGGCCGCCAGGCCACCGAGGCGATCCGCCACTGGGAAGCCCAGCGCGAGGTCAGCCCGGTGCCCATAGTCGCCCTCACCGCCCACGCCCTGGCCAACGAGAAGCGCGCCCTGCTGCAGGGCGGCATGGACGACTACCTGACCAAGCCCATCGACGAGCGCCAACTGGCCCAGGTGGTGCTCAAGTGGACCGGCCTGGCCCTGGCCGGCCGCGGCGTGGCGGCCCAGGGCGCGCGCTTCGCCGCCGACGGCCTGGCCGTGCTCGACCCCGAGGAAGGCCTGCGCCTGGCCGCCGGCAAGGCCGACCTGGCCGCCGACATGCTGGCCATGCTGCTCGCCTCCCTGGCCGCCGATCGCCAGGCCATCCGCCTGGCCCGCGAGCGCAACGACCGCGCCACCCTGATCGAGCGCGTGCACCGCCTGCACGGCGCCACCCGCTACTGCGGCGTGCCGCAACTGCGCGGCGCCTGCCAGCGCGCGGAAACCCTGCTCAAGCAGAACGACCCGCAGGCCGGCGCCGCGCTGGAGGACCTGGACCACGCCATCGGCGAACTGACCCGCGCCACCGAAAGCCACACCGGGCAGCGCACGCCCCACGACACCCATTGAGGCCGGCCATGCGCATCATCCTGTTCAGCAGCCAGAACTACGACCGCGAGAGCTTCCTCGCCGCCAACCCCGGGCACGGCTTCGAACTGCATTTCCAGCAGAGCCCGCTGCGCCCGGACACCGCCGCCCTGGCCATGGGCTTCGAGGTGGTCTGCCCGTTCGTCAACGACGACCTCTCGCGGCCGGTGCTGGAGCAACTGGCGGCCGGCGGCACGCGGCTGATCGCCCTGCGCTCGGCCGGCTACAACCACGTCGACCTGGCCGCCGCCCACGCCCTGGGCCTGACCGTGGTGCGGGTGCCGGCCTACTCGCCGCACGCGGTGGCCGAGCACGCCGTGGGGCTGGTCCTGGCCCTGTGCCGGCACCTGCACCGCGCCTACAACCGCACCCGCGAAGGCGACTTCTCGCTGCACGGCCTGACCGGCTTCGACCTGCACGGCAAGACCGTCGGCGTGGTCGGTAGCGGCCAGATCGGCCAGGTGTTCGCGCAGATCATGCGTGGCTTCGGCTGCCAGGTGCTGGCCTACGATCCCTACCCCAACCCGGCCATCGAGGCCCTCGGCGGGCGTTTCGTCGGCCTTGACCAACTGCTGGCCGAGTCCGACATCATCAGCCTGCACTGCCCGCTCAACGACGCCACCCGCCACCTGGTCAACGCCGACAGCCTGCAGCGCATGAAGCGCGGCGCCATGCTGATCAACACCGGCCGCGGCGCCCTGGTGGACACCCCGGCGCTGATCGAGGCGCTCAAGAGCGGCCAACTGGGCTACCTGGGGCTGGACGTCTACGAGGAGGAAGCGGAAATCTTCTTCGCCGACCGCTCCGACCTGCCGCTGCAGGACGACGTGCTGGCGCGCCTGCTGACCTTTCCCAACGTGATCATCACCGCGCACCAGGCCTTCCTCACCCGCGAGGCGCTGGCGGCCATCGCCGGGACTACGCTGGACAACATCGGCGCCTGGCGCCAAGGTGCCCCTGTCAACCTCGTCGCCCCCTGAGCCCCGGGGCCGTGGCCACGCCGCCACGGTCGCGAGTCCGGGCCACTTCCCCTACTATGGGCGGACTTTCGGAGGACCCATGGCTCAACACGATTTCCGCTACAACCTGCTCAACCCACAACACACGCTGAACGAATGCCGCGCGCTCGGGCCGGGCCTCTACCAGGTCACCGGCAACGGTGGCTCGATCCAGAACGGCGACACCCTGCTGGTCAGCCTCAAGGGCAGCCGCGACCTGAGCATGACGCTGACGGTGGACAAGGTGCGCCACCTGATCAACCCGCCGGGGCAATGGACCGCGGTGGCCAAGGGCCCGGTGTTCAAGGAACTGTCGATCCTCAACTGGCAGGTCAAGTGCGACGGCTGCGGGACCATGCTGGACTTCGAGTTCGCCGTCGACGCCAGCCTCGGCAAGCCCGCCCATGCCCCCGCCGCCATCGCGCGCATCGCCGAACTGGGCTGGACGGTGGACGGCGACCGCCACCTCTGCCCCGCCTGCCAGGCCTGGGGGAACCCATGAACAAGACGCTGACGACCCTGCTTGGCGCCCTGCTGCTGGCCGGCTGCGCCCAGCACCCGACGGAACCCGAAAGCGACCAGGCCTACCGCGTGGAATGGATCGGCAAGCGCCCGCTGGTGGGCCGCAGCCACGTCAGCCTGACCTTCGACGGCCAGGGCCGCGCCTTCGGCAACGCCGGCTGCAACCACTGGTTCGCCAGCTACCAGCTGGACGGCGAAACCCTGAGCTTCGGCCAACCCGGCAGCACCCGAAGGATGTGCGCGCCGGCGCTGATGGAGCAGGAGCAGCGGTTCTTCCAGGCGCTGGGCGAAGTGCAGCGCTGGGAAATAACAGACAAGGGCGAACTGCGCCTGCTCTCGGCCGACAGCCGCGTGCTGCGGATGTGGCCGGAGGATTGAGGCGCCCAGCGGCTCTTCGTAGGATCGAGGGGGACGCCTAGTTCTTGCTCGCGAACGAGGCTCATTCTTGGCTTTGATGCTTTGGATTGACTCCGCGCCCTCTCCCCAGCCCTCTCCCTGAAGGGAGAGGGGGCTTTGTCCGTGCCGAGAGAGGGTATGGCTCCAGTCGGAAACCAACGGTGCTGCCGGCTGACTCCAAACTGCCCGAACACACCGAACGGTCCCCTCTCCCTTCAGGGAGAGGGTTAGGGAGAGGGTGCTCTCAGGCCTGGCGCCGAAGTCCCCGGAAGCCTCGTTCGCGAGCAAGCTCGCTCCTACGAAAACCACCAGCAGCGTAGGACTCCGTCCGTGATGCTCTTCAGCCGCGGTAATACCGCTGCGGCACGAACGGCGTGCGCGCCACCTTCATCGGCACGCGCTTGCCGCGCACCATGGCGAAGACTTCGCTGTCCAGCGCCGCATGGGCGCTGGCCACGTAGCCCATGGCCACCGGCGCGCCCAGGCTCGGGCCGAAGCCGCCGCTGCTGACCTTGCCGATCACCGCGCCTTGCGCATCGACGATCTCCGCCCCTTCACGCACCGGCACGCGCTCCTGCGGCAGCAGGCCGACGCGCTTGCTCGGCACGCCTTCGCGCTGCTGGGCGAAGATGCGCTCGGCGCCGGGGAAGCCACCGGCGCGCTCGCCATCGGCGCGGCGCACCTTGGAGATGGCCCAGCCCAGGCTCGCTTCCACCGGGGTGGTGGCGCTGTCCATGTCGTGGCCATACAGGCACAGGCCGGCTTCCAGGCGCAGCGAGTCGCGCGCGCCAAGGCCGATCGGCTGCACTTCTTCCTCGGCCAGCAGCGCGCGGGCCAGGGCTTCGGCCTGGGCCACGGGCACGGAAATCTCGTAGCCGTCCTCGCCGGTGTAGCCGGAGCGGCTGACGTTGCATTGCGCGCCCAGCAGCTCGACGCTCGCCACCTGCATGAAGGTCAGGTCCTTCACCGCCGGGGCGAAGCGCGCCAGCACCTCGACCGCGGCCGGGCCTTGCAGGGCCAGCAGGGCGTGGCTGTCGAACAGCGACTCGATCTCGCAGCGCGCGCCGATGTGTTGGCGCAGGTGCGCCAGGTCCTGGTCCTTGCAGGCGGCGTTGACCACCAGGAACAGGTGGTCGCCGGCGTTGGCCACCATCAGGTCGTCGAGGATGCCGCCCTCGGCGTTGGTGAACAGCGTGTAGCGCTGCTGGCCAAGCGGCAGGTCGAGGATGTCCACCGGCACCAGGCTTTCCAGCGCAGCCGCGGCGTCGGCGCCGCGCAGGCGCAGCTGGCCCATGTGCGACACGTCGAACAGGCCGGCCCGGGCGCGGGTGTGCAGGTGCTCCTTGAGCACGCCCAGCGGATATTGCACCGGCATCTCGTAGCCGGCGAAGGGAACCATCTTCGCACCCAGTTCCAGGTGCAGGTCGTACAGCGGCGTCTTGGCGAGGCTCATGGCGTCTCCTTGGCGAAAAAAAGGCCGCGCCGGCGCATCCGGCGCCCACCGCGGCCACGGCGCCCGCAGGAGCGGGCACAGGGACTTAAGGGTTCACGCGTCCTGGTAGTCGGCGATCGACGGGCAGGAGCAGGCCAGGTTGCGGTCGCCGTAGACGTTGTCCACACGGCCCACCGGCGGCCAGTACTTGCCGTCCACCAGGCTCGCCAGCGGGTACACCGCCTGCTCGCGGCTGTAGGGGTGCGACCACTCGCCGACCAGCTCCGCCGCGGTGTGCGGGGCGTTCTTCAGCGGGTTGTCGTCCTTGTCCAGCTCGCCGCGTTCCACCGCGCGGATTTCCTCGCGGATGCGGATCATGGCGTCGCAGAAGCGGTCCAGCTCCTCTTTCGACTCGCTCTCGGTGGGCTCCACCATCAGCGTGCCGGCCACCGGGAAGGACATGGTCGGGGCGTGGAAGCCGAAGTCGATCAGGCGCTTGGCCACGTCGTCGACGTTGATCCCGCTGGTTTCCTTGAGCGGGCGCAGGTCGAGGATGCACTCGTGGGCCACCAGGCCGTTCTCACCGGTATAGAGCACCGGGTAGTGCTCTTCCAGGCGGCGGGCGATGTAGTTGGCGCCGAGGATGGCCGCCTGGGACGCGCGCTTGAGACCGGCGCCGCCCATCATGCGGATGTACATCCAGGTGATCGGCAGGATGCTGGCGCTGCCGAAGGGCGCCGCGCTGACCGCGCCCTGCTTGCGCTCCAGCTGCTCGCCGTGACCGGGCAGGAAGGGCGCCAGGTGCGCCTTCACGCCGATCGGGCCGACGCCCGGGCCGCCGCCGCCGTGGGGGATGCAGAAGGTCTTGTGCAGGTTCAGGTGCGAGACGTCGCCGCCGAACCTGCCCGGTGCGCACAGGCCGACCATGGCGTTCATGTTGGCGCCGTCGATGTACACCTGGCCGCCGTTGTCGTGGACGATGGCGCAGATGTCGCGCACCGCTTCCTCGAACACGCCGTGGGTCGACGGGTAGGTGATCATGATCGCCGCCAGGCGCTCGCGGTGTTCCTCGGCCTTGGCCTTGAGGTCGGCCAGGTCGACGTTGCCGCGCGCGTCGCAGGCGGTGACCACCACGCGCAGGCCGGCCATCTGGGCGGTGGCCGGGTTGGTGCCGTGGGCCGAGGACGGGATCAGGCAGATGTCGCGGTGCCCTTCGCCACGGCTGGCGTGGTAGGCGCGGATGGCCAGCAGGCCGGCGTACTCGCCCTGGGAGCCGGCGTTGGGCTGCAGCGACACGGCGTCGTAGCCGGTGGCGGCGCAGAGCATGGCCTCCAGTTCCGCGGTCATGGCCCGGTAGCCTGCGGCCTGCTCGGCCGGGGCGAAGGGATGCAGGTTGCCGAACTCGGCCCAGGTGATCGGGATCATCTCGCTGGCGGCGTTCAGCTTCATGGTGCAGGAGCCCAGCGGGATCATGCTGCGGTCCAGCGCCAGGTCCTTGTCGGCCAGCTTGCGCAGGTAGCGCATCAGCTCGGTTTCCGAGTGGTAGCGGTTGAACACTTCGTGGCGCAGGAAGGCCGAGGTGCGCAGCAGCGCTTGCGGCAGCTGGTCGCCGACACTGGCGGCCAGGGCGGCGAAGTCCGGCAGCGCCTGGCCGGCGGCGAACACCGCCCACAGGGCTTCGACGGCGGCCTGCTCGCAGGTCTCGTCGAGTGAGACGCCGACGCGGCCGTCGTCGATCACCCGCAGGTTGAGGCCGGCGGCCTGGGCGGCGGCGTGGACTTCGGCGGCCGGGCGCGCGGTGGCGACGCTCAGGGTGTCGAAGAAGTATTCCTGCTCGACCTTGTGGCCCAGCTGCGCCAGGCCGGCGGCGAGGATGGCGGTCAGCCGGTGCACGCGCCGGGCGATGTCGCTCAGGCCCTGCGGGCCATGGTAGACCGCGTACATGCTGGCGATGTTGGCCAGCAGCACCTGGGCGGTGCAGATGTTGCTGGTGGCCTTCTCGCGGCGGATGTGCTGCTCGCGGGTCTGCATGGCCAGGCGCAGCGCCGGGTTGCCGAAGCGGTCGATGGAGATGCCGACCAGGCGGCCGGGCATGTCACGCTTGAAGGCGTCGCGGGTGGCGAAGTAGGCCGCGTGCGGGCCGCCGAAGCCCAGCGGCACGCCGAAGCGCTGGGCGCTGCCCAGGACCACGTCGGCGCCGAATTCGCCCGGCGGGGTGAGCAGGGTCAGCGCCAGCAGGTCGGCGGCTACGCCCACCAGGGTGCCGGCGGCGTGGGCGCGCTCGATCAGCTCGCGGTAGTCGATGACCGCGCCGGTGCTGGCCGGGTATTGCAGCAGCACGCCGAAGTAGGCGGAAAAGTCCTGCAGCGCGGCTTCGTCGCCGACCACCACTTCGATGCCCAGCGGCTCGGCGCGGGTGCGCAGCACGTCGAGGGTCTGCGGGTGGCAGTGCGCGGAGGCGAAGAAGGCCTGGGCGGCCTTGTTCTTCGACAGGCGCTTGCAGAAGGTCATGGCCTCGGCGGCGGCGGTGGCTTCGTCCAGCAGCGAGGCGTTGGCGATCTGCATGCCGGTGAGGTCGCCGATCAGCGTCTGGAAGTTCAGCAGCGCTTCCAGGCGGCCCTGGGAGATTTCCGGCTGGTAGGGCGTGTAGGCGGTGTACCAGGCCGGGTTTTCCAGGAGGTTGCGCAGGATCGGCGCCGGGGTGTGGCAGGGGTAGTAGCCTTGGCCGATGTGGTTGCGCAGCAACTGGTTCTGCGCGGCGATGGCGCGCAGGTCGGCCAGGGCCTGGGCCTCGCCCTGCCCCGCGCTGCCGTCGAGCACGCTGGTGCCCTTGATGCTGTTGGGGATGACGCTGTCGGTCAGGGCGTCGAGGCTGGCGTAGCCGACCAGCTCGAGCATGGCCTGGGTGTCGGCCTCGCGCGGGCCGATGTGGCGGGCGATGAATTCGTTGCGGGTGCTCAGTTGGACCTTGCTCATGCGGGCTCCCCGGTTCAGGCGCGGGCGGACAGGTAGGCTTCGTAGCCGGCCTGGTCCATCAGGGTGTCGAGGGCGGCGGCGTCATCCAGGCGGATGCGGAAGAACCAGCCGTCGGCCAGCGGCGCCTGGTTGACCAGCTCCGGGCCGTCGACCAGCGCGGGGTTGACCTCGGTGACCTCGCCGGCCAGCGGCATGACGATGTTGCTGGCGGCCTTCACCGACTCCAGCACCGCCACTTCGGCGCCCTGCTCATGGCGGCCGAGCTCCGGCAGCTGGACGTAGACCACGTCGCCCAGGGCCTCCTGGGCATAGTCGGTGACGCCGACGGTCACTTCGCCGGAAGCTTCGAGGCGCAGCCATTCATGGTCGGGTGTGAAGCGCAGGGTGGTCATGGGTCGTCCTCTTGGTCTCGAATCGAGCCGTCGGGTGGCTCGCGATTTTTCCCGGCACGAGAGCAAGGGTGATGCCAAAACCAACAAAACACTTATAAATCAATTAGTTGATTAATATAACCGCCAGGTACGATCCAGCCTTTGGAACGAAATCATTCCACAAAAACCAACCAGTCTCCTGGCCTTTAGCGCATCAGGGCCCCGGCTGGCGCGGCCGCCGCCAAATGGAACGAAAACGCTCCACCGGAGCGAAATCGTTCCACTCTCAGCGCTCGCCGATCCCGTACTTGCGCAGGCGCTGGCCGATGGCGGTGTGCGAGGTGCGCAGCCGCGCGGCCAGCTGGCGCGTCGAGGGGTAGGCCGCGTAGAGCCGTTGCAGCAGCGACTTCTCGAACTGCTGCACGGCTTCCTCCAGGCTGGTGACCTCCTCGTCGGCGGCCTGGCGGGTGTCCAGCTCGGTGCCGGCCACTTCCAGGTCCTCGACGCCGATCACCTCGCCCTCGCCGATGGCCGCGGCGCGGAAGATCTTGTTCTGCAACTGGCGCACGTTGCCGGCCCAGCGGTTGCCCAGCAGCAGCGGGTGGGTTTCCGGCGCCAGGCGGCAGGGCGGGCGCTGGATCTGCGTGCAGGCCAGGCGCAGGAAGTGCTCGGCCAGCAGCAGGATGTCCTGGCCGCGCTCGCGCAGCGGCGGCACCTGCAGGTTGAGCACGTTGAGGCGGTAGTAGAGGTCTTCGCGGAAGCTGCCCTCGCCGACCATCTTCGCCAGGTTGCGGTGGGTGGCGCAGAGCACCCGCACGTTCACCCGCACCTCGCGCTCGCCGCCGATGCGGCGGAAGCAGCCGTCGCTGAGGAAGCGCAGCAGCTTGGCCTGCAGGTAGGGCGACATCTCGCCCACTTCGTCGAGGAACACCGTGCCGCGGTCGGCCAGCTCCAGCAGGCCCGGCTTGCCGCCGCGCTGGGCGCCGGTGAAGGCGCCGGAGGCATAGCCGAACAGCTCGCTCTCGGCCAGGCTTTCCGGCAGCGCCGCGCAGTTCAGCGCCAGGAAGGGTTCCTCGCGGCGTGCGCTCAGGGCATGGCAGGCGCGCGCCACCAGTTCCTTGCCGGTGCCGGTCTCGCCCTGGATCAGCAGCGGCGCGTCCAGCCCGGCGACCTTGCGCACCCGCGCCTTGAGTTGCATCAACGGAGCGGAACGGCCGATCAGGCCCTGCAGGCCCTCGGCGTGGTCGTGGTGCAGCAGCGACAGACGTTCGCCGATGCGGCTCGGCGGGTAGAGCGTCAGCAGGCCGCCGTCCAGCGCATCTCCGGTGCCGCGGATCGGCGTGGCGTCCAGCAGCAGCGGCTGGCCACCGAGGCTGACCTCGTGCATCGGCAGGCGGAAGCCCTTCTCCACCAGGTGCTCGGCCAGGCCCGGTTCGTCGAACAGGGTGGACAGCGACTCGCCGGCCGGCTGGCGGCCGCACAGGTCGATGAGCCGCGGATTGGCCAGCAGCACCCGGGCCTGGGCGTCCACCGCCAGAACCGGGTCGCCCATGGCCGCCAGCAGCGCGTCCAGGTGCAGGCTGCGGCGCTGGCCGGGGAGCATGTCGACGATCTGCACCGAGAGCACGCCGCGCACCCGCAGCAGCGCGCCGTGCAGTTCGTGGAGCACTTCCTGGCGCAGCTCGGGGGCATCTATATAGACGTTCGGCGGCACCATCTCCACCGCGTCCAGGTTCAGGTTGCGCGCACCCAGCAGCGCCAGGACTTCCTGGGTGATGCCGACGCGGTCGGTGAAGGTGACGTGGATTCGCATGCTCGGGGCCCTGGCTACGCGCTGCGCATGATCGGGCTTTTACCCAACGCCGGCAACGCTCAGAACCCGTTGACGCAGTTATGCCGACGCGCAGCAGATCGTAGGCAGGTTCTCAGAACAGGCTGAGTTGCTCGGCCCTGCCACGCAGGTCTTCCAGGCGCACGCCCACGCCGATCAGCCGCACCGGCCGCTCGCCACGCTGGAAGGCCTGGGCCAGCAGCAGCCGGTAGCTGTCCAGGTCGCGGCTGGCGTTGGCCTGCTCCAGGGTGGTCTGGGTGAAGTCGTGGAACTTCAGCTTGACGAAGGGCTTGCCCGGCCGGTAGCTGGCGTCCAGGCGCTGCATGCGCCGCTGCAGTTCGTCGAGCAGGCCGGGCAGCTCGGCCAGGCAGGCGTCGACGTCGGGCAGGTCGCGGTCGAAGGTGTTCTCCACGCTGATCGACTGGCGCCGGCTATCCACCTGCACCGGGCGCTCGTCGATGCCGCGGGCGAGGTTCCACAGGCGCTCGCCGAAACCGCCGAACTCGCGCACCAGCGCCAGGCGCGACCAGTCGCGCAGTTGCCGGCAGTCCTGTACGCCCAGGCGCGCCAGCTTCTCGGCGGTGACCTTGCCCACGCCGTGGAGCTTCTTCACCGGCAGCGCGGCGACGAAATCCTCGACCTGATCCGGGGTGATGACGAACTGCCCGTTGGGCTTGCGCCAGTCGCTGGCGATCTTGGCCAGGAACTTGTTCGGCGCCACCCCGGCGGACACCGTGATGCCCAGCGACGACCAGACGCGCCGGCGGATGTCCTGGGCGATCAGCGTGGCGCTGCCGGAAAACTGCTGGCAGTCGCTGACGTCGAGGTAGGCCTCGTCCAGGGACAGCGGCTCGATGAGGTCGGTGTAGTCGCGGAAGATCCCGTGGATTTCCCGCGACACGCCTTTATAGACGTCCATGCGCGGGCGCACGATGGTCAGGTCCGGGCACAGCTTCACCGCGGTGCGCATGGCCATGGCCGAGTGCAGGCCGTAGACGCGTGCCTCGTAGTTGCAGGTGGCGACCACCCCGCGCTTGTCCGGCGAGCCGCCCACGGCCAGCGGCTTGCCCGCAAGGCTCGGGTCGTCGCGCATCTCGATGGCGGCGTAGAAGCAATCGCAATCGATGTGGATGATCTTTCGCTGCCGGGAACTCAACGCGGAACCTGCTCGGAGGGGATAGCGCCGGAACTCGGAGGAGATGCCCCGTCCGTTCCTGCGCATTAGCTGAAGGCATCCATGGTAATGCAAAACGGCGCGAACGCCTGCGCCGCCCGCCCGCTGCGGCCCCGCTTCGCTAAGCATCTGAAGAAAAACCAGTTTTTCTGAAAAAACGGTTGACAGGGTAGCCGTCCTGAGTAGAATGGCCGCCGCGGGATGGAGCAGTCTGGTAGCTCGTCGGGCTCATAACCCGAAGGTCGTTGGTTCAAATCCAGCTCCCGCAACCAGACACAAGAAAAAGGCCACTCTTCGGAGTGGCCTTTTTCGTTTGCGCTCAATTTAAATAATTGATCGGAAAGCAGAAATCGATTGACAGGGTGCTCATCCCGAGTAGAATGGCCGGCGCGGGATGGAGCAGTCTGGTAGCTCGTCGGGCTCATAACCCGAAGGTCGTTGGTTCAAATCCAGCTCCCGCAACCAACATAGAAAAAAGCCACTCTGCGGAGTGGCTTTTTTCGTTACAGCGGAAAAAGACCGAGCCTGATCCAGGCCGCGGCCCCCATAATTGCAGTCATTTGTTCCCATGGACTTGGGAATTCGCGCGGGTGCCCCCACCTGTCGCGCAACAGCCATTGAGGTGCCCGATGCGCGTCGACTCCACCGCGCCTGAGACTCCGGAAACTGCCAGCGCCCCTTCCCGCCCCCGCCTGATCGAACGGCTCGGCGCCCACCGCCAGGCCATCGGCGTCGGCGTCACCCTGTTGCTGTTCGCCCTGGCGCTGGTGGCCTGCTACCACCTGCTGCGCGACATCGATCCCTATTCCCTGCACGACGCCCTGCTGGACATCCCCGGCAACGCCCTGCTCGGCGCCCTGGCCGCCACCGTGGCCGGCTTCGTCTGCCTGCTCGGCTACGAATGGTCGGCCACCCGCTTCGCCGGGGTGAAGCTGCCGCTGCCGACGCTGCTCACCGGCGGCTTCAGCGCCTTCGCCATCGGCAACGCGGTGGGCCTGTCGATGCTCTCCGGCGGCTCGGTGCGCTACCGCCTGTATGCCCGCGCCGGGCTGAACGCCATGGAAGTGGCGCGCATGACGCTGTTCGCCAGCCTGTCCCTGGGCTGCGCGCTGCCGGTGCTGGCGGCCATGGCCGCGCTCAGCGACCTGCCCGACGCGGCCCTGGCGCTACGCCTGCCGCAGTGGCTGGTAGCGGTCCTGGCGGTAGCCATCCTGGCCTTCTGCGTGCTGCTGGTGATCGGCATGGAGCGGCGCCGCGAGGCGGAACAGCCGTCGCCGGACAGCCAGCTGATCCGCATCGGCCGCCGCTCGGTGCGCCTGCCGGGCCTGCGCCTGTCGCTGCTGCAACTGCTGATCACCGCGCTGGACGTGGCCGCCGCCGCCACCGTGCTCTACCTGCTGCTGCCCGAGGCGCCGCCGTTCGGCGCCTTCCTGCTGGTCTACATGATCGCCCTGGCCGCCGGCGTGCTCAGCCACGTGCCCGGCGGCGTCGGGGTGTTCGAGGCGATCCTGCTGGCGGCCTTCTCCGGGCAGATCGGCGCCGCGCCGCTGGCCGCCGCGCTGCTGATGTACCGCCTCATCTATGTGGTGCTGCCGCTGCTGCTGGCCTGCCTGCTGCTGCTGGTGGTCGAGGCGCGGCGCATGCTCCTGGCGCGCCAGGCCATGCGCGTGGCCTCCGGCCTGGCCGCGCCGGTGCTGGCGGTGCTGGTGTTCATTTCCGGCATCGTCCTGCTGTTTTCCGGCGCCACCCCGTCCATCGACACCCGCCTGGAGGAGCTGGACTTCCTGGTCCCGCACCGCCTGGTGGACGCTTCGCACTTCGCCGCCAGCCTGATCGGCGTGCTCTGCCTGCTGCTGGCCCAGGGCCTGCGCCGGCGCCTGTCGGCGGCCTGGGCGATCACCCTGGTGCTGCTGCTCAGCGGCGCGGTGCTGTCGCTGCTCAAGGGCGTGGACTGGGAGGAAGCATCGATCCTCGGCGTCACCGCCCTGCTCCTGGCGATCTTCCGCCGCTCCTTCTACCGCCGCAGCCGGCTGATGGCAGTGCCCTTCTCGCCGCTGTACCTGGCCGCCGCCGGCTGCGTACTGGCCAGCTCCATCTGGCTGTTCCTCTTCGCCTACCAGGACGTGCCCTACAGCCACGAGCTGTGGTGGCAGTTCGCCCTCGATGCCGACGCCCCGCGCGGCCTACGCGCCCTGCTGGGCAGCTGCCTGCTGCTGGCCGCAGTGGGCCTGACCTGGCTGCTGCGCACCTCGCCGCCAGCGATCCACGAGCCAACGCCCGAGGAACTGGACCGCGCCGCCGCCATCCTCGCCCGCTCCGAGCAGCCCGACGGCGGCCTGGCGCTGTCCGGCGACAAGGCCCTGCTGTTCCACCCGAGCCAGGACGCCTTCCTCATGTACGCCCGCCGCGGCCGCAGCCTGGTGGCGCTGTACGACCCCATCGGCCCGACCCAGGCCCGCGCCGAGCTGATCTGGCAGTTCCGCGACCTCTGCGACCTGCACCACGCGCGCCCGGTGTTCTACCAGGTGCGCGCGGAGAACCTGCCGTTCTACATGGACATCGGCCTGACCGCCCTCAAGCTCGGCGAGGAAGCGCGCGTGGACCTGCAGCGCTTCGACCTGGAAGCCAAGGGCAAGGACATGAAGGACCTGCGCTACACCTGGAACCGCGGCCAGCGCGACGGCCTGGCCATCGAGTTCCACGAGGCCGGGCAGGCGCCGCTGGACGAGCTGCGGGCGATTTCCGACGCCTGGCTGGGCGGCAAGGCCACCCGCGAGAAGGGCTTCTCCCTGGGCCGCTTCACCCCCGAGTACCTGCGCTACTTCCGCGTCGCCGTGGTGCGCCACCAGGGCCGCGCGGTGGCCTTCGTCAACCTGCTGGAAACCGCCAGCCACGGGCTGGCCAGCCTGGACCTGATGCGCGTGGTGCCGGACGCGCCGAAGATGACCATGGAATTCCTCATGCTCGGCCTGATCCTGCACTACAAGGAGCACGGCTACGCCCGCTTCAGCCTCGGCATGGTGCCGCTCTCGGGGCTGCAGCCGCGCCGCGGCGCGCCGCTGGCCCAGCGCCTGGGCGCGCTGGTGTTCCACCGCGGCGAACAGTTCTACAACTTCCAGGGGCTGCGTCGCTTCAAGGACAAGTTCCAGCCCGACTGGGAACCCCGCTACCTGGCCGTGCCCGCCGGACTGGATCCGCTGGTGGCGCTGGCCGATACCGCCGCCCTGATCGCGGGCGGCCTGTCCGGACTGGTGAAACGCTGATATGTCGAAACGTCGCTGGCGCCTGTTGGCCATCGTCCTGCTGCTGATAATCGCCGCTGCCGCCGCAGCCGTGGCGCTGTGGTTCCACCCGCTGTCCCAGGCGCGCCTGGAGCACGGCAAGCTGCCCGACGGCAGCCCGGTGAGCCTGGCCATTCCCGCCCGCCATCCAACTGCCACCGTGCTGCTGGCGGTGCCCCAGGACAACAAGCTGGACGACGCCCAGCTGCTGGCCCTGGCCCGCGACAACGGCGCGCGGGTGGTGCAGTTCCTCTTCCCGGACAACGACTGCGTGGCCCAGCAGCACCGCGTGCAGGCCGCGCTGAACCTGCTCGACGCCCAGCCCACCCTGGTCGCCGGCGTGCACCAGGGCGGCGCCTGGGCCTGGCGCTGGCTGGCCGGGCAGAACAGCGACAAGGCCAAGGCCCTGTCGGTCGGCTTCGCCCTCGACAAGCCCGACTGCGCCGCGCCCAAGCTGCCGCAGAGCGCGCCCCACGGCCACTGGACCGCGGCCTGGAACGACAACCCGGACGACGGGACCGCGCGCTTCGCCCGCACCCAGCAGAACGCCGAGACCGTCATCGCCAACTACTACGACAGCCTGCCGGTGGTCCTCGACGACCAGCTCAAGCGCCTGATCCAGGGCAGCGGCGACGACTTCCCGGTGGTCGAGGTGCCGGCCGCCAAGCCGTCGCCCACCGTCACCCTGTTCTATTCCGGCGACGGCGGCTGGCGCGACCTGGACCGCGACGTCGCCGGGCAGATGGCCGAGCTGGGCTACCCGGTGGTGGGCATCGACGCGCTGCGCTACTTCTGGGAGCACAAGAGCCCCGAGCAGAGCGCCGCCGACCTCGCCCTGCTGATGCAGCACTACCGCGAGAAATGGGGCGCCACCCACTTCGTGCTGGCCGGCTACTCCTTCGGCGCCGACGTGCTGCCGGCCATCTACAACCGCCTGCCCGAGGCCGACAAGCAGCAGGTCAGCGCCGTGCTGCTGCTGGCCCTGGCGCGCAGCGGGAGCTTCGAGATCGAAGTGCAGGGCTGGCTGGGCAAGGCCGGCCAGGAAGCCGCCACCGGCCCGGAACTGGCGCGCATGCCCGGGCCCAAGGTGCTCTGCGTGTACGGCATCGACGAGAAGGACGAGAGCGGCTGCACCCAGCCCCAGGCCATCGGCGAGAACCTCGAACTGCCCGGCGGCCATCACTTCGACGAGAACTACCCGGCCCTGGCCAAGCGCCTGGTGAACGCCATCCGCGCGCGCCAGGTGCCGCCGAACGAGTCCTGAGCCGAAGGCTGGCTTACACTTCAGGCATTGGCTGCGTCTTCAGCCGGGCTTCAGGCTGCGGACGCAAGCTGCCCCGACCCGCCGCCACGAGCGGGACAGCCTGAAGAGAAGGAGTTTCCATGAGCCAGCCCCCCTACCCGCGCCGCTACGGCAGCCTGTCCATCGCCCTGCACTGGCTGATGCTGGTGCTGATCGCCGGCGTCTACGCCTGTATCGAACTCAAGAGCAACTACCCCAAGGGCAGCGACACCCGCGCCCTGCTAAGCCAGTGGCACTTCATGCTCGGCCTGAGCGTGTTCTGCCTGGTCTGGCTGCGCCTGATCGGCCGTTTCATCTACCCCACCCCGCCGATCGTGCCCGCCCCGCCGGCCTGGCAGATGCTGCTGGCCAAGACCGTGCACGTGGCGCTCTACGCGATGATGATCGGCCTGCCGCTGGCCGGCTGGACCATCCTCAGCGCCGCCGGCAAGCCGATCCCCTTCTGGGGCCTGCAACTGCCGCCGCTGGTGGCGGAGAACCCGGACCTGGCCAAGCAGGTCAAGGCAGTCCACGAGACCGTCGGCAACATCGGCTACTTCCTGATCGGCCTGCACGCCGTCGCCGCGCTGTTCCACCACTTCATCAGCCGCGACAACACCCTGGTGCGCATGCTGCCCGGCGCCGGCGAGGCGCGGCCGGAGTAACCGCGCCATCCCGTACCTGCGCGCGAATCGCGGACGGAGCCCCGTAGGATGGGTTGAGCCTGCGAAACCCATGTGGTTGCGGTGATGGGTATCGCTTTGCTCAACACCATCCTACGAAAAGCCATGCATCCTGGAACCGTAGGAGCGGACTCCGTCCGCGATCGGCCGATCCCATGCACGGTCGATTGGCGAGGCCCCCAGAAACGAAAAAGCGCGCCCTCAGGCGCGCTTCGTCTTCCCGATAAAGCCGGTCAGATCTCCACCTGCGTCCCCAGCTCGATCACCCGGTTCAGCGGCAGGTTGAAGTAGCGCAGGTTGCCGTTGGCGTTCTTCAGCAGGAAGGCGAACAGCCCCTCGCGCCAGCGCGCCATGCCGATGCGCCGGGACGGGATGACCGTCTCGCGGCTGAGGAAGTAGGTAGTGCGCATGGGGCTGAAGTCCAGCTCGTTGAGGTGGCAGTACTTCAGCGCCGCCGGGATGTCCGGGTCCTCCATGAAGCCGAAGTGCAGCAGCACGCGGAAGAAGCCCTCGCCATAGGCGTCCACCTCGAAGCGGCGGTCGGTGGCGACCCGCGGGCTGTCTTCGTTGACCACCGTGAGCAGCACCACCTGCTCGTGCAGCACCTGGTTGTGCAGCAGGTTGTGCAACAGCGCGTGGGGCACGGCGTCGGAGCGCGCGGTGAGGAACACGGCGGTGCCCTGCACGCGGTGCGGCGGCTGCGAGCGGATGCTGGCGATGAACAGCGGCAGCGGCAGCGAGCCTTCGTCCAGGCGCTCCACCAGCAGCTGGCGGCCGCGCTTCCAGGTGGTCATCAGGATGAACAGGGCGATACCGGCCACCACCGGGAAGGCGCCGCCCTGCACCACCTTCGGCAGGTTGGCCGAGAAGAACAGCACGTCCACCAGCAGCATCATGCAGAAGAACGGAATGGCCAGCCACAGCGGCCACTTCCAGTGCAGCCAGAGCACCACGCCCATCAGCAGGGTGGTCACCAGCATGGTCCCGGTCACCGCCACGCCGTAGGCCGAGGCCAGCGCCGCGGACGACTCGAAGCCCAGCACCAGCAGCACCACGCCGACCATCAGCGCCCAGTTCACCCCGGCGATGTAGACCTGCCCCTGCTCCTGGCTGGAGGTGTGCTGCACGAACATGCGCGGCACGAAGCCCAGCTGGATGGCCTGGCGGGTCAGCGAGAAGGCCCCGGAAATCACCGCCTGGGAGGCGATCACCGTAGCCACGGTGGACAGCGCCACCATCGGCAGCAGCGCCCAGGACGGCGCCAGCAGGTAGAAGGGGTTGCGCGCGGCTTCCGGGTTGTAGAGGATCATCGCGCCCTGGCCGAAGTAGTTCAGCACCAGGCCCGGCAGTACCAGGGCGAACCAGGCGCGGGAAATCGGCTTGCGGCCGAAGTGGCCCATGTCCGCGTACAACGCCTCGGCGCCGGTCAGCGCCAGCACGGTGGCGCCGAGGATGGCCACGCCGATGCCCGGGTGGACGATGAAGAAGTTCGCCGCCCAGTAGGGGTTCATCGCGTTCAGCACCACCGGGTGCTGGTAGATGCCGTACAGGCCGAGCGCGCCCAGCACCACGAACCAGATCACCATCACCGGGCCGAACAGGATGCCGATGCGCGCCGTGCCATGGCGCTGGATGAGGAACAGGCCGACCAGCACGATCAGCGCCAGCGGCACCACCCAGTGCTCCAGGCCGTCGAAGGCGATCTCCAGGCCCTCGATCGCCGAGAGCACCGAGATCGCCGGGGTGATCATGCTGTCGCCATAGAACAGCGAGGCGCCGAACAGGCCCAGCACCACCAGTACCGAGCTCAGCCGCGGATAGTCGTGGGCGGCGCGGCGCGCCAGCGCGGTCAGCGCCATCACCCCGCCCTCGCCCTGGTTGTCGGCGCGCAGGACGAAGATCACGTACTTGATCGAGACCACCCAGACCAGCGACCAGAAGATCAGCGAGAGGATGCCGAGGATGGCGTCGTGCCCCACCTGCACGCCGTAGCCGCCGACGAAGACTTCCTTGAGCGTGTACAGCGGGCTGGTGCCGATGTCGCCGTAGCAGACGCCCACCGCGGCCACCATCATGCCCAGGGCGGAGCTTGAATGGTTTTCCTGCTGCTCCGCGGTTCCAGCGCTGGCGTTGGACATGTAACAAAATTCCTCTAGGAAAAATTCGGCGCATCCTGCGCCGACGGGCCCGGCGATGCAAGAGCCGCGAAAGCTTGACCTGAGTGACTATAGAAGGTGTTTGCCGCCCTTACCCTGTGCCTGCCGGCGCTTTCGCCGGCCGCTGCGGCAGCTTGTCTCACGGAGGCTGGTCAAGCGCGTGGGACGCCGCTAGAATTGCGCACTTTTTGATCAGAGGCGCCGCCAGCGCGCCCTTAGAGGTTAGCCGCCCATGTCCACCGCAACGCCCAAAGTCGGTTTCGTCAGCCTCGGTTGCCCCAAGGCAACGGTCGACTCCGAACGCATCCTCACCCAGCTGCGCATGGAGGGCTACGAGATCGTGCCCACCTACGAGGACGCCGACGTCGTTGTGGTGAACACCTGCGGCTTCATCGACAGCGCCAAGGCCGAATCCCTGGACGCCATCGGCGAGGCCATCGCCGAGAACGGCAAGGTCATCGTCACCGGCTGCATGGGCGTGGCCGAGGACAGCATCCGTGACGTGCACCCCAGCGTGCTGGCGGTCACCGGTCCGCAGCAGTACGAGCAGGTGGTCAGCGCCGTGCACGAGGTGGTGCCGCCCAAGGCCGAGCACAACCCGCTGATCGACCTGGTGCCGCCGCAGGGCATCAAGCTCACCCCGCGCCACTACGCCTACCTGAAGATTTCCGAGGGCTGCAACCACAGCTGCAGCTTCTGCATCATCCCGTCGATGCGCGGCAAGCTGGTCAGCCGCCCGGTGGGCGACGTGCTCAGCGAGGCCCAGCGCCTGGTCAAGGCCGGCGTCAAGGAACTGCTGGTGATCTCCCAGGACACCAGCGCCTACGGCGTGGACCTGAAGTACAAGCTGGACTTCTGGGACGGCCAGCCGGTGAAGACGCGCATGCTGGAGCTGTGCGAAGCGCTGTCGAGCATGGGCGTGTGGGTGCGCCTGCACTACGTCTACCCCTACCCCAACGTCGACGACGTGATCCCGCTGATGGCCCAGGGCAAGCTGCTGCCCTACCTGGACATCCCCTTCCAGCACGCCAGCCCGAAAGTGCTCAAGTCCATGAAGCGCCCGGCCTTCGAGGACAAGACCCTGGCGCGCATCAAGAAGTGGCGCGAGCTCTGCCCCGAGCTGACCATCCGCTCGACCTTCATCGTCGGCTTCCCCGGCGAGACCGAGGAAGACTTCCAGTACCTGCTCGACTGGCTGACCGAGGCCCAGCTCGACCGTGTCGGCTGCTTCCAGTACTCCCCGGTGGAAGGCGCCCCGGCCAACGACCTGGGCCTGGAGCCGGTGCCCGATGACGTCAAGCAGGAGCGCTGGGAGCGCTTCATGGCGCACCAGCAGGCGATTTCCGCCGCGCGCCTGCAACTGAAGGTGGGCAAGGAAATCGAAGTGCTGATCGACGAAGTGGACGCCGAAGGCGCCGTGGGCCGCTCCTGGGCCGACGCCCCGGAGATCGACGGCGCCGTCTACATCGATACCTTCGACGTGAAGCCGGGCGACAAGGTGCGCGTGCGCATCACCGACGCCGACGAGTACGATCTCTGGGCCGAGCTGGCCTGAGTCGCCGAAAGCCCCGCCTTGCGGGGCTTTTTCTTTCAACCGGGACACTACCGATGCTCAACAACGACATCCTGCGCAGCCTGCGCTACAGCCTCGACATCGCCGACCGCGAGGTCGCCGCCATCGCCGGCCTGGCCGGATTGGCGCTGGACGAGGCCGAAGTCGCCGCGCTGCTGGCCCGCGAGGACGAACCCGGCTACCGCGAGTGCCCGGACGAAGTGCTGGCGCGCTTTCTCGACGGCCTGATCATCCACCGCCGCGGCCGCGACGACAGCCGGCCGCTGCCACCGCTGGAACTGCCGCTGACCAACAACCTGGTGTTGAAGAAGTTGCGGGTGGCCTTCGAACTACGCGACCACGACCTGCTGGCGATCCTCGACGACGCCGGGCTGGTGATGACCAAGGGGGAACTCAACGCGCTGTTCCGCGCCCCCGGCCACAGTAACTACCGTCCCTGTGGCGACCAGTTGCTGCGCAATTTCCTCAAGGGCCTGGTCCGGCGCGACAGGCGCTGAGCCGCGGGCGGCCATGCCCTGGGCCTGGCTGCCCACGCACTTGTCTTGCGCCGAGGCGCTCTTCGTAGGATGGGTTGAGCTTGCGAAACCCATGCGGTCGTGGCGATGGGTATCGCTTCGCTCAACACCATCCTACGAAAAGCCGTGCTTCCCTGGAGGCGTAGGAGCGGACTTCGTCCGCGATTGGGTTCACCGACCACGCCAGCCCCCCGGTGGCACGAACGGCTCCCTCTCTCCCTCCGGGAGAGGACTGGGGTGAGGAACGAAACCAGACCTGGACACCTTCTACGGCTGGCTGTTGCTGCGCAGGCGCCGGCGATGACGCAAGCGGCGGGGTTTGCAGTGCCGATCGGGTAACATGGCGGCCCCCTGCTCCATGCGCGTGCCGCCATGTCCTACTCCGTCTCCCCCATCGGCTACATCCGTTCCTGCTTCAAGGAGAAGTTCGCCATCCCGCGCCAACCGCAGCTGGCCCCGGCGGCGCGGGGCGTGCTGGAGCTGCTGCCGCCGTTCGACGGCGGCGAGGCGGTGGAGGGCCTGGAGCAGGTCAGCCACGTCTGGCTGCTGTTCCTCTTCCACCAGGCCCTGGAAGACAAGCCACGGATCAAGGTGCGCCCGCCGCGCCTGGGCGGCAACCGCTCCCTGGGCGTGTTCGCCACCCGCGCCACGCACCGGCCCAACGGCATCGGCCAGTCGGTGGTGCGCCTGGAGAAGGTCGAGCCCGGGCGCCTGTGGCTGTCCGGCATCGACCTGCTGGACGGCACCCCGGTGCTCGACATCAAGCCCTACGTGCCCTATGCCGACGCCGTGGCCGACGCGCGCAACGGCATCGCCGAGGCGCCACCGGCGCCGATCCCGGTGCAGTGGAGCGACACCGCCCTGGCCCAGGCCCGCGAGCAGGCCCTGCGTCTGGGCGAGCCGGTGGTCGAGCTGGTCGAACAGTGCCTGGCCCAGGACCCGCGCCCGGCCTACCAGCAACCCACCCCGGAACGCCGCTACGGCGCGCGGCTGTGGGACCTGGACGTGCATTGGCATTACCCCGAGGCAGGGGTGATCCGGGTACTGGATGTGCAACCCGCGCTTCGCCGCCTCACCCCGTAGGTTCCAGGAAGCACGGCTTTTCGTAGGATGGTGTTGAGCGAAGCGATACCCATCGCCACGACCGCATGGGTTTCGCAAGCTCAACCCATCCTACGAAGAGCACCTAGGCGCAAGACAGTTGCTCCTACGGTTCAGGGAAGCACGGTCGTAAGCGGATTCATCCGCGATTGGATTTACCGGCCACGCCGGCCCCTACGCACTCCTACGCACGGCATTTCCCCATGTCCGCCATGAACGAAAAAGCCCGCCGGGTGGCGGGCTCCTTCAATTGCGGGCAGCTTACTTCTCGACGAAGGCGCGCTCGATCAGGTAGTCGCCCGGCTCGCCCATGCGCGGGGAGATCTGCAGGCCGAAGCCGTTCAGCACTTCGCTGGTCTCGTCCAGCATGCTCGGGCTGCCGCAGATCATGGCGCGGTCGTCCTGCGGGTTCATCGGCGGCAGGCCGATGTCGGCGAACAGCTTGCCGCTGCGCATCAGGTCGGTCTGGCGGCCCATGTTGCGGAACTCTTCACGGGTGACCAGGGGGTAATAGATCAGCTTCTCTTTGACCATGTCGCCGAAGTACTCGTGCTCCGGCAGGACCTTGGTGATGAAGTCGGAGTAGGCCAGCTCGCTGACCCAGCGCACGCCGTGGACCAGGATGACCTTGTCGAACTTCTCGTAGACTTCCGGGTCCTGGATCACGCTCAGGAACGGCGCCATGCCGGTGCCGGTGCTCAGCAGGTACAGGTGTTTGCCGGGCTTGAGGTCGTCCAGCACCAGGGTGCCGGTGGGCTTGCGGCTGACCATCAGCTCGTCGCCTTCCTTCAGATGCTGCAGGCGCGAGGTCAGCGGGCCGTCCGGGACCTTGATGCTGAAGAACTCCAGGTGCTCCTCGTAGTTCGGGCTGGCGATGGAGTAGGCGCGCATCAGCGGGCGGCCGTTGACCTCCAGGCCGATCATCACGAACTGGCCGGTCTTGAAGCGCAGGCCCGGGTTACGGGTGGTCTTGAAGCTGAAGAGGGTGTCGTTCCAGTGGTGCACGCTGAGAACGCGCTCGGTGTACAGGTTGCTCATCAAGGACTCCTAGAGATTCGTGGCGCACCCCAGCAGATCCCGGACGTAGCGCGATTGCGCGACATTTTATAGGGGGCGAGAATATCCGCAAAATAAATTATCTGGATATTGCTAATCCAAAACGCAGATAAGGGACGCCTGGCGGCCAGCGCGCGCCAGCTTACGCCCCCTGCCGCCCCGCCTGGGGCGACCGAATGTCGCGCCCCTCGCCCGCCACGGAGCCAGCCGAACCGATGAAATTCACCCTGCGCCAGATGGAAGTCTTCGTCGCCGTGGCCCAGCAGGAAAGCGTGTCGCGCGCCGCCGAAGCGCTGTCGCTGTCGCAGTCGGCCACCAGCACGGCCCTGGGCGAACTGGAGCGGCAGTTCGACTGCAAGCTGTTCGACCGCGCCGGCAAGCGCCTGACGCTGAACGCCCTGGGCCGCCAGTTGCTGCCCCAGGCGGTGGCGCTGCTGGATCGCGGCAGCGAGATCGAGACGCTGCTCAACGGCAAGAGCGCCTTCGGCTCCCTGGACCTGGGCGCCACCCTGACCATCGGCAACTACCTGGCCACCCTGCTGATCGGCACCTTCATGCAGCGCCAGCCGGACTGCCGGGTGCGCCTGCACGTGCACAACACCGCCCACGTGGTGCAGCGCATCGCCCACTACGAGCTGGACCTGGGCCTGATCGAGGGCGACTGCCAGCACCCGGACATCGAGGTGCAGCCGTGGATGGAGGACGAGCTGGTGGTGTTCTGCGCGCCGCAGCACCCGCTGGCCAACGCCGGGCCGGTGGACCTGCATCGGCTCAGCAGCGAGGCCTGGATCCTCCGTGAGCAGGGCTCGGGCACCCGCCTGACCTTCGACCAGGCCATGCGCCATCACATCGAGCCGCTGAACATCCGCCTGGAGCTGGAGCACACCGAGGCGATCAAGCGCGCCGTGGAGTCGGGCCTGGGCATCGGCTGCATCTCGCGCCTGGCCCTGCGCGACGCCTTCCGCCGCGGCAGCCTGGTGCCGGTGGACACCCCGCAACTGGACCTGCGCCGGCAGTTCTACTTCATCTGGCACCGGCAGAAGTACCAGACCGCGACCATGCGCGAATTCCTCGACCTGTGCCGCAGCGAGACGGCGGGCATCAGCCGCAGCGACGAGATCGTGCTGCCGATGATTCCCTGAGGCGGTCTTGTCGACCACGCCGGGACGCTCTTCGTAGGATGGGTTGAGCCTGCGAAACCCATGCTGCCGTGGTGATGGGTATCGCTTCGCTCAACCCATCCTACGACGGCATTTCTTCGCACCTTGCAGAGCGTAGGGCGGATAACGTTCGACGTTATCCGCCGTTTGGCCTTGGCTTCAGGCGCGCTCCGGGTTTGGCCACGAAGTGCCTGTTTCAGGGCACTCCGGGCTCGACCAAGGAGCCGGGCACGAGGTCGGTGTAGCGGCGTATGACCGCGAACGGTCATACGCCCTACGCGCCTGCTCCCATGGGCTCAGCCCAGCAGGATCACCGCCCAGGTCACGGTGATGATGCTCAGCGCGACGAACTGCGCGGCGCTGCCCATGTCCTTGGCGTTCTTCGACAGCGGGTGGCGCTCCAGGGAGACGCGGTCGACCACCGCTTCCACCGCCGAGTTGAGCAGCTCGACGATCAGCGCCAGCAGGCACACGGCGATCATCAGCGCGCGCTCGCCGCGGCTGACGTCGCAGAAGAACGCCAGCGGGACGAGGATGACGTTGATCAGCACCAGTTGGCGGAAGGCCGCCTCGCCACGGAAGGCGGCGACGAAACCGGCCATGGAGTAGCCGGCGGCGTTGAGGATGCGCTTCAGGCCGGTCTGGCCCTTGAAGGGGGAAGAAGTCACGAAGGGCTCTCTGCGAAAAAAGACGCGGCACTCTAAACCAGGTGCCGTAGGAAAGTGTGAAACCGAGGTCACCGGCCGCCGCTCAGGCGCCCGGAACCGTTTCCATCTGTTGCAGCAACAGCGCCGCCTGGGTGCGGGTGCGCACGTTGAGCTTGCGGAAGATCGCCGTGACGTGGGCTTTGACGGTGGCCTCGGAAACGCTCAGCTCGAAGGCGATCTGCTTGTTCAGCAGGCCTTCGCAGACCATGGTCAGCACGCGGAACTGCTGCGGCGTCAGGCTCGCCAGGCCGGCGCTGGCGGCGCGCACTTCCTCGCTCAGCTCGGTCACCGCGTCGGCCTGCGGCGGCCACCAGACGTCGCCGTCGAGCACCGCGCGCACCGCCTGCTGCAGGGTGGCCATCTCGCTGGACTTGGGGATGAAGCCGCTGGCGCCGAACTCGCGGGAGCGCTGCACCACGGCGGCGTCCTCCTGGGCCGAGATCATCACCACCGGGATCTGCGGGTACTGCCCGCGCAGCAGCACCAACCCGGAAAAGCCGTAGGCGCCGGGCATGTTCAGGTCCAGCAGGACCAGGTCCCAGTCGGCCTTCTCGTTGAGCCTGGCTTCCAGCTCGGCGATGCTCGCCGCCTCCACCAGTTTCGCTTCGGGGCCCAGGCCCAAGGTGAGGGCCTGGTGCAGGGCACTGCGGAACAGCGGATGATCGTCAGCGATCAGGATTTCATAGGAAGCCATGTAAGTTCCTTGATGGCCAGGCTCGATCCCGGCCGCGGATAACGGCGGGGCCAGCATGGGAAAGGTCGTGACCTGATTGGCGCATTGTACGCAAATGCATCGGCCGATGCCTGCCGAGAATGCAGATGCGGGCGACTCCCGGCGCACCCGCTGACGGAATGGACAGCTTTTCAAAGTCCCCGGCTTGCGGCAGAGTTGCGCTCTTTTTTTGCCTGCCGAGAACACCATGAAGAGCCACGCCCTGCGCGCCGATATCCTGATGCTGGTCACTGCCATGATCTGGGGTGTGTCCTTCGTCGCGCAGCGCCTGGGGATGGATGCCATCGGGCCCTTCCTCTATACCGGCCTGCGCTTCGCCCTCGGCGCGCTGATGCTGCTGCCGCTGCTGGCCTGGTCGGCCAGGCGCGGCGCCCAGCCGTTCAACCGCGGCCTGCTGCTGGCGGGCCTGGCCATCGGCACTGCGCTGACCCTCGGCATCAACCTGCAGCAGGTCGGCCTGCTGTTCACCAGCGTGACCAACTCCGGCTTCATCACCGGCCTGTACGTGATCATCGTGCCGCTGCTCGGCCTGCTGCTGGGCCACCGCACCGGCACGGGCACCTGGCTCGGCGCGGCGCTGGCGGTGGTGGGCATGGCCATGCTGAGCATCGGCCCGGGCTTCAAGGTGGCCTCCGGCGACTGGCTGCAGCTGACCGGCGCGCTGGTGTGGGGCTGCCACGTGTTGCTGGTGGGCCTGTTCGCCAGCCGCTACGACGCCATCCGCCTGGCCTTCCTGCAGTTCGTCACCTGCTCGGTGGTGAGCATGGCGCTGGCGCTGGTGTTCGAGGAGATCCATTGGGACGCCATCGTCCAGGCCGGCCCGGCACTGCTCTACGGCGGCCTGCTCGGCGTCGGCACCGGCTTCACCCTGCAGGTGATCGCGCAGAAGCACGCCATCGCCTCCCACGCGGCGATCATCCTCTCGCTGGAAGCGGTATTCGCCGCCATCGCCGGGGCGATCTTCCTCGACGAGAGCCTGCACGCGCGCGGTTACTTCGGCTGCGCGCTTATGCTCGCCGGCATGCTGGTGGCTCAGCTGTGGCCGCAGAAGGCCGCGGCGGCCTGAACCCTAGAGCGCGGTGTAGGGCCGCAGGGCCTGGTGCGCCGGGCTCTGCTCGTCCAGGCCGCGCTGGTGCTTGGCGCCCAGGTAGCGCTCGCTGAACACGTCCAGGTAGGCATCCAGCGCATCCCCCGCGCGCTGGTCGCCAGACAGGCCCAGGCACAGCGCCGCCACTTCCGCGGTGCACAGGTGCTCGTCGAACTTGGAGCGGCGCAGGCGGTAGCGCGACAACGCGTCCGGGGTGATGCTCAGCACCGGGAAGCGGTCCAGGTAGGGGCTCTTGCGGAACATCTTGCGCGCCTCGTTCCAGGTGGCGTCCAGCAGGATGAACAGCGGGCGCTTGCCGGGCTGCGGCGCGACCTTCTCCACCACCCGCTCGGCGGCGACGAACTCCCCCGGAAACACCACGTAGGGCTGCCACTGCGGATCGTCCAGCAGCGCCAGCAGGGCCGGGTCGACCTCGATCCGCGACCAGCCGAAGGCCCAGGTGTCCGGCACCGTCTCGGCGATCAGCCAGCCGGTATTGCTCGGCTTCAGCGGCTCGGTGTCGAACATCACCAGGCACATGCCGGCGTTGGCCTGCACCTGCGGCTGCCAGGCGCACATGCAGTAGTCCGGGCGCAGGCGGCAGCCGGCGCAGCGCAGCGAACGCGAGCCGCGGGCCACGAAGGGCTTCACGCAACGGGCCAGGCGCTCGGCGCGCAGGCGGGCGACGGCATGGTTCTTGGTGGCGGGATGGGCAGGCGACATCGGTGGCTCGGGCGGGCAGTCTCGGCGGGCGGCGATTGTAACAGAGCCCCTGCGCGCCAAGGCCGCTCGGCAGCCGGGCGGTTTTCAGGGACAATGGGGGATTTGCGGCGCCGGCGAACCGTGCCGGCGCCGCGCGGTCGAATACGCACCCGTTTCAGGAGAAGCCCATGCTGCGCCTAACCGCCCTCGCCCTCTGCCTCGTCCTGCCCGCGGCCCACGCCGCGTCGCTCAAGGACTTCGAACTGGCCAAGACACTGGAGAAAGTCGCCAAGGAAAGCAGCGAAGGCACTCCGCGCGCGATCAACGAGGACATCCTCGACCAGGGCTACACCGTCGAAGGCAACCAGTTGATCAACCACCTCAGCGTGCGCGCCAGCCACGCCGCGAAGATGCGCGCCAACCCCGAGAGCGTGCGCAGCCAGCTGGGCGACAGCGTGTGCAGCAACACCGGCTACCGCCAGTTGCTGGCCCAGGGCGCGGTGCTCACCTACGACTTCACCGAGTACCACAGCAACGCCCCGGTGGCCGTCGAGCGCTTCGATGCCGGCAGCTGCCGCATCAAGCTGCAGAAGTGAAGCCGGCGCCATGCTGGAGTCGGAAAAGCTCAACCTGCTGAAGATCGCCCGCACGCCGATGCCCTTCGGCAAGTACCAGGGACGCATGCTGGTGGACCTGCCGGAAGAGTACCTGCTGTGGTTCCAGCGCAATGACAGCTTTCCCAAGGGCGAGCTGGGCCGCCTGATGCAGATTGTGCTGGAGCTGAAGGTCGAGGGCCTGGATTCCCTGGTCAAGCCGCTGAAGCGCTGAGGCGCCTCAGCGTTTCAGCGCAGGGCCCGCGGGTCCCCCTTGCCGGCCAGCGCCGCGACCTCCTCGGCGGTCAGCAGCGCGCTGCGCGGTACTTCCAGCAGGCGCGCGCAGGCCGCCAGCACATCGCCCCAGCAGGCCCGGTTGGCGAAGAGCATGCCGGGCTCGTCGAGGGTCCCGCCGCGGTTGCGGTAGCCCAGCACCGAGCTGCGCAGCGCATCCGGCAGGATCGGCCAGAGATGCCCGCGCGCCACTTCCGGGCGCATGTGGGTGAGCAGCACGCGGCGCCCGTAGGCGTCCGGGAACAGTTGCTCGATCAGCGCCTCGTCGGCCACCGCCGCCAGCTCCCAGTTGTCCCTCGGCGCGCGGAAGCGCCCCGGCTCCTGCAGGTAGACCAGGCGGTACGGGTAGCCGGCTTCGGCCAGACGCTCCACGGCGCGGCGCATCTCACCGAGCTGGTAGCTGCCGTTGGCGATCAGCAGCAGCGGATCGCTGCCGGGATGTTCTTCCACCACGATGGCGCCATCGCGCGCCAGTTGTTCCGCCTGGGTCCGGTCGAACAGGTTCGGCCGCTCGCGCTTGGGCGCTACTACGCAGGCGAGCTGCCCACGGCTGCGGTAAATCTGCGGCAGCAGCGCCAGCAGGCTGTTGTGGTCGGCGGGGAACAGCACCCGCACCATGTCGCTCATCTCGCCCAGCAGGCTTTCGCAGAAGGTGGTGTCCTGGTGCGATTGCTGGTTCTTGCCGTTCTCCCAGGTGTGCGAGGTGGCCACCAGCGGCCAGCCGAGCCAGCCGGCCGGGCGCCCCGCCTCTTTCTGCAGGCGGGCGAAGATCAGCGTCTGGCGCACCGCGCCGAGCATCTTCACGCAGAACGCCTCGTAGCTGGCCACCAGGTTGAGCCCGCCCTGGTTGGCCAGGCAGGCGGAGACCACGGCCTCTTCGTTGAGCGCGGTGATGACCCGCCCGTCGACGGCCTCCAGCGCGCTCTCCGGCTGGCAGACGCGGTGCTTCAGCGCCTTGAGCACGCCGCCCAGGCGGTTGCTGGCCAGCTCGTCGGGGTTGCCGACGCGGGCCCGCAGGTCCGGGTTCGCCGCGCACAGTTCGCTGAAGAAGCGGTCCAGCGCCAGCATCGGCGAGCACTGGTCGTTGCGGTAGTGCAGTTCCGGCAGGCTGGGCTCGATGGGCCGCCGCACCGCCAGCGGGTTGTCGCGCTCCAGCAGGCGCCCCTGGCGGCTCGCGGTGAACAGCGCGCAGGCGGCGTCCAGCTCCGCTTCCGGCACCCACAGCCGCGCCGCATGCTGGTTGAACAGCTCACGGGCGTTCGCGTCGTCGTGGGGGTTGCCCGGCAGCGGCAGGTTGTGCGCGGCGTTGCTGCCGGCGCCGTAGAAGCCGAAGCCCTTGACCGTCTCGGCGATGCCGTAGGGAATCGGCAGCGGGTACTGCAGGATGCCGCTGTTCTTCTCGTGAACGCGATGGGCCAGGCGCTGCTCCATCTCCCAGAGGGCGCAGACGAAGGCGGCCGGGTCGCGGCCATCGAAGCTCAGGGGGTCGAAGCCGCAGCCGCTCAGGTGGTGCTTGAAGCCTTCCAGGCCTTCCCGGGTGCCCAACTGGGTACGCTGCTCGATGCGCCGGCCATTGGCGATCATCACCGGCAGGGCCACGCCGCAGTCCTCGGCGCGCCACCAGCGCGGCATCCAGTCGCTGCCGCGCTGCTCCTCGGCGGCGCCGTCGGAGAGGAAGGCCACCAGGGTCTCGCCGGGCAGCGGCAGGTGCGCGTACTGCAGTTCGGCGAAGCCCAGGTAGCCGCCTTCGGCAATGCCGCCGGCGGTATGCGGGTTGACGTGGCTGCCCAGGGGCGCGGCAACGCTGCCGTCCGGCGCCTGGGCGTAGCTGTAGAAATCCTGCACCAGGCGCTCCAGGCCGGCGGCGTCGATACTGTAGCGCCGCGCCTGCTCGGGCTGCAGGTTGGCGGTCAGCACGTTGAGCGCCTCGATGGCCGCCACGCAGTGCCCCTGCCCCATCAGCCAGCCGCGGGTGGTGCCGGTCAGGGCATTGAGCGCCAGGTAGCCGGCGTAGGCCGGCACCATGTTCAGGGCGCCGCCGGTATGGCCCTCGGGGCTGGCCTTGAAGTCCTCGGCCTGCAACGGCGAACCGTCCAGGCGCACACGGCGCGCGTAGGTCATGTGCACCACCAGCCAGAGCCCGGCGCAGGTCAGCCGGTCCAGCGCGCGGAACATCCGGTAGACGCTCGCCAGGTCCGGCTGCAGGCCGGCCTGGACCAATTGATGAGCCACGCGGAAGACCGCAGCCTGGGTCAGCGCGCTATGCTCAAGCGGACCGTATCCGCTCAGCCATTCGGCGAATGCCGGCTGCTCCGCCGCGTGCGCGGCCAGTTCGTCCGGACTGGGCAGTATCTGCGACATGCTCGACGTTCTCCCTGGGGCTATGGGGGAAGTCTAGGTCGCCGGATGGGAGGGGCGCTGACCTGTATCAACGCCATTTCGTTCCAGCTACGCGAGTCTGAAATACCGAATCCTGCTAAGGAGGCCTCATGGCCCTACTCACCTTCATCGGCGCAGCCCAGGAAGTCACCGGCTCCTGCTACCTGCTGGAAACCCGGGACGGCGCGCGCGTACTGCTCGAGTGCGGCATGCGCCAGGGCCGCAGCAACGGCAAGAGCACCCGCGACAACGAGGCCGGCAACCGCACGCCCTTCCCCTTCGACCCGAAGAGCCTGAACGCGGTGGTCATCTCCCATGCCCACATCGACCACAGCGGGCTGCTGCCGCGCCTGGCGAAGGAAGGCTACAAGGGGCCGATCTATGCCACCGAGTCCTGCTGCGAGCTGCTGGAACTGATGCTGATGGATTCGGCCAACATCCAGGAAAAGGACGCCGAGTGGGAGAGCAAGTGGCGCGCCCGCCTGAACAAGCCGCCGGTCACCCCGATCTACACCGTGGAAGACACCGAGAAGGCCCTGAAGCTGCGCCGCAGCGTCAGCTACGGCAGCACCGTGGAAGTGGCGCCCGGCATCCGCGTGACCTTCCACAACGCAGGGCACATCCTCGGCTCGGCCATCGTCGAGATCGAGATCCACGAGCAGGGCTTGACGCGCCGCCTGGTGTTCTCCGGCGACCTGGGCAACACCTGCTCGCCGCTGATGCGCACGCCGACACCACTGAGCCGCGCCGACGTGGTGCTGCTGGAATCCACCTACGGCGACCGCGACCACCGCGACAACAACGAGACGCTGCTGGAACTGGCGGACATCCTCGAACAGGCGCAGAAGGACGGCGGCAACGTGCTGATCCCCGCCTTCGCCGTCGGCCGCACCCAGGACCTGCTGTTCTACCTCGGGCGCTTCTACCAGGAAGGCCGCCTGCCGCAGCAGATGGTCTTTCTCGACAGCCCCATGGCCGCGCGGGCCAACGACATCTACCTGCGCCACTCCGGCGAGTTCTCCGACAGCGACCGCGAATACATCCGCGGCACCGGCACCGTGAAGCTGTCCGAATGGCTGCCGCTGCTACGCACCACGCAGACGCCGGAAGACTCCATGGCGATCAACCGCATCAAGAGCGGCGCCATCATCATCGCCGGCAGCGGCATGTGCACCGGCGGGCGCATCGTCCACCACTTCAAGCACAACCTCTGGCGCCAGGAGTGCCACATCGTCTTCCCCGGCTTCCAGGCCAAGGGCACCCTGGGCCGCACCATCGTCGACGGCGCCGAGAGCGTGCGCGTATTGCGCCAGCGCATCGCCGTGCGGGCGAAGGTCCACACCCTCGGCGGCTTCTCCGCCCATGCCGGACAATCGCAATTGATTCAGTGGGTTGGCCACTTCGAGAACAAACCCGAGCTATACCTGATACATGGCGAGCGGGAAAAGATGGATGCCCTGCAGGCCGCACTGCTCGAACGCCTCGACTGGAAAGCCAACATTCCCGAACAGGGGGACCGTATCGCAATCTGAAACAGGGTCATCGCCGACTGTCATCAGCGGCATGTCAGACTGGCGCACGCCTACGACAAGGGGTTGAAGAACAAGGAGTATCCCCATGCCCTATGAACCCGAGGACTACCTTTCCCGGCACTTCCAGACCAGCGGCACCGACCTGACGCAAAAGGTCGAGGAGCTGGCCGCCCTCGCCGCGCCGGGCGACAGCCCGAACCTGCCGCTGTACCGCGAGATGCTCTTCACCGTGGCGCGCATGGCCCAGGCCGACCGCAACCGCTGGGACGCCAAGATCATGCTGCAGACGCTGCGCGAGATGGAGCACGCCTTCGCCACCCTCGAGCAGTTCAAGCGCCGGCGCAAGGTCACGGTGTTCGGCTCGGCGCGCACGCCCCCGGACCACCCGCTGTACGCCCTGGCCCGGGACCTGGGGCGCACCCTGGCGCGCTACGACCTGATGGTCGTCACCGGCGCCGGCGGCGGCATCATGGCCGCCGCCCACGAAGGCGCGGGGCTGGAGAACAGCCTGGGCTTCAACATCACCCTGCCCTTCGAGCAGCAGGCCAACCACACGGTGGCCGGCACCAACAACCTGCTGTCGTTCCACTTCTTCTTCCTGCGCAAGCTGTTCTTCGTCAAGGAAGCCGACGCCCTGGTGCTCTGCCCCGGCGGCTTCGGCACCCTGGACGAGGCGCTGGAAGTGCTGACGCTGATCCAGACCGGCAAGAGCCCGCTGGTGCCGGTGGTGCTGCTCGACCAGCCCGGCGGGCATTACTGGGAGCAGGCGCTGCAGTTCATGCAGGAGCAACTGCTGGACAACCGCTACATCCTGCCCAGCGACATGCACCTGATGAAACTGGCCCGCTCGGTGGAGGACGCGGTGGGGGAGATTGCCCACTTCTACAGCAACTTCCACTCCAGCCGCTGGCTCAAGGACAACTTCGTCATCCGCCTCAACCACCGCCTCAGCGACCAGGCCATGCAGCGCCTGCACGAGGAGTTCGGCAACCTCTGCCTGCACGACGGCTTCCACCAACAGGCCTGCGGCGAACTGGAAAAAGACGAGCCGGAATTCACCCAGCTCACGCGCCTGGCCTTCGCCTTCAACGGCCGCGACCACGGCCGCTTGCGCGAACTAGTGAACTTCATCAACGACAAGCAGAACTGGACCGAAGCCTGCCCCGTTCCGGCATAGGCCACTGCACCTGTAAGCGGGCCCTGCCCGCGATTCGCGCGCAGGGCGCGCTCCTACATGGGATGGCGCGGGTGGGTGGCGCGCGGATCTCATCCGCGATCCGCGCCGGTGGTTCCGGCTATCGCGGACGGAGTCCGCTCCTACGCTCTCCGGCCCCCGTGGGATGGGTTGAACGAAGCGATACCCATCACCATGGCCCGATGGGTATCGCAAGCTCAACCCATCCTACGCAAAGCGCCTCGGTGCGGTGGACAAGGCCCCCATGTCCAGCCGTAGGGCGTATAACCGTTCGCGGTTATACGCCGTTGGCCCGACGTGACACCGAATCGACGAATAACGCTGGCGCGTGATTCCGGGAAAACGGTGTATGGAATGGCGTAGGGGCAACTGTCTTGCCGGCCGCGCCAAGGTGCGCCTCAACGGATGGGTATCGCTTCGCTCAACGCCATCCTACGGGTCTTGTGTTTGCCGGAGGGCGTAGGAGCGGACTCTGTCCGCGATCCGGACGACAGGCCGGTCAACCAGCGCCAGCCCGGGCTCAGTCGTCCCCGCCCCGCCCACTGAACAGGCGATTGATGGCTTCCATGGAAAAGCCCCGGTAGGCGAGGAAACGCCCCTGCTGGGCACGCTCCCTGGCGTCTTGGGGCAGGCGGGGGAACTTGCGGCGCCAGACATCCCGCAGTTGCGCCTGCCAGTCGACATCCGCCTCGCCCAGGGCCTTTTCGATCTCGCCCCGTGGCAGGCCGCGCTGGCTCAGTTCCTCGCGGATGCGCAAGGGGCCATAGCCACTGCGCGCCTTGCTGGCGATGAAGGCTTCCAGGTAACGGGATTCGTTGAGCAGCCCTTCCTCGGCCAGGCGGTCGAGGGCGGGCTCGATGAGCTCTGCAGGCGCGCCGCGCTGGCGCAGCTTGCGGACGAGCTCGGCGCGACCGTGCTCGCGTCGCGCCAGGAGGTCCATGGCGGCCCGCCGCACGGCGACGGGCGTATCGAGCACGGTCGGCATCGGCGGGATCAGTAGTCGAGGTCGGCTTCAGCGGCCTCGGCAGCTTCGGCTGCAGCCAGCTCGGCCTTGGTCGGCGCCGGCTGGTTGTTCAGCAGTTGCTCGCGGATGGCCTTGTCCAGCACCGCGCAGATTTCCCCGTTCTCTTCCAGGTACTTGGCGGCGTTGGCCTTGCCCTGGCCGATCTTGCTGCCCTGGTAGCTGTACCAGGCGCCGGATTTCTCCACCAGGCCCAGTTGCACGCCCAGGTCGATGATCTCGCCGGTGCGGTAGATGCCCTTGCCGTAGAGGATCTGGAACTCGGCCTGGCGGAACGGCGGGGCGACCTTGTTCTTCACCACCTTGACGCGGGTTTCGCTGCCGACCACCTCGTCACCTTCCTTCACCGCGCCGGTACGGCGGATGTCCAGGCGCACGGAGGCGTAGAACTTCAGGGCGTTACCGCCGGTGGTGGTTTCCGGGTTGCCGAACATCACGCCGATCTTCATGCGGATCTGGTTGATGAAGATGACCAGGCAGTTGGCGTTCTTGATGTTGCCGGTGATCTTGCGCAGCGCCTGGGACATCAGGCGGGCCTGCAGGCCGACGTGGGCATCGCCCATCTCGCCTTCGATCTCGGCCTTGGGCACCAGCGCCGCCACGGAGTCGACGATGATCACGTCCACCGCATTGGAGCGCACCAGCATGTCGGTGATTTCCAGGGCCTGCTCGCCGGTGTCCGGCTGCGAGACCAGCAGGTCGTCGACGTTGACGCCCAGCTTGCCGGCGTAGTCCGGGTCCAGCGCGTGCTCGGCGTCGACGAAGGCGCAGGTGGCGCCCTGGCGCTGGGCTTCGGCGATGACCGAGAGGGTCAGGGTGGTCTTGCCCGAGGATTCCGGGCCGTAGATCTCGACGATCCGGCCTTTCGGCAAGCCGCCGATGCCCAGGGCGATGTCCAGGCCCAGGGAGCCGGTGGAGATGGCCGGGATGGCCTGGCGCTCGTGATCGCCCATGCGCATTACCGCGCCCTTGCCGAATTGGCGTTCGATCTGTCCCAGGGCCGCGGCCAGGGCGCGCTTCTTGTTGTCGTCCATTGAAGTCCTCGCGAAGTCAGGCGGCCGGGATGGGCCACGAACAACTGTATAAGTAGACAGTATTATTTCACAGGGCAAGGCGCGCGCCTACCCCCGAACGGGATTTTCCCCGACGGCCAGTCGCAACACCCCGTCCAGAGCGGCCGCCACCGCCTGCCGGCGCACCTCGAGGCGGTCGCCGGAAAAAAGAAAGCGCTGCGCGGAGCAGTGTTCGCCATCGGCCCAGCACAACCAGACGGTTCCTACAGGCTTCTCTGGCGAACCACCGTCCGGACCGGCGATGCCGCTGACCGCAACAGTGAAACGCGCGCCACTGCGCGCCTGTGCGCCACGGGCCATGGCCTCGACCACTTCCCGGCTGACCGCGCCGACCTGTGGGAAAAGTTCGTCAGGCACGCCCAGCTGCGCACTCTTCTGCGCGTTGGAATAGGTGACGTAGCCGGCGTCGAACCAGGCCGAGCTGCCGGCGATCCGCGTGATCGCCTCCGCAATGCCGCCGCCGGTGCAGGACTCGGCGGTGCTGACCCGCGCCCCCAGCCGCTGCAGCTGCGCGCCCAGGCGCGCGGCCAGGTCGGTGATGCCTTCGTCGCTGATGCTCATTGCGTACTCCGATGCTTAAGCCGTCAGGCCGGATACCGTACACTAGGCGCTTTTGCATATAGAAGACGGACCGCCCAAAGTCATGAGCCAAAGCGACCTTTCTGCTCACACCCCGATGATGCAGCAATACTGGAAGCTGAAGAGACAGCATCCGGAACAACTGCTGTTCTACCGCATGGGCGACTTCTACGAGCTGTTCTACGAGGACGCCAAGAAGGCCGCCAAGCTGCTCGACATCACCCTCACCACCCGCGGCCAGTCCGCCGGCACGCCGATTCCCATGGCCGGCATCCCCTTCCACGCCGTGGAGGGCTACCTGGCCAAGCTGGTCAAGCTGGGGGAGTCGGTGGCCATCTGCGAACAGATCGGCGACCCGGCCACCAGCAAGGGCCCGGTGGAGCGCCAGGTGGTGCGCATCATCACCCCCGGCACGGTCAGCGACGAGGCGCTGCTCGACGAGCGCCGCGACAACCTGCTGGCCGCCCTGCTGGGCGACGAGCGGTTGTTCGGCCTGGCGGTGCTGGACATCACCAGCGGCCGCTTCAGCGTCCAGGAAATCCGCGGCTGGGAAACCCTGCTGGCCGAGCTGGAGCGCCTGAACCCCGCGGAACTGCTGATCCCCGACGACTGGCCCGCCGGCCTGCCGGCAGAGAAGCGCCGTGGTGTGCGGCGTCGCGCGCCCTGGGACTTCGACCGCGACTCGGCGTTCAAGAGCCTCTGCCAGCAATTCGCCACCCAGGACCTGAAGGGCTTCGGCTGCCAGGACCTGCCCCTGGCCATCGGCGCCGCCGGCTGCCTGCTGGCCTACGCCAAGGAAACCCAGCGCACCGCCCTGCCGCACCTGCGCAGCCTGCGCCACGAGCGCCTGGACGACACCGTCATCCTCGACGGCGCCAGCCGCCGCAACCTGGAGCTGGACACCAACCTCTCCGGCGGCCGCGACAACACCCTGCAATCGGTGGTGGACCGCTGCCAGACCGCCATGGGCAGCCGCCTGCTGACGCGCTGGCTGAACCGCCCGCTACGCGACCGCGCCGTGCTGGAAGCCCGCCAGGAATCCATCGCCTGCCTGCTGGAGCGCTACCGTTTCGAGAACCTTCAGCCACAGCTGAAGGAAATCGGCGATGTCGAGCGCATCCTCGCCCGTATCGGTCTGCGCAACGCCCGCCCGCGCGACCTGGCGCGCCTGCGCGACGCCCTGGCCGCCCTGCCGGAGCTGCAACGCGGCATGACCGAGCTGGAAGCCCCGCACCTGGGCGAACTGGCCGCCAGCATCCGCACCTACCCGGAACTGGCCGACCTGCTGGCGCGCGCGATCATCGACAACCCGCCGGCGGTGATCCGCGACGGCGGCGTCATCAAGCGCGGCTACGACGCCGAGCTGGACGAGCTGCAGACGCTCAGCGAGAACGCCGGCCAGTACCTGATGGACCTGGAGATCCGCGAGAAGGAACGCACCGGACTGTCGGGTCTGAAGGTCGGCTACAACCGCATCCATGGCTACTACATCGAGCTGCCGCGCATGCAGGCCGAGCAGGCGCCGGCCGATTACCAGCGGCGCCAGACGCTGAAGGGCGCCGAACGCTTCATCACCCCCGAACTGAAGGCCTTCGAGGACAAGGCGCTGTCCGCCCAGAGCCGCGCCCTGGCCCGCGAGAAGCAGCTCTACGAGGAGCTGGTGGAGCTGCTGATCGCCCAGTTGGCGCCGCTGCAGGACACCGCCGCCGCCCTGGCCGAACTGGACGTGCTGGCGAACCTGGCCGAGCGTGCGCTGAACCTCGACCTGAACCGCCCGCGCTTCGTCGAGGAGTCGGGCATCCTCATCGAGCAGGGCCGCCACCCGGTGGTGGAGCAGGTGCTGGACACGCCCTTCGTGGCCAACGACCTGAAGCTCGACGAAGACACCCGCATGCTGGTGATTACCGGCCCGAATATGGGCGGTAAATCCACCTACATGCGGCAAACGGCGCTGATCGTGCTGCTGGCGCACATCGGCAGCTTCGTCCCGGCGGCGCGCTGCGAGCTGTCGCTGGTGGATCGCATATTCACCCGTATCGGCTCGTCCGACGACCTCGCCGGCGGCCGTTCCACCTTCATGGTGGAGATGAGCGAAACCGCCAACATCCTGCACAACGCCACCGACCGCAGCCTGGTACTGATGGACGAAGTGGGCCGCGGCACCAGCACCTTCGACGGCCTGTCGCTGGCCTGGTCCGCCGCCGAGCACCTGGCGCACCTGCGCGCCTTCACCCTGTTCGCCACCCACTATTTCGAGCTGACCGTGCTGCCGGAAAGCGAGCCGGTGGTGGCCAACGTGCACCTGAACGCCACCGAGCACAACGAGCGCATCGTCTTCCTGCACCACGTGCTGCCCGGCCCGGCGAGCCAGAGCTACGGCCTGGCGGTGGCGCAACTGGCCGGCGTGCCCGGCCCGGTGATCCTGCGCGCCCGCGAGCACCTGGCGCGCCTGGAAACCACCAGCCTGCCCCACGAGGCGCCGCGCCAGGAGGCCGGCCAGCCCGCCGCGCCGATGCAGAGCGACCTGTTCGCCAGCCTGCCGCACCCGCTGATCGACGAGCTTGCACGCATCAAACCCGATGACCTGACACCGCGCCAGGCGCTCGATTTGTTATATGCATGGAAGACGCGAATCTGACGGACAGCGGAACAAGCTGCTAGAATCGCGCGCGCTTAGCCGCCCGCCTGAGGAGAGAATTAGAAAATGACCTTCGTCGTCACCGACAACTGCATCAAGTGCAAATACACCGACTGCGTGGAAGTCTGCCCGGTGGACTGCTTCTACGAAGGCCCGAACTTCCTGGTGATTCACCCGGATGAGTGCATCGACTGCGCCCTGTGCGAACCGGAATGCCCGGCACAGGCGATCTTCTCCGAGGACGAGGTCCCGGAGAACATGCAGGAGTTCATCGAGCTGAACAAGGATCTGGCCGAGGTCTGGCCGAACATCACCGAGAAGAAGGACCCGTTGCCGGATGCGGAAGAGTGGGACGGCGTCGCCGACAAGCTCAAGCACCTGGAGCGCTGATCGCTTCCTCCAAGCTCCAAGGCCCGCCTCGCGCGGGCCTTGTGCCATCTGTGACGGCACTTTTTCGCGGGCAAAAAAAGGGGCGGGATGGCCCGCCCTTTTTTCCCTACCCCATCATCCTGATGAATCGCATCCCGCGACGTCCTGACCGGCATCCCTGTCGGCCTGCGTCATTCCCTGTACGCAAGAGTGATATTAGCTTTCCGTACAAAAGCGGCAAGCGGCTGCGGGTCGCACCCCGGTAGGGCCAGGATTAGCGCAGTCGAAAATAAAGCCCTTTAAATTCAATTGGTTATTTATAAAGACTGAAGAAAAGGGCCCCTTGCCGGCAAGCCGAATCGTCAAAGGCTCACAGCACGTGTAAGCGATGGCTTACAAAACCAAACTCAAAAACTGCTGTCTCGCCTGGTTCGAGCGGCCGGGGAGTCCGCTCCTACCGCACGAGCGAGCATGGCTTTTCGTAGTGCGTAGGATGGGCTGAGCTTGCGAAACCCATCGGGCCATGGTGATGGGTATCGCTTCGCTCAACCCATCCTACGGGGCTTTCCTGGAACTGTAGGAGCGGATCTCATCCGCGAACCGCGCCGGAACATCCGGCCATCGCGGACAAGGTCCGCTCCTACGAGGGAGGAATGTCGTGCTTCCCGGCTACCTATATGTCCGCGATTGGATACACCGGCCACGCTGGACGCCCCGGTGGCACGAAAGGCCCCCTCTCCCGCTTGCGGGAGAGGGTTGGGGAGAGGGCGCTCTTGGAACCCGGCACAACAACCATCGGCAAACCCCATTCGCGGCAAGGCCCGCTCCCACAATTGGCACAGGCGAAAAAAAGCCCGGCAACCAACGCTCCGGGCTTTTTCGTTACGGGCGGCGCCTTACTGGAACAGCGCGTCGCTCGACAGGCCGTTCTTCTCCAGGATCTCCCGCAGGCGCTTGAGCGCCTCGACCTGGATCTGCCGCACCCGCTCGCGGGTCAGGCCGATTTCCTGGCCGACCTCTTCCAGGGTGCTGCTTTCGTGGCCGCGCAGGCCGAAGCGGCGGATCACCACCTCGCGCTGCTTGTCGGTCAACTCGGACAGCCACTGGTCGATGCTCTGGCTCAGGTCGTCATCCTGCAGCAGTTCGCAGGGGTCGGTGGGACGATCGTCGGTCAGGGTGTCGAGCAGCGTCTTGTCCGAATCCGGGCCGAGGGACACGTCCACCGAAGTCACCCGCTCGTTGAGGCCGAGCATGCGCTTGACCTCGTCGACCGGCTTCTCCAGCAGGTTGGCGATTTCCTCGGGGGACGGCTCGTGGTCCAGCTTGTGCGTCAGCTCGCGGGCCGCGCGCAGGTAGACGTTGAGTTCCTTGACCACGTGGATCGGCAGGCGGATGGTGCGGGTCTGGTTCATGATGGCCCGTTCGATGGTCTGGCGAATCCACCACGTCGCGTAGGTGGAGAAGCGGAAACCCCGTTCCGGATCGAACTTCTCCACCGCCCGGATCAACCCCAGGTTGCCTTCCTCGATCAGGTCGAGCAGGGACAGGCCGCGGTTGACGTAGCGCCGGGCGATCTTCACCACCAGGCGCAGGTTGCTTTCGATCATGCGCCGACGCCCGGCGGGATCGCCCCTTTGCGCGAGCCGCGCGAAGTGGACCTCCTCCTCGGGAGTCAGCAGTGGGGAAAAACCGATTTCGTTGAGGTAGAGCTGAGTGGCATCCAGGGCTCGGCTGTAATCGATGTGCTTGTGCTGCTTCGATGACAGCGAGCTGGCCTTGCCGGTGACCTGAAGTGAGACCTGCTCTTCGGCAAGTGACTCGTCGAATGTGATGGCGGGCTCCAGCAACAGCAGCTCGTCATCCACGTCAAACTCCGGCCCTTCTTTTTTGAGTGCCATGTCGTTATCCCTTGCTGAGTTCGACAACAAGCCCGGACGAATCCATATCCTTGGGACGTCCAAGCCCGCTCACCCACGCGGGATGCGGCGGTCGATCAACGAGGAGGCAGGTATTGCAAGGGGTCCACGGGTTTGCCCTGACGGCGAATCTCGAAGTGCAGCTTCACCCGGTCCGTGCCCGTGGAGCCCATCTCGGCAATGCTCTGCCCGACCTTGACCTGTTGCCCTTCCCGAACGAGCAGCCTGCGGTTGTGGCCGTAGGCACTCACGTAGGTATCGCTGTGCTTGATGATCACGAGTTCGCCGTAGCCCCGCAAACCACTACCGGCGTACACAACCGTGCCATTCGACGCAGCCAGGACAGGCTGGCCCAATTGCCCGGCTATATCAATCCCTTTATTCAAACTCCCGTTTGATGCAAAGCGGCCTATCAAAGTGCCACTGGTCGGCCACATCCAGCCCTCCACGCCCTTGCCGGAAGCCTGCGAAGGGGCAGTGCTGGCGGGGGGTGTCGAATTGCTGACGGTAGCCGCGGGAGCGGGCTTGGCCGGTGCCGGAGAACCGGCGGCGGGCTTGCCGACCACCACCGGCGCGACGGACGGTGTGGTTTTGGCGACGACGGGCTGTGCCGAGGTGCTGGAGCCGGCGCCGCCGAAACGAATGGCCTGCCCCGGGCGGATGGTGTAGGGCGGCGGGATGTTGTTGTGCGCGGCCAGGGCCTTCCAGTCCCAGCCGTAGCGGAAGGCGATCGAGTACAGGGTGTCGCCGCGGCGCACCACGTACTGCCCGCTGGTGGTCGCCGGCGTGCGCTCGGCCTGGTTGCGGTCGACCACCTTGACCTTGCCCCCGGAGGAGGAGGCGCAGGCCGCGAGCAGGGAACAGAATGCTGCCGCCAGCAGCATGCGCACGCCGCTCCGAATCCAGATCCATTGTTTCTGGGCCGCGATAGGGCTCACCCCTTCCCCCTTATCCATCGAATATGTGCCCGGCATCTCGCCGTTATGCTCCCCCTGGCTGCGCAACGGCGCTCCCGCCGCCGCTCAGCCCAGGGGGCCGTTGAGCAGGGGAACGAAGCGCACCGAATCCAGCACGCGCCGGTCGAATCCGTCGCCGGTGCGCTCGATCAGCATCAGTTGCTGCACTTCGCCGCTGCCCACCGGGATCACCAGGCGCCCGCCCGGCGCCAGCTGGTCGAGCAGCGCCTGCGGGACCTCGGCGGCTGCCGCGGTGACGATGATACCGTTGTACGGTGCCAGCGCCGACCAGCCTTCCCAGCCATCCCCCCAGCGAAAGACAACATTTCTCAGGTTTAGCTCCGCAAGGCGCTCCTTGGCGCGGTCCTGCAGGGCCTGAATCCGCTCGACGGAGAACACCCGCTCGACCAGTTGCGCCAGCACCGCGGTCTGGTAGCCGGAGCCGGTGCCGATCTCCAGCACCTTGTCCAGGGGGCCGGCGGCCAGCAGCAGCTCGGTCATCCGCGCCACCATGAAGGGTTGCGAGATGGTCTGATTGTGGCCGATGGGCAGCGCGGTGTCCTCGTAGGCGCGGTGCGACAGCGCCTCGTCGACGAACAGGTGGCGCGGCGTGCGGCGGATCACCTCGAGCACCCGGGCGTTGGACAGGCCCTCTTCGTACAGGCGCTGGATCAGCCGTTCGCGGGTGCGCTGGGAGGTCATGCCGATACCGCGGCGACTCAGTTCATCGGCCATGGTCCAGCCCTCCGATCCAGTCCTGCAGTCCATTGAACGCCTCGCGGAAGGTTCGGTCCAGTTGCAGCGGCGTGACCGAGACATAGCCCTGCATCACCGCATGGAAGTCAGTGCCCTCGCCGCCGTCCTCGACATCACCGGCTGCCGCGATCCAGTAGCCTTCGCGCCCGCGCGGGTTGACCACCTTGACCGGCGCCGCGGCGCGCTTGCGGTGGCCCAGGCGGGTCAGCTGGACGCCGCGGATGCGTTCCAGCGGCAGGTTCGGGATGTTGACGTTGAGTACGGTGCGCGGCGGCAGTTCGAGCCGCTCGTGGTTCTGCACCAGCAGGCGCGCGAAGTGCATGGCGCTGTAGAGGTTGTCCGGCTGGCGCGAGAGCAGCGAGAAGGCGAACGCCGGCCGCTCCAGGAAGCGGCCCTCGATGGCGGCGGCCACGGTGCCGGAATAGAGCACGTCGTCGCCCAGGTTGGCGCCCAGGTTGATACCCGAGACGACCATGTCCGGCAAGGTGTCCAGCAGGCCGTTGAGGCCCAGGTGCACGCAGTCGGTCGGCGTACCGTCGACGCCGATGAATCCATTGCTCAGGCGCTGCGCGTGCAGCGGCCGGTCCAGGGTCAGCGAGCTGCTGGCGCCGCTGCGGTCCTGTTCGGGAGCGATCACCACGCATTCGGCATGTTCGCTCAGCGCGTCGTAAAGCGCGGCGATACCGGGTGCGTTCACCCCGTCGTCGTTGGCAATCAATATGCGCATGGGTTTTCCGTCTGCCCTGCCGGTACCAGCTCGACCAGCTCGCGCACGACGACGGTGGCGAAGCAGCCTGCCGGCAGGACGAATTCCAGTTGCAGAATGTCAGGGGCCGGATAATGCCATGCCAGGGCCTGGATGGGGAGGCGCAGGATGCGCCGTTCGTGCGCCAGGTCAGCATTGCCCAGCCACTGGCAAAGCGCCACTTCGGCGGCGCCCACGGCATTTTCCAGCTCGCCGCTGGCGCCGCCGGCCGGCGAGGCGCCCTTGCCCCAGAGCGGCCCGGTGGGGTGCAGGTCAAGTTCGGCCAGGCGCGGATCGGCGCATTCCGCCTCGCCCGCCGGGAAGAAACTGCGGCTGTCGGTGAAGGCCAGCAGGTCGCCGACCTGGGCGTGGTTCCAGCTACCGTCCGTCACCCGCCGCGCCAGCACCTGGTTGAACAGGTAGCTGCGCCCGGCCGAGAGCAGTCGTGAGCGCAGGTTGCGCTGCTCCGGCAGGATGCCGCGCTCGGCACAGCTGCGGGCGTCCACGACGTTGCCGCCGTCGAAGCCGAAGCGCTGGCTGCCGAAATAGTTGGGCACGCCCTCGGCGGCGATACGTCGCAGCCGCTCGTCGAGCGCCTGGTGCTCGCCTTGCAGTTGCGTCAGGCGCAGGGTGAAGCCGTTGGCCGCGTGGGCGCCACGCTGCAGCTTGCGCTGGTGGCGGGTGCGCTTGAGGATGCGCAGGCTGTCGTCCTCGGCTGCGGTCAGGTCGGGGTCGGCCTTGCCCGGCAGGTGCAGGCTGAACCACTGGCGCGTCAGGGCCTGGCGATCCTTGAGCCCGGCATAGCTGATCAGCCGTTGCGACACTCCAGCCGCACGGGCCAGGCGGCGCGCGGCCTCCTCGGTGTTCAGCCCGCGCTTCTCCACCCACAGCCAGAGGTGTTCGCCTTCGCCGGACAGCGGGATGTCCAGCACCTCGTCGACCTGGAAGTCCTCGGCCACCGCCTTGAGCACCGCCTGCCCGCAGGGTTCGCCATGGGCGCGCGGGCCCAGCAGTTCCAGCTCGGTCATGGGCGGGCCAGCAGGGCGACGGCGTGCACCGCGATACCTTCCTCGCGCCCGGTGAAGCCGAGCTTCTCGGTGGTGGTGGCCTTGACGTTGACCTGTTCGAGGTCGACCTGCAGGTCCTCGGCGATGCTGCCGCGCATGGCCTTGATGTGCGGCGCCATCTTCGGCGCCTGGGCGATGATGGTGGCGTCGACGTTGCCGATCACGTAGCCCTTCCCGTGCACCAGGGCCACCACGTGGCGCAGCAGCGCGCGGCTGTCGGCGCCCTTGAAGCGCGGATCGGTATCGGGGAAGTGCTTGCCGATGTCCCCCAGGGCGCAGGCGCCGAGCAGCGCGTCGCTCAGCGCGTGCAGCAGCACGTCGCCGTCGGAGTGGGCGATGAGCCCGAACTTGTGGGGGATGCGCACGCCGCCGAGGGTGATGAAGTCGCCCTCGCCGAAGCGGTGTACGTCGTAGCCATGGCCGATACGCATAGAAAAACGCCCTGAGTCAGTCAGGGCGTCGATTCTACCGGAAAGCCGCGACGCCTTCAGAACAGCGCCCGCGCGTGGTGGCGCAGGTGGTCGTCGATGAAGCTGGCGATGAAGTAGTAGCTGTGGTCGTAGCCCGGGTGCAGGCGCAGCTCCAGCGGGTGCCCCGCCGCTTCCGCCGCCTGGCGCAGGGCCTCGGGCTTGAGCTGGGTGGCGAGGAAGTCGTCGCGCTCGCCCTGGTCGACCAGGATCGGCAGGCGCTCGCTCGCGCCGGCCAGCAGTTCGCAGGCATCCCACTCGGCCCAGGCGCTGCGGTCTTCGCCCAGGTAGCGGCCGAAGGCCTTCTGCCCCCAGGGGCAGTCGCTGGGATGAGCGATGGGCGCGAAGGCCGACAGCGACTGGTAGCGCCCCGGATTGCGCAGCGCGCAGACCAGCGCGCCGTGGCCACCCATGGAGTGCCCGGCGATGCCGCGGCGGCTGGAGACCGGGAAGTTGTCCTCGATCAGCGCCGGCAACTCGTGCACCACGTAGTCGTGCATGCGGTAGTTGCGCGCCCAGGGTTCCTGGGTGGCGTTGAGGTAGAAGCCCGCGCCCAGGCCGAAGTCCCAGGCGCCCTCCGGGTCGCCTGGTACGTCCGGGCCGCGTGGGCTGGTGTCCGGCGCCACTATCACCAGGCCCAGTTCGGCGGCCAGGCGCTGGGCGCCGGCCTTCTGCATGAAGTTCTCGTCGGTGCAGGTCAGCCCCGACAGCCAGTAGAGCACCGGCAGGCCGGCCTCGGGCTCGGCCTGGGGCGGCAGGTAGATGGCGAACACCATGTCGCAGCCGAGCGCCTGGGAACGGTGGCGGTAGCGCTGGTGCCAGCCGCCGAAGCTCTTGGTGCTGGAGACGATTTCCATAAAAAGCTCCGTGTAAAGACGAGGAAAGCGCTGGAGGCTGGACGAAAAAGCGCTACGTATAGCCTTCAGCCTCCAGCGCTCCCGCCGGCTTTTCAGTAATGGATGACCAAGTGGATGCTCTTGCCTTCGTGCATCAGGTCGAAGGCCTCGTTGATTTCCATAAAAAGCTCCGTGTAAGGACGAGGAAAGCGCTGGAGGCTGGACGAAAAAGCGCTACGTATAGCCTTCAGCCTCCAGCGCTCTCGTCGGCTTTTCAGTAATGGATGACCAAGTGGATGCTCTTGCCTTCGTGCATCAGGTCGAAGGCCTCGTTGATTCCCATAAAAAGCTCCGTGTAAGGACGAGGAAAGCGCTGGAGGCTGGACGAAAAAGCGCTACGTATAGCCTTCAGCCTCCAGCGCTCTCGTCGGCTTTTCAGTAATGGATGACCGAGCGGATGCTCTTGCCTTCGTGCATCAGGTCGAAGGCCTCGTTGATCTTGTCCAGGCCCATGGTGTGGGTGATGAAGGTGTCCAGCGGGATTTCGCCCTTCTGCGCCTTCTCCACGTAGCTGGGCAGCTCGGTGCGGCCGCGCACGCCGCCGAACGCCGAACCGCGCCAGACGCGCCCGGTGACCAGCTGGAACGGCCGGGTGCTGATCTCCTGGCCGGCGCCGGCGACGCCGATGATGGTCGACTCGCCCCAGCCCTTGTGGCAGCACTCCAGCGCCGCGCGCATCAGCTGCACGTTGCCGACGCACTCGAAGGAGTAGTCCACGCCGCCGTCGGTCATCTCGACGATGACGTCCTGGATCGGCTTCTGGTGGTCCTTCGGATTGACGAAGTCGGTGGCGCCCAGTTCCCTGGCGATGTCGAACTTGGCCGGGTTGATGTCGACGGCGATGATCCGCGAGGCCTTGGCCATCCTGGCGCCGATGATCGCCGCCAGGCCAATGCCGCCCAGGCCGAAGATCGCCACGGTGGCGCCCTCTTCCACCTTGGCGGTGTTGAGCACGGCGCCGATGCCGGTGGTGACGCCGCAGCCGAGCAGGCAGACCTTCTCCAGCGGGGCGTCCTTGGGAATCTTGGCCAGGGAGATTTCCGGCAGCACGGTGTACTCGGAGAAGGTCGAGCAGCCCATGTAGTGGTAGATCGGCTGGCCGTTGTAGGAGAAGCGGCTGGTGCCGTCGGGCATCAGGCCCTTGCCCTGGGTGGCGCGCACGGCCTGGCAGAGATTGGTCTTGCCGGATTTGCAGAATTTGCACTCGCGGCATTCGGCGGTATACAGCGGGATCACGTGGTCGCCAACCTGCAGCGAGGTCACGCCCTCGCCCACCGCTTCGACGATGCCGCCACCCTCGTGACCGAGGATGCACGGGAAGACGCCTTCGGAATCCTCGCCGGACAGGGTGTAGGCGTCGGTGTGGCAGACCCCGGTGGCGACGATGCGTACCAGCACCTCGCCCTTCTTCGGCGGCGCCACGTCCACCTCGACCACCTGCAGCGGCTGGTTGGGGGCGAAGGCGACGGCGGCACGGGACTTGATCATCTCGGAACTCCTGGCGGGTTGATGCATGGGCCTCCGCCTTCGGGGCGGAAGCGGCCGGCGATGGATGCCGGCGGAAACCGGGTGGCCCGGCGAAAAACGCGGGGCACAGCCTTGGAAGTGTAGAAAAGTGCCTGGAAAGAAATAATCAGGCAATAATCAAAACTTTATTGCCATACAGGGACAATCCAGATGAATCGCTGGGAAGGCCTCGACGAATTCGTCGCGGTGGCGGAAACCGGGCAGTTCACCGCCGCCGCCGAACGCCTGGGCGTGTCCTCCTCCCACGTCAGCCGGCAGATCGCCCGCCTGGAGGAACGTCTGCAGACCCGTCTGCTCTACCGCAGCACCCGCCGCGTGTCGCTGAGCGAAGCCGGGCAGACCTTCCTGCAGCACTGCCAGCGCCTGCAGGACGCCCGCGACGAGGCGCTGCGCGCGGTCAGCGACCTCTCCGCCGAGCCCAAGGGCCTGCTGCGCATGACCTGCGCGGTGGCCTACGGCGAGCGCTTCGTGGTGCCGCTGGTGAACGCCTTCATGGCCGACTACCCGCAGCTGCGGGTGGACATCGAGCTGTCCAACCGCCAGCTCGACCTGCTCCACGAGGGCTTCGACCTGGCCATCCGCCTCGGCCGCCTGAGCGACTCGCGCCTGGTGGCCACGCGCCTGGCGCCGCGAGTGATGTACCTGTGCGCCACGCCCGGCTACCTGGAGCGCCACGGCGCGCCGCGCTCGCCGACGGAACTGGCGCAGCACAACTGCCTGGTGGGCAGCAGCGACATCTGGACCTTCCTCGAGGACAGCCGCGAGACGCAGCACCGCGTGCAGGGCAACTGGCGCTGCAACAGCGGCCAGGCGGTGCTCGACGCCGCGCTGCGCGGCTTCGGCCTGTGCCAGTTGCCGGACTACTACGTGCTGGAGCACCTGCGCAGCGGGCGGCTGGTTTCCCTGCTGGAGGAACACCAGCCGCCGAACACCGCGGTCTGGGCGCTGTACCCACAGCAGCGGCATCTGTCGCCGAAGGTGCGGCAACTGGTGGACTTCCTCAAGGACGGCCTGCAGCGGACGCATCCGGGGTTGTCCTGAAACAGGGTGGTTTCCGGCGATTCGGTTAGAATTACCGGTTTACCACGCTACCCTGCCAAGGATGCCGCCATGTCCGCTCTTTCTGCCTTCCGCGAGCGCTACCTGCTGCGCTTCTGGTCACCGCTGCCGACCCTGGTCGCGCTCGGCGTCGCCTCTGCCTACTACTTCGCCCTGACCGGGACCTTCTGGGCCGTCACCGGGGAATTCACCCGCTGGGGCGGCCACGTGCTGTCCTGGTTCGGCGTGCCGGTGCAGGACTGGAGCTACTTCAAGATCATCGGCCTGCAGGGCACGCCGCTGGACCGCATCGACGGGGTGATGATCATCGGCATGTTCCTCGGCGCGCTGTGCTGCGCGCTCTGGGCCGGCAACGTCAGCCTGCGCTGGCCGACCAGCCGGCGCCGCCTGCTGCAGGGCCTGGTGGGCGGCATCATCGCCGGCTTCGGCGCGCGCCTGGCCATGGGCTGCAACCTGGCGGCGTTCTTCACCGGCATCCCGATGTTCTCGGTGCATGCCTGGGCCTTCATGCTTTCCACCGTGATCGGCGCCTGGTTCGGCGTGAAGCTGAGCCTGCTGCCGTTCCTGCGCACGCCGCTGAAGGTCACCGGCAAGGCCGCCAGCCTGCCCGACGCGGCGAGCCTCGCCCGCCGCGCCAAGGTGCAATGGCGCCTGGGCCTGGCGGTGCTGGCCGTGGCCGCGCTGTTCGCCGCCTGGCGCTTCGAGGTGTCGCTGGTGCTGGGCCTGGCCACCCTGTTCGGCCTGCTGTTCGGCGGCCTGATCGAACGCGCGCAGATCTGCTTCACCAGCGCCGCCCGCGACCTCTGGACCACCGGCCGGACCAAGGCCGCCTTCGGCATCCTGCTGGGCATGGCCGCGGCCTGCGTCGGCACCTTCGCGGCGATCCACCTGGGCGTGGCGCCGAAGACCTTCTGGATGGGCCCCAACGCGGTGATCGGCGGCGTGCTGTTCGGCATCGTCCTGGCCGGCGGCTGCGAGACCGGCTGGATGTACCGCTCGATGGAAGGCCAGGTGCATTTCTGGGTGGTCGGCGTCGGCAACGTCATCGGCGGAACCCTGGTGGCGGTGTACTGGGATGCGCTGGGCAGCGCCCTGGCCCTGCCCTATCCCAAGCTCAACCTGCTGCAGATGTTCGGCCCCGGCGGCGGCCTGCTGCTGACCTTCGCCGGCCTGGCGCTGTGCATGCTGCTGGTACAGCTGAACGCCAACCGTTTCACCCGTTCGAGGAAAACCGCCAATGAGCGCGAACAAGACGCCGACGCTGTCGCTTGACCTGCGCGGCGAGCACTGCCCGTACAACGCCATCGCCACCCTGGAAACCCTGGAGACGCTGAAGCCGGGCGACCTGCTGGAGGTGGTCACCGACTGCTCGCAGTCGGTGCACGGCATCCCCGAGGATACCAAGCGCCACGGCTACAACTGCCTGGCGGTGGAGCAGCATGGGGCGCTGTTCCGTTTTCTCATCGAGGTGCCGTTGTTGGGGTGAGCCCTGGCGATCCCCATGCGGGCGGGGTTTCTCGTAGGAGCGAGCTTGCTCGCGAACGGACTCCGCTGCGGGCTCATTCGCGAGCAAGCTCGCTCCTACGAAAAGCGCCCACACCGCTCCTACGTTGTTTATTGGGTTCCCGCGTTCGCGGGAACCCAATAAACAATTGCTCCTACGCACAACCCCACCTTGTAGGAGCGCGCCCTGCGCGCGAAATCGCGGGCAAGGCCCGCCTAGGCCGAATCGCCACGGCCGGTATTGCGGCCGTGGCGGTGCAGGAAATCGTGGATGTGCCCGGGGAAGCGCGAACCGACCCAGGCGAACGCCAGGTACTTGAGCAGTTTGCCGGTGAAGATCGCCAGCAGCACGCCGGGATAGTGCAGCGGCACGTTGGACAGCACCACCAACGCCGGCGTCTGCGGCAGCGGTGAGATGGACACCAGGAACAGCGCCAGCAGGCCGTAGCGGCGGGTCCAGTCCATCACCTGCGCCCAGCTTGGGTCCTGCAGCAATTGCGGGAAATGGGCGTACAGGCTGGCCCAGCCCATGTGGTGCAGGACGATCACCAGCAGCAGCGCCCCCAGCGCGCTGCCCAAGGCGGCGCTCAGTGCTATGCCGCCCCAGCGCCGTGGCGCCACCAGGACCGCCGGCACCACCACAGAGGTGATCGGGTAGGCGGCGGTGCAGGTACCCAGCAGCGCCAGGCCCAGGCACAGCCAGGGCATGCGCCAGCCGTCGCCGGCCCAGCGCAGGATGCGGTGCAAGTCGCCTTCGAGCCTGGGCAAGAACCTCGCAAGGCGCTTCATGGTTTCAGCGTTTTCCGAAAGTCCGTTGCAACCGCTGCAGGTCTTCCGGGGTGGTGACCTTGATGTTGTCGGCGCGGCCCTCGACCATCTTCGGGGCGTTGCCGGCCCATTCCATCGCCGAGGCCTCGTCGGTGATCGCCGCGCCCGCCACCAGGGCATCGGCCAGGGCGCGGTGCAGGGCGCCCAGGTGGAACATCTGCGGCGTGTAGGCCTGCCAGACCACGCTGCGGTCGACGGTTTCCAGCACCCGGCCATCGGCGCCGACGCGCTTGAGCGTGTCCCGCGCCGGCACGCCGAGCAGGCCGCCCACCGGGTCGTTGTCCAGTTCGCCGAGCAGCCGGTCGAGGTCGCCGCGGCTCAGGTTCGGTCGCGCCGCGTCGTGCACCAGCACCCAGTCGTCGCTGCCAGCGCCCTGTTCGTTGAGCAGCAGCAGGCCGTTGAGTACGGAGTCCGCGCGCTCGCGGCCGCCTTCGGCACGCAGGATGCGCGGGTCGGCGGCACAGGGCAGGTTCGGCCACCAGGGATCGTCAGGCGCCAGGCAGACCACCAGGCCCTTGAGCATGGGGTGGCCGAGGAAGCAGTCGAGGGTGTGTTCGAGAATGCTGCGGCCGGCGAGGTCGAGGTATTGCTTGGGGCGGTCGGCGCGCATCCGCGAACCGATGCCCGCGGCGGGGATCACGGCCCAGAAGGCCGGCAGGGAGATGTCGCGGAATTTCATTGCGCCAGCTGGTAGAGGGTTTCCTTGTCCTTGACCATGCCGAGTTCGTGGCGGGCACGCTCCTCGACCGTCTCGGTGCCTTTCTTCAGTTCCGCCACCTCGGCCTCGAGGATGCGGTTGCGCTCGAGCAGACGCTGGTTCTCGCCCTGCTGGTCGGCGATCTGCTTCTCCAGCTCGCGCACTTGCGCCAGGCTGCCGTCCCCTACCCACAGGCGATACTGCAGGCCGGCGAGGCCCAGGAGCAGGACGAGGAACAGCCAGTAGGGGCTGCGCAGCTTACTCAGACGCAATTGTGGACTCCATGTGCGAAGGGGTGGCTCGCGCCACCCCTTCACCGTACCAGACTAGCCTCAGCCGCGGAATTCCGCGCGGCCACGGTACGGCGCCTTGGCGCCCAGCTGCTCTTCGATGCGCAGCAGCTGGTTGTACTTGGACACGCGGTCGGAGCGGCACAGCGAACCGGTCTTGATCTGGCCGGCGGCGGTGCCCACGGCCAGGTCGGCGATGGTGCTGTCCTCGGTTTCGCCGCTGCGGTGCGAGATCACCGCAGTGTAGCCGGCAGCCTTGGCCATCTGGATGGCTTCGAGGGTCTCGGTCAGCGAGCCGATCTGGTTGAACTTGATCAGGATGGAGTTGCCGATGCCCTTCTCGATGCCTTCCTTGAGGATCCTGGTGTTGGTCACGAACAGGTCGTCGCCGACCAGTTGCACCTTGCCGCCGATCTTGTCGGTGAGGACTTTCCAGCCGGCCCAGTCGGACTCGTCCATGCCGTCTTCGATGGAGATGATCGGGAAACGCTCGGCCAGGCCGGCCAGGTAGTCGGCGAAGCCGGCGGCGTCGAACACCTTGCCTTCGCCTTCGAGGTCGTACTTGCCGTCCTTGAAGAATTCGCTGGAAGCGCAGTCCAGGGCCAGGGTCACGTCGTCACCCAGCTTGTAACCGGCGTTGGCCACGGCTTCGGCGATGGCGGCCAGGGCGTCTTCGTTGGAAGCCAGGTTCGGTGCGAAACCGCCTTCGTCGCCCACCGAGGTGCTCAGGCCACGGGCCTTCAGCACGGCCTTGAGGTGGTGGAAGATCTCGGCGCCCATGCGCAGCGCGTCGGCGAAGGTCTTGGCGCCTACCGGCTGGACCATGAACTCCTGGATGTCGACGTTGTTGTCGGCATGCTCGCCGCCGTTGATGATGTTCATCATCGGCACCGGCATGGAGTACACGCCCGGGGTGCCGTTCAGATCGGCGATGTGCGCGTACAGCGGCACGCCCTTGGCCTGTGCGGCGGCCTTGGCGGCGGCCAGGGACACGGCCAGGATGGCGTTGGCGCCCAGCTTGGCCTTGTTGTCGGTGCCGTCGAGTTCGATCATCGCCTGGTCCAGCGCCCGCTGCTCGACCGGGTCCTTGCCCAGCAGCAGGTCGCGGATCGGGCCGTTGATGTTGGCCACGGCCTTCAGCACGCCCTTGCCCAGGTAACGGCTCTTGTCGCCATCGCGCAGTTCGAGTGCCTCGCGGGAACCGGTGGAAGCACCGGACGGGGCGCAGGCGCTGCCGACGATGCCGTTGTCCAGGATCACGTCCGCTTCAACGGTCGGGTTGCCGCGGGAGTCCAGGACCTCACGGCCCTTGATGTCGACGATCTTTGCCATTCTTGATAACACTCCGAAGATAGATAAACGGGGCGGCTGGTGAGACTTTAGAACCTGTTCAAGGTCTCGCCGAGCGCAGCTCAGGCAAGGCGGAAGCAAGCGAAAAAGCGCAGTTTACATAGAGTAAATGAGCATCTTTTCGATTGTTTCCAACGCAGCATGGGCAAGCGCAGGCAGACATTGTCAGGTTCTCAGGCGGTCTCGATGGTGGGGAAACTCTTCACCAGGTCGTCCAGCTGCTTGAGCTGGGACAGGAAAGGCTCGAGCTTGTTCAAGCGCAGGGCGCACGGGCCGTCGCACTTGGCGTGCTCGGGGTCCGGGTGGGCCTCCAGGAACAGGCCGGCCAGGCCCTGGCTCATGCCGGCCTTGGCCAGGTCGGTGACCTGGGCGCGGCGGCCGCCGGCGGAATCGGCGCGGCCGCCCGGCATCTGCAGGGCGTGGGTCACGTCGAAGAACACCGGGTACTGGAACTGCTTCATGATGCCGAAGCCGAGCATGTCCACCACCAGGTTGTTGTAACCGAAGGAGGAGCCACGCTCGCAGAGGATCAGTTGGTCGTTACCGGCTTCCTCGCACTTGGTCAGGATGTGTTTCATCTCCTGGGGCGCGAGGAACTGGGCCTTCTTGATGTTGATCACCGCGCCGGTCCTGGCCATGGCCACGACCAGGTCGGTCTGCCGGGAGAGGAACGCCGGCAGCTGGATGATGTCGCAGACCTCGGCCACCGGGGCGGCCTGGAAGGGCTCGTGGACGTCGGTGATGACCGGCACCTTGAAGGTCTTCTTGATCTCTTCGAAGATCTTCAGCCCCTCTTCCATGCCCGGACCGCGGTACGAGTTGATGGACGAGCGGTTGGCCTTGTCGAAGCTGGCCTTGAACACGTAGGGGATGCCGAGCTTCTCGGTGACCCGCACGTATTCCTCGCAGACCTGCATGGCCAGGTCGCGCGATTCCAGCACGTTCATGCCGCCGAACAGCACGAAGGGCAGGTCGTTGCCGATCTGGATGTCGCCGACGCGGATGATCTTCTGGCTCATGTTCAGGCCTTCCCGGCTTGCTTCAGGGCGGCGTTGACGAAGCCGCTGAACAGCGGGTGGCCATCACGCGGGGTGGAGGTGAACTCCGGGTGGAACTGGCAGGCGACGAACCACGGATGGTCCGGGGACTCGACCACTTCCACCAGCGCGCCGTCGCCGGAGCGGCCGGAAATCTTCAGGCCAGCTTCCTGCAGTTGCGGCAGCAGGTTGTTGTTCACTTCGTAGCGGTGGCGGTGACGCTCGACGATCACGTCCTTGCCGTAGCAGTCGTGCACCAGGGTGCCGGCTTCGAGCTGGCATTCCTGGGCGCCCAGGCGCATGGTGCCGCCCAGGTCGGAGGCCTCGGTGCGCACTTCGGTGGCGCCGGTGGAGTCCTGCCATTCGGTGATCAGGCCGACCACCGGGTGGCCGCTGGACTTGTCGAACTCGGTGGAGTTGGCGTCCTTCCAGCCCAGCACGTTGCGGGCGTATTCGATGACCGCCACCTGCATGCCCAGGCAGATGCCCAGGTAGGGAACCTTGTTCTCGCGGGCGTACTGCACGGCGGTGATCTTGCCTTCCACGCCGCGCAGGCCGAAGCCGCCCGGGACCAGGATGGCGTCGGCGCCGTCGAGCAGGCCGGTGCCCTGCTGCTCGATGTCCTCGGAGTCGATGTAGCGCAGGTTGACCTTGGTGCGGCTCTGGATGCCGGCGTGGGTCATGGCCTCGATCAGCGACTTGTAGGCGTCGAGCAGTTCCATGTACTTGCCGACCATGGCGATGGTGACTTCGCGCTCGGGGTTGAGCTTGGCGTCGACCACCCGGTCCCACTCGGACAGGTCGGCCGGGCCGCACTCCAGGCCGAAGCGCTCGACGACGATGTCGTCCAGGCCCTGGGCGTGCAGCACCGACGGAATGCGGTAGATGGTGTCGACGTCTTCCAGGGAGATGACCGCGCGCTCTTCGACGTTGGTGAACAGGGCGATCTTGCGGCGCGAGGAGACGTCCACCGGGTGGTCGGAGCGGCAGACCAGCACGTCCGGCTGCAGGCCGATGGAGCGCAGCTCCTTGACCGAGTGCTGGGTCGGCTTGGTCTTGGTCTCGCCGGCGGTGGCGATGTACGGGACCAGGGTCAGGTGCATCAGCATGGCGCGGCGCGAGCCGATTTCCACGCGCAGCTGGCGGATCGCCTCGAGGAACGGCTGCGACTCGATGTCGCCGACGGTGCCGCCGACTTCCACCAGGGCCACGTCGGCATCGCCGGCGCCCTTGATGATGCGCCGCTTGATCTCGTCGGTGATGTGCGGGATCACCTGCACGGTGGCGCCCAGGTAGTCGCCGCGGCGCTCCTTGCGCAGCACGTCCATGTAGACGCGGCCGGTGGTGAAGTTGTTGTTCTGGGTCATGGTGGTGCGCACGAAGCGCTCGTAATGGCCCAGGTCGAGGTCGGTCTCGGCGCCATCGTGGGTGACGAACACCTCACCGTGCTGGAACGGGCTCATGGTGCCCGGATCGACGTTGATGTAGGGGTCCAGCTTGAGCATCGTGATCTTCAAGCCACGCGCTTCCAGAATGGCAGCCAAGGAAGCCGAGGCGATGCCTTTCCCCAATGAAGAAACAACACCACCCGTGACGAAGATGTAGCGCGTCATGAAAAGCCCTGAATGTCAGCGTTTAGGCGGCTGGGCCGCCGGGGAAGCGAATGAATGGGCCGCGGCCCAAACCGCGGCGCATGCCGCGCTCAATAGCGAACTCCCGCCGATTCCGTGGGAATCGACGGGAGCGGTATAAGACGGGAGCGTAGTCTACCGGAAAGGCCCTTTCAGCTCAAACCCGGGTCATTCGTCGGGGCTGTCCAGCGCAGGCGCCAGCCCGTCTCGCCGGCCTGGCGCAGCGCCGGCAGGTTGGCCACGCCGAGCAGTTGCCCGCCGCGCCAGAGCAGCGGCAGCCGCGGCCGGACGAAGGCCGGCACGGCGCTTTCGTTGAGCAGCCGCTTGAGGTCGCGGTGGCCGCGTTGGGCCAGTTCCAGTTGCTCGCCGCCGCGCCGGCAGGTCACCCGCAGCGGCCCGACGGGCGGTGCACCTTCCAGGTGCAGAAGGCCATTGCCGGGCAGCGCCAGGGGTTGCGACGGGTCGTCCCAGGGCAGTTCGCACGCCGGCGCCTGCAGCCAGGCGCCCGACAGCCACCAGAGCCGCCCGCCGCTGCGCTGCAGCTCGCCGCCGCCCAGGCGCCAGACCGGCGCGGCATCCCCGGCGGCATCGCGCAGGGCCTGCCAGCCGGCCCAGTGGGCGCTGTCCGGCATCGGCGTGAAGGGCGCCAGCCAGTGGCGCAGGGCGTTGCGCTGGCGGCTTTCACTGAGCTCCAGCAGCGGAGCCAAGGCCAGCGAGGGTACGTGCAACCAGTCGAAGTCATTGCCGGGCCGCGCCGCCGCCAGGTCCTGCTGCGCCAGTTCGGCCAGCAGCGCCTCGGCCTCGGCCAGGTGCGCGGCGCTGCGGGCGATGTTGTCCACAGCCCGTGGCCAGCGCTCGGCGAGCAGCGGCAGCACGCGCCGGCGCAGGTAGTTGCGGGCGAAGGCGGTATCGGTGTTGGACGGGTCTTCGATCCAGCGCAGGCCATGCTCGCGGGCGTAGGCTTCGAGTTCGGCGCGGGAGACGTCCAGCAAGGGCCGCAGCAGCATGCCACGCCCCAGCGGCCGGGCTGCGGGAATGCCAGCCAGGCCACGCACGCCGGCGCCGCGCAGCAGGCGGAACAGCAGGGTCTCGGCCTGGTCGTCGCGGTGCTGGGCGGCCAGCAGGCAGTCGCCCGTTTTCAGGTGTTTCGCAAAAGCCTCGTAGCGTGCACGACGCGCGGCCTGCTCCAGGCTCGCGCCCGTCGGTACCGTTACCCGTTCGACCAGCAGAGGAACGCCCAGCTCGCGGCAGAACGCCTCGCAGTGCGCCGGCCAGGCATCGGCCGCGGCCTGCAGGCCATGGTGGACGTGGATGGCGGACAGAGGCGGCAGGGATTCGGTCCTGGCCAGTTGCGCCAGCAGGTGCAACAGCACGGAGGAATCCAACCCACCGGAGAAGCCTACCCGCCACGCCGGGGCCTGACGCCAGGGGGCCAGGGCGGAGAGCAGGCGGGATGGTAGGGGCATAGAGGGGACAGGGGGCTGGAAGCTGGAAGCTGGAAGCTGGAAGCCGAAGAGCGTGAGGGAGGCGGGCTTTTCGCTCTTGCCTTCAGCTTCCAGCTTCCAGCTTCCAGCCTCCCGCCGCCCTCAAGCGATCCCGTAGCTCATCAGCCGCTCGTAGCGGCGAGCCAGCAGTTCCTCGGTGCTCAGGCCCTTGAGCATGGCCAGTTGCGACTTGAGCGCGTTGCGGATGCTTTCCGCGGCAGCGGCCGGGTCGCGGTGGGCGCTGCCCAGCGGTTCGGGGATCACGGTGTCGACGATGCCCAGGTCCTTCAGGCGCGCCGCGGTGATGCCCATGGCTTCGGCGGCTTCCGGGGCCTTTTCGGCGGTGCGCCAGAGGATCGAGGCGCAGCCTTCCGGGGAGATCACCGCGTAGGTGGAGTACTGCAGCATGTTCAGGTTGTCGCAGACGCCGATGGCCAGGGCGCCGCCGGAGCCGCCCTCGCCGATGACGGTGGCGATGATCGGCGTCTTCAGGCGCGCCATCACGCGCAGGTTCCAGGCGATGGCCTCGCTCTGGCCGCGCTCTTCGGCGTCGATGCCCGGGTAGGCGCCGGGGGTGTCGATGAAGGTCAGGATCGGCATCTTGAAGCGTTCGGCCATTTCCATCAGGCGGCAGGCCTTGCGGTAGCCTTCCGGACGCGGCATGCCGAAGTTGCGGCGCACCTTCTCGCGCACTTCGCGGCCCTTCTGGTGGCCGATGACCATCACCGGCTGCTCGTCCAGGCGGGCGACGCCGCCGACGATGGCGGCGTCGTCGGCGAAGTGGCGGTCGCCGTGCAGTTCTTCGAACTCGGTGAAGATGTGCTCGATGTAGTCCAGGGTGTAGGGCCGGCGCGGGTGGCGCGCGAGCTGGGCGATCTGCCAGCTGCTCAGGTTGCCGAAGATGTTCTCGGTCAGCGCGCGGCTCTTGTCTTCCAGGCGGGCGATTTCATCGCTGATGTTGATGGAATTGTCGTTGCCGACCAGACGCAGCTCTTCGATCTTGGCTTGCATGTCGGCGATCGGCTGTTCGAAATCGAGGAAGTTCGGGTTCATGGGCTATCCGTCGTGCTGAATGGCGGCAGGGCCTGGTCCGTATGGCGCCCTACCTTACGGTATCGGGCGCCCAGGGTCGAGACTGGCGGGCGGGCGGCGTTCGGCCACCGGCCACGCTAGCGGTAGTTGAGGAAGACGTTGTCGCGTCCGAACTGGTCACGCAATGCCTGAATCAGCGCATCGGCCGGGTCGATGCGCCAGTCTTCGCCGAACTGCAGCAGGGCGCGGGCGTCGCTGGAACTGTAGTCGACGGTGACCGGGCAGTTGCCGCGATGGCGGCCGCACAGCTCGGCCAGCCAGCGCAGGCGGTCGCCCTTGAGCGCATCCGCGGCGACCTTCAGCCGCAGGCTCTCGGCCAGCGCGGTGCGCGCCTCCTCCAGGCCCATCACGCGCTTGGCGCGCAGGCGCAGGCCGCCGGAGAAGTCGTCCTGGCTGACCTCGCCCTCGATCACCACCATGGCGTCGGTCTGCAGCAGGCCCTGGTTGGCGGCGAAGGCCTCGGCGAACAGCGAGGCCTCGATGCGCCCGGAGCGGTCGTCGAGGGTGACGAAGCCCATCTTGTCGCCGCGCTTGTTCTTCATCACCCGCAGGTTGACGATCAGCCCAGCCACGGTCTGGGTGTCGCGCGCCGGCTTCAGTTCGACGATGCGCTGGCGGGCGAAGCGGCGCACCTCGCCTTCGTACTCGTCGATCGGGTGGCCGGTGAGGTACAGGCCGAGAGTGTCCTTCTCGCCTTTCAGGCGTTCCTTGAGGGTCAGTTCCTTGGCCTTGCGGTGGTTGGCGTAGACGTCGGCCTCGGGCTCGGCGAACAGCCCGCCGAACAGGTCCATGTGGCCGCTGTCATGGCTGCGCGAGGTCTGCTCGGCGGCCTTGATGGCTTCCTCCATGGACGCCAGCAGCACCGCGCGGTTGCGGTCGATATCGGCCAGATAGGCCTTGGGCTCTTCGTGGAAATACGGGCCCAGGCGGTCCAGCGCGCCGGCGCGGATCAGCGCATCGAGGGTGCGCTTGTTGATGCGCTTGAGGTCGATGCGGTCGCAGAAATCGAACAGGTCCTTGAACGGCCCGCCCTCGGCGCGGCATTCGGTGATGGCTTCCACCGGGCCTTCGCCGACGCCCTTGATCGCGCCCAGGCCGTAGACGATCTGGTTGTCGTCGTCGACGGTGAAGCGGAACTCGGAGTTGTTCACGTCCGGGGCGACGATGCGCAGCTTCATGTGCCGGCATTCTTCGATCAGCGTCACCACCTTGTCGGTGTTCTGCATATCCGCGGTGAGTACCGCGGCCATGAAGGGCGCGGCCCAGTGCGTCTTCAGCCAGGCGGTCTGGTAGGACACCAGGCCGTAGGCGGCCGAGTGCGACTTGTTGAAGCCGTAGCCGGCGAACTTTTCCACCAGGTCGAAGATGTTGCCCGCCAGGTCCTTGTCGATGCCGTTGTTGGCGCAGCCTTCGATGAAGCCGCCGCGCTGCTTGGCCATCTCCTCGGGCTTCTTCTTGCCCATGGCGCGGCGCAGCATGTCCGCGCCGCCGAGGGTGTAGCCGGCCATCACCTGGGCGATCTGCATCACCTGTTCCTGGTACAGGATGATGCCGTAGGTGGGCTTGAGCACCGGCTCCAGGCCCGCATACTGGTAGTCCGGGTGCGGGTAGGAGATTTCCTCGCGGCCGTGCTTACGGTTGATGAAGTCGTCCACCATGCCCGACTGCAGCGGGCCGGGGCGGAACAGCGCCACCAGTGCGATGAGGTCTTCCAGGCAGTCTGGCTTGAGCTTCTTGATCAGCTCCTTCATGCCGCGCGATTCCAGCTGGAACACCGCGGTGGTCTCGGCCTTCTGCAGCAGGTCGTAGGTCTTCTTGTCGTCCAGCGGGATGCGGTCGATGTCGACCAGGTTCTCGTCGCCGGCCTTGCGCTGGATGCGATGGATGATTTCCATCGCCCACTTGATGATGGTCAGGGTGCGCAGGCCGAGGAAGTCGAACTTCACCAGGCCGGCGGCTTCCACGTCGTCCTTGTCGAACTGGGTCACCAGGCCGCCGCCTTCTTCGTCGCAGGCGATGGGCGAGAAGTCGGTGAGCTTGGTCGGCGCGATCACCACGCCGCCGGCGTGCTTGCCGGTGCCGCGGGTGACGCCTTCCAGCTTCAGGGCCATGTCCCAGATTTCCTGGGCTTCCTCGTCGGACTTGAGGAAGTCGCGGAGCATTTCCTCCTGTTCGAAGGCCTTGTCCAGGGTCATGCCGACTTCGAAGGGGATCATCTTCGACAGCTTGTCGGCCAGGCCGTAGGACTTGCCCTGCACCCGCGCCACGTCGCGCACCACCGCCTTGGCGGCCATGGAGCCGAAGGTGATGATCTGGCTCACCGCGTTGCGCCCGTAGGCGTCGGCCACGTAGTCGATCACCCGGTCGCGGCCTTCCATGCAGAAGTCCACGTCGAAGTCGGGCATGGAGATACGTTCGGGGTTGAGGAAGCGTTCGAACAGCAGGTCGTAGGCCAGCGGGTCGAGGTCGGTGATCTTCAGCACGTAGGCAACCAGCGAGCCGGCACCCGAACCCCGGCCCGGCCCCACCGGCACGCCGTTGTTCTTGGCCCACTTGATGAAGTCCATCACGATCAGGAAGTAGCCGGGGAAGCCCATCTGGATGATGGTGCCCAGCTCGAACTCCAGGCGGTCGACGTAGACCTGGCGCTTTTCCTCGTAGTTCGGCGTGTCCTTGGGCAGCAGCACCGCCAGGCGCTCCTCCAGCCCCTCGTAGGAGACATGGCGCAGGTAGTCGTTGATGTCCATGCCTTCGATGGGAATCGGGAAGTTGGGCAGGAAGTACTTGCCCAGCTGCACTTCGATGTTGCAGCGCTTGGCGATCTCGACGGTGTTTTCCAGGGCCTCGGGCAGGTCGCTGAACAGCTCGGCCATTTCCGCCGGCGATTTCAGGTACTGCTGGTCGGAGTAGTTGCGCGAGCGGCGCGGGTCGTCCAGGGCGCGGCCTTCGCCGATGCACACGCGGGTCTCGTGGGCCTCGAAGTCTTCCTGCTTGATGAAGCGCACGTCATTGGTGGCCACCAGCGGCGCGCCGCTGCGCTCGGCCAGCGCCACGGCGGCGTGCAGGTGTTCCTCGTCGTTGACCCGCGCGGTGCGCTGCACTTCCAGGTAGAAGCGGTCGGGGAAGACTTCCATCCACTCGGCCAGCAGCGAGTCGGCCAGGGCGTCCTCGCCGTCGAGCAGGGCGTGGCCGATCTCCCCTTCCTTGGCCGCGGACAGCGCGATCAGGCCTTCGGCGGCCTCTTTCACCCAGTCGCGCTCGATGATGATCTCGCCGTTGCGCTGGCCTTCCTGCCAGCCGCGGGAGATCAGCTCGGTGAGGTTGCGGTAGCCCTTGGCGTTCATCACCAGCAGGCTCAGGCGGCTGAGCGGGCCGTCCTCGTCGCGGCTGGCCAGCCAGATGTCGGCGCCGCAGATCGGCTTGATGCCGGCGCCCATGGCGGTCTTGTAGAACTTCACCAGCGAGCACATGTTGCTCTGGTCGGTGATCGCCACCGCCGGCATGCCGGCGCCGGCCACTGCCTTGCACAACGGTTTGACCCTGACCAGGCCGTCGACCAGGGAGTACTCGGAGTGCAGACGCAGGTGGACGAAGGAGGCGGTCATGGTGGTCCTATGCAACGCGGAAACGATAAGCGGCCGATTGTACCGGCCCGCTCCGCAAAGCTACAGGCTTCAGATCGCCACTGCACTTCGCGATCTTGGACTTCGTTCATTGTGCCGCGAGCCAGAGCAGACCCGCAGAAGCCGACGATAGCAGCGTCTTCCGTCAGGAGGCATTGCCCGAGCGACGAAGGCGTAGCCGACAGGTTAATGACTTCCCTTACTCCGATGGCTTACCTGAAACACCTGGCCGGCTGGCGATGAAGTCGTCCAGCGCTCGCTGGTCCACTTCGGCCTGTTCACGGGAGGTCGGCGGCGCCGGGGCGGGCTTGAGCGGCGGCGGAGTCAGTGCGCCGGGGCGGAAGCGCACGCTGGCCACCACGGCATCCCAGACCTCGAAGAACTCGGCTTCGGTGGGGCCATCTGGGGTGTCTTGCGCTTCCGGAAATGCCCCTAGTGATAAGGGCTTGGATGATGTACGGAATGTGCTGCCCATACTCACGGCTACGCTGGGTTGCGGCGAGGGTAGCCCTGCGCCGGGGAACGCCCACTCAGCGGCTACATTGGTTTTGAATGAAGCAGGATTTTCCTCTTGTGTGCCCCCCATGGCGTATTCCTGCCCATCCATGGCTCCTTCGGAACGTGCAGCCTCTCGATAGACCGTGTTACCGGCGACGACATTTGACTGCGCCAGTATTCGGGCGACAAACGCAGCCATTTCCCGCTCGGCCTCACGGTTACGTTCAAGGAGAGGTTGCATAGGGCTTCGAACAGCCGTGTGGCGGATAACCAAGCCAAGCATCCGGGGAAGAGAAAACCTCCAACTGACCTCCTCGCTTTCGCCAAGGTCGTAGTACCCCCTCACGAATCCACCGTTCAGGCACAGCCCTGGCGAAAAGGGAATCTCATCTGCCTTGCGCGCATACAGGCGGGGTAACAACGCGGCGATTTTTTCCTGGCCATTGAGCGCGGGGCCCAATTTGAACAGGGTGCCATCGGCCCAGTAGTAGCCCTCCGCATCATGGAAGATATTGTTGCGATATACCCCATCCACGTCAGGCCCCTCCACATGACGGAAGCCATATGTGAAGACAGCACTGTTGGTCAGGGGCGAGGTACGCTCGGCAGAGCGCTGCACGTAACGTTTACTTCTGCTTTTCTTAGCCTCAATTTCTTGCCAACGTTGCTCTATGTAGTCCTTGAACCGTTCCTGGCTGATATCCGTTTCAACGGCAAGTTTAATGCCGCCTATAGTTGCGCCACTCGCGTCAGGCTTCCAGGTACTGCCCTCGGGCAGGTCGATCAGCAGGCGGCCCACACAGTGGGTGCGCAGGTTCTGGGTCAATGCGGTCATCTCATGGCTCCGGTCGGGATGAGCCAGACGCCACTGGCGCCAGCCGTAGGCGCAGGCACCGAGCGACGCCAACAGGATGAGGATGCAGCCGAACCGCCCCTTCCAACTGGCAATGGGCGCCCTCATTCCGGGGGTTTGCCTGCACCACCCGGCCGGCTGGCGATGAAGTCATCGAGAAAACGCTGGTCCGCTTCGGCCTGTTCGCGAGAGATCGGTGGCGCCGGGTCGGGCTTGAGCGGCGGCGGCGTCAGTGCGCCGGGGCGGAAGCGCACGCTGGCCACCACGGCATCCCAGACCTCGAAGAACTCGGCTTCGGTGGGGCCTTGCGATACGTCTTGTGGTTTCGGGAAGCCCCCAGCCGGGGATGGGATATAAGTGGTCCGGATATCCGGTACATTCAGTTTGATGTTCACCATGGGACGAGGAGATGGCTTCCCAAGTCCGGGATACTCCCAGACTCCCCCGATAGAAGTCTCGTACCCTGTTGACTTCGTTCCTTGGATAGCCCCTACCACGCCCTCTTCACCATCCAACTCCCCCGCACGAAGTTTTGCCCAACGAAACTTGTGATCATCGTAGAAATCATCGGTAGACATTGTTGCTGCCATATAAGCAGCAGCTTCCCCGAGAGACTCCTTGTCACGTTGGAACAGTGAACCGGCGGGCTCATGGACGAGCGTATGCTCGATCCGCAAGCCCAGGTCATAAGGCAGGTTAAAATTCCCAGTGATCTGCTCGCTCTCAGCAAGGTCGTAGTACCCCATCACGAAAGCACCGTTTAGGCACAGTCCAGGCGAAGAGGGAACCTCATCCGCCTTGCGTGCTCGCAGACGGGGCAACAGCTCGGCGATTTTTTCCTGGCCATTGAGCGCGGGGCCCAGTTTGAACAGGGTGCCATCAGCCCAGTAGTAGCCCTCAACTTGGTAAAACAGATCCTTGCTCCATACTCCCTGCAGGTTCGGACCATCTATATATTCAAACTCATAAAGAAACACTGCGGCATTGGCAGTTGGGTCATGTCGTTCAGATGGGCGGACATATCTTTTCCTATAGTTATCGAGTTTTATTGCTTCGACTTCCCTCCAGCGCTTTTCCACCCGCTCCTTGAACCGCTCTTGTCTTATATCCGTTTCGACGGCAAGTTTAATGCCGCCTATAGTTGCGCCACTCGCGTCAGGCTTCCAGGTACTGCCCTCGGGCAGGTCGATCAGCAGGCGGCCCACACAGTGGGTGCGCATGTTCTGGGTCAATGCGGTCATCTCATGGCTCCGGTCGGGATGGGCCAGACGCCACTGGCGCCAGCCGTAGGCGCAGGCACCGAGCAGCATGGCAGTGGCGATCAGGGACAGAAGTATGTGCTTGCGGGTCATGTCGGGGAGAGCTCCCTGGCCTGGGCGCCAATGCTCAAGACGCAGTAGAGCGTTAGACGCTGGACCCGGGCATCGGCGTAGGAACCCTGATGTTCGTAGCCGTGCATGCGCGCGGCGAATACCGCCCGTTTTTCCGCGTCCTCGGCCGAGTGCGCCGGTACGGTGCCGTCGCCGCCTTGATCCTGGCCTTGCAACTCGGCGATGTAGCTGTCGCCACGGGTGTCGTGGACCACCCCGACGCCATGTTGATTGATCCACTGCTGCTCGCTCTGGTCATTGACCAGGCGAACCCGTCCCTCGTGGTTGTCATCGACCAGCCGCAGGTTGGCGGCGTGCTCTGAGCCGGCGAGCGTCGCGCGCGTTCCGCTTTGCCCCGGTAGCTGATAAGCGATGAAGCTGCCTTTCAAGTCCCAGGTGACGCAGCGGAAAGACGGGTAGTCCTCATCTGCGCCGTAATGCACATAGCTATGAGGATGGTAGTAGTCGCCCAGATCTGCATGGAAGCTCTTTGCACGATTCAGTTGTTTTCTATAGGCCATCCAAGCAGCAGTCAGGGATGGAGCAGCTACATTGCTGGGAGCCTCGGTATCGACCGGATCAATCCAGGCCGGATCCATCAAGCGCCACCATGCATCCGGCTCCAGGTAAATCTGCGTATAGGGATCGATGCCGTCCGGACTGGACCTGGGCAACTGCAGCAACTCCTTGCCGTTGCAGGTAACCCGCAGCCAACCCGAGCCATAGCGCTGGCTGGGCAGTAGTTCCAGTGGGCCGGCGGCATTGGCGAATACCGGCATGATCTTGCGTCCGGTGCCGCCCAGCCCGATGGCGCCCGCCAGGTCTTCCCAGCCGGCGCGCACCCGCCGGTAAGCGGTGGCCGCACCTGTGGCAGGTTGTACACCATGCACGACACCTTGGATCAGCTCCGGATAGCGCTTGGCGCACAGGCGTGCTACCAGCCCGCCCATGGAGTGGGTGACCAGAATTACTCCGTGCCGGCACTTGATGCGCATGTCCCGTTGGCAGCGTTCAAGAATGGCGCGGATGCGTTCGGCCAGGTAGTCGGCGGCTTCGGCATTGGAGTTCAGCCAGTTGTAGCCCACCGCATAGACCGGATAACGAAACTCTGCTGCTTGTCGAAGGCTCGTCTGGTCCAATGGCACGTACCCCTTGAGTTCTCCCCAAGAGGCAGGATCGCGGGGCATTGCGCCCAGGATACCCGGGTAGGGCTGGCCCTGGGGGGTGAGGATGTAGCGCAGTTGCGCTTCGAGGAAGTTAAGGATGCCACCATAGGAGCTTAACATCACCGAGCCCCAACCACGTTGCAGGGCCTCCTCGACATAGAGCGTTGAGCTGTGCTTAGCGACGGTTTCGCGATGAGCATCCTCCGGAGTAGCGAATGCACGGGTTGCCGTGGGGGACAGAAGACGTTTGCGCTCGCCAGGGGTAAGGGTTCGATAGCTATCAAGTGGCTTTATCAACCATTTGACGTCATCGGGAAACCATGCCCAACGGCTCTTTTGGACCATGCCAAGGTTTTCCCCTGTCGCCAGCAATGGGCTGCCCATGATGCCCGGTACGAATACGATGGGAATGGCCTGATCCGGGGGGACTTCTACCTCCACGCGCTGGGTGTTGGAGGACGGTGTCATGCTAACTCTGGCCCTTACCCGGCCATCCGGGCCAATTTCCGTTGGAATAGGGCGAGTGGTGTCGGTCATGGGTGAATTCCTTTCCTCGATCGCTTTCAGGCCGGCCCCAGCAACTGGATTTCGTAACCCTCCGTTGTAAGGCTGCGCTGAAGGTCAGCCCAGCCTTCGCTGTCGGTCACACCTGGAATGCGAGTGCCGTCGCTCCGCACAATTTCATAGCGATAATTCGGTAGGGAACGGCCATTGCGCTTGAGCTGAATGCGCTCGTCGAATGGCGCTCGCTCCCATGCATTGAAAGCCTCTGAGGCACTGCTGGGGGCGAGGAACTGATGGTTCGCTGCCTTGGCGGTAAAGTTGCCGGGCATGCCTAACTCGATGTTCCCACCTTGCATCTTTAGATAGGCGCCGCCGCACAGCAGGGTGATGTGCTCTTGGGCTTTGACCAGGATGTGCTCCTGGCTTGCACTGATTTCCACGCTCTGGTCGGCCTCCAGACGAACGCTGTTGTGCTGCGCCTGCAGGAGCAATTGGCCCTGGTGGGCGATGTGGCGCATGTCGCCGCTCTGGGCAAAGGTGCCCAGGCCCTGGCCGGCGTTGAGCAGCATCTGCTCGCCGGCAGTGAGTTGCAGGTGTTGCTGGGCGGCGGCATCGATGTGCTCACCGGCGCCCAGGGCGATGCTGCGCGGGCTGGCCAGGGCGATGCCGGCCGGGGCGGAGAGGGCGATGACCGGTTCACTGCCATTGCCGCCGCCGTCGGCCTGGTCGTTGGCGCCATGGCCCATGGCGCGCACGGCCTCGGTCAGGTTTTCTTGCGGCTTGGCCTGGTGGGCCAGGCCCTGGTGTTCACCGGCGTAGTCGCCCAGGGTCCTGGCCAGCTCCAGTGCCGCCTCCAGGGTGCTGACCAGTTGGGCGCGGTCGAGCTGGCCGCCGTTGGCGTTGGCTTGTGCCTCGGTGCTGAGCAGCATCCCCTGCGCCGCGCGCAAGGCGCCGTGCAGGTCGGTGCGCAGCTCGAAGCCTTCGCCGCGCGGCTGGCCGCCGTCGGGCCGCGGGTGGGTGAGGTAGCCCAGGTGCAGATGGCTTTGGCCATGGTCGTTCATCAGCGCGGCGCTGATTTCGCCGGTGGTGTCGTCCAGGCGCAGCTCGCTGGCGCGCTGGCCCTTGTGTTCCTTGCTCTTGAGGGTGCTGAGCACCTGGTGCCTGGGCAGTTCGTAGGGCGGGCGGTTGCCCACCCGGTAGCTGCGCCCGGTGACGACGGGTTGGTCCGGGTCGCCATCGAGGAAGTCGACGATGACCTCCTGGCCGATGCGCGGCAGGGTGATTTGCCCCCAGCCGCTGCCGGCCCAACCGTG